>CANQWO010000001.1 GCA_947627565.1 uncultured Clostridia bacterium
CCGTTTCTTTTTGCCGTTTACCGTGCCATTCCTGAGACTTCCCCCGGCTCACAAATAGCACGCAGTCAGGCGCAAAAATAGCACACCGACTGTCTCAAAAGTAGCCCACTAAAATAAACTTCTATATAAAACATAAAGAAATTCATAGGCGCACCGTCCGAGAAACGGTGCTTTGAGAAGAGAAGCGGTGCGGCGCAAGCGCCGCCGTGATGGGAAGCGAAAGAAGGAAGCCGCCACAAAGGGCGGCTTGGATCTGAATGGCCCGAGGGCCTCGAGCTTACGGTTTTTTTGAAATTCAGCGACGGAAAAAATGCCGATTCTCAAACGGCATTTTTTCCGAGAGAATCAGTTTGGCGTTATCTGAGCTTCTCTGCTCGTTCCTTCGCGGCGCGCGGTGTTTCCGCGCCCTCCGCCCTTCCGCCGATTCTACGTCGGAATGTGCGTCCGGCACGGCTCCACCGCGCGCCGCGATTTTAACGTTTGGATCAGCAACAGCTATTAGTCAAACACCGCCGGCCTCACGCCAATGCGCGAAAAAATACATCTCGTCCCAATGGCAGAAACTTTGCTCTTTCGGCCTCGAGCTCGTTCGTTCTTCCGCTCTGCTCCGAAGCTCGGCCCCGAACCCAGCCGCCCGGGGCCCCGGCATCGGAGCCCCGGAAAGCCGCGCCCCGCCCGTTGCGGTCCTCGCCGCTGGATGAAAGAATCTATTCCTCAGTCAACAACACTCCGAGGGCAGTTCACCTTCAAATTACATTGCTTGATTAGAACTGGGTAGCAGATTGGGCAGCAAAGCAAGAAACCCGAAAAATCGGCTACTTTTTAATAAAAAAACGACAAATTATAATGATTTCATAAAAAAAATTTAGGGTTCGGGACCAAGAGGTCGTGGGTTCAAATCCCGTCTCCTCGAGTAAATATCCCCCACTAAAGTGGGGGCTTTAGGAAGCCCTAAAGGGCAGGATACCGGCGCGGCGCTCAAGCGCCGAAGGTAAGGGCCCGCCTACCGCACAACAAGCAAGCCGACGATTCCCTTACTTCGTCGGCTTTTTGCTATATGATTCCAGCCACTCCTTGAACGGGTCGTAATACTCCACCATACTGATTTGGGCTGAAATCATATCTTCTTTCTCTTAGTTCCTTATGTATTCCTGCACGACTTGCTTGTTCCCGCCCACCGTGCTTACATAATATCCCCTACTCCAAAAATGTCGGTTCCCATACTTATATTTCAGTTTCGCATACCGCTCGAATATGATCATGGTACTCTTGCCTTTGAGGTATCCCATGAACGACGATACCCTCTCATTCGGCGGTATGCTCACAATGGATGTGATCCGGCATAGCGTGCGCTTCTATAATCTCCACGCTCTTCCGTTTGCACAATTCCCGTAGTATTTTTCCGATTTCCTTTCTTAACGCGCCATAAATTATCTTTCTGTGATATTTCGGCGTGAACACGATGTGGTATTGACATTTCCACGTCGTGTGTGCTAAACTGAATGTGTCGTTATCTTGGTTCTTCAATGTAACGTCCTCCTCTGTGTTTCTTACTCATGTGCGGTTGCGAGCCCACATTCAGTTTAGCACAGAGGTGCTTTGTACAGCCTTACAAGGCTGCTGCTAAAGCCTTTCTTCGTTACCCCAACCACCACCGGCATAGCCGGTGGGTTTCCTATTAGAACAAAAATGATACCGCAACCCTTTTGAGTTGCGGTTATTTTTTATGTGTGGGCGTATAATAGCTTCACGGAACTTGAAAAAATAAAAAAATCCGAAATTTTTAATGTTTCTTTAATTTTCGTGCAATAGAATGGCATTGAACATGAAAGGAGGTACATCATGAAAAAACGTTTTATCAAATCGTTAGGACTGTTCGCGGGGATCGCCCTTTCGCTTTCCGCTTTCGCCGCTTGCGGTACGCATACGTCGCAAAACAAACTTACCTATGACGACGGCGTGGTGAAGGCATTCCAAGCCGTACCGCCCGTGGGCGATCTCGTCAGCCAAACCGCGGTCGCGGATGAAACAGACTATCTCGTCACCGTCATCACTTCGTCTTCGGTATCCGAATACCGCGTCGATTCACAGTTCAAAGTGGGCGCCGCCAATACGATTATCGAGACGAATACCCCTGTGGCGACGGCGCTCGAAGCGGATGTCTCCGCGCCCCTTTCCGATCTCGAAAAGGCGTATGAAGAGGCCCTTGCACTCTCCGGGATCGACAAAGCGGACGTTGAGGGCTTCGATTTCGACCGCGATACCTATATGGGGAAATCCGTTTTCAAAGTTGAGATCGAAGACGCGGTTGCGGAATACTCCTACACGTTCAATTCCGAAGATTTTACGCTGCTCGCCAGCAAGACGGAATTGAAAAATACCGCGCCGTCCGGGGCCGCCTCCTCGTATATCGGCGAAAAGAATGCGAAGACGATCGCATTGAAAGCCGCCGGCATCGCCGAGAGCCAAGCGGAAAATTTCACCTTAAAAACCGTGTCGGAAAACGGCAGGAAACTTTATAAGGCAAGTTTCCGATATGACGGCTACGGCTACACGATCGATATCGACGCGGTAAAGGGCGACATCGTAAAGTTCTCCAAGAGCGCGCTCGATGCGAACGCGACCTATCCCGAGATCCCGCAGACCATCTCCGAAGAGGAAGCGAAGAACATCGCGTTGGCGTTTGTCTTCCCCAACGGGGCAGGCTCGGCGCAAGTGCAGTTCCGCAAAGTCAAACTTGATTACGAAAAGGGACAATTCATCTACGAAGTGGAATTTATGGCGAGCGGGACGGAATATGAATTTGAGATCGCGGCCTCCGACGGCGCCATTCTCGATGTGGAGATCGACGACAACGACAGCCACGACGCAAGCCTTCCCCAATCCGATCCGTTCATCACCCGCGATCAGGCCGTCGCCAAAGTTCTCGAACAGGCCGGTTCGGATGCGTTCGTCCTCGAAGTGGATATCGAAAAAGAAACCGTGAACGGACAAAAGCGCTACTTCTATGAGGTCGAAGTGCGCGTCAACGGCCGCGAGATCGAATATTTTGTCGACGCCGTTACGGGCAACGTGACCCTCAACGAGGGATTTGCAGGCAATCCCGCCGATCCTACGCCCGCGCTCAGCGAGGAGGAGGCCCTTCAGATCGCGCTCGACAGCTTCGGGCTCACTGCAAACGGTCTCACTTCACAGCGCATTCATCTCGAACGCGAAGACGGGAGACTTTGCTATGAGATCAAGCTGTTCGTCGGCAATACGGAATACAAGATGAGCCTTGACGCAAACAGCGGCAAAGTCCTCGAGCGGGAGATCGATTTCGAACACGAGACGCTCCCCTCTCAGCCCTCTTCCGGCAATTATATCACGCGCGACCAAGCCATTGCGGCCGTTCAGAAATACTTCGCCGACAAGGGCAAGACGGCGCGCGTCGATCGCGACGTCGAATGGGAGGACGAAGGCACGGGAGCGAACAAGCGCTACTACTACGAAGTGGAAGCCTATGTCGACGGAAGAGAATATGAATGCTACGTCGACGCGCTCACCGGCGACGTGCGCGTGAAGGGCGAACTCATCGAAAGCGGGACGACGTTGATCGGAGAGGAATCCGCGCTCTCCATCGCATTGGATCATTTCAGCATCGCCAAAAACGAGGCGAGAGTGGTCAAAGTGAAACTGGAAGAGGATGACGGGCTTCTCATCTATGAGGTGGAATTTAAGGTGAAAGACCTCGAATATTCTTTTGAAATCGACGCCAAGACGGGAAAAATTCTCGACATCGACGTTTCATTTGATTAATCGATCAAAACATGCTATAATAGGAATGAGAATGCCCGATGGAAAATTCTGTCGGGCAATCTCACTGCCTCTCCCCTCCACTTCGGATCATTGCAGGAGCACGCCATGAAGATTCTCATTCTCGAGGACGACGAAAGTCTGAAAGCCGTACTCAAAAAGCGCCTCATCGCCAACGGGTTTGCCGTGGACTGCGCCGCAAACGGCGAAGAAGGCCTCGATTTTTTGCTTGCGGGAAGCTATGACGTCGTCATCTCGGATATTATGATGCCCGTGATGAACGGCCTCGAATTTCTCTCCGCGGTACGCGCAAAAAAGATCGATGTGCCCGTCATCTTGCTCACCGCCCTTGACGGAAGCGGCAACATCGTCAAGGGGCTCGACATGGGCGCCGACGACTATATCGTCAAGCCGTTTGAGTTTTCCGAATTGCTCGCCCGCATCCGCCTTGTCACAAGGCGGAACGCCGGGTCGCGGGAAAACATCTTGACGGCGGGCGATCTCGTTTTGGACCTGCACAGTCGCACCGCAACGCGGGGAGGCAGATCCATTGCGCTCTCGGCCAAGGAGTTCGATCTGCTTGCGCTTCTCATCCGGAACAAGAACATCGTCCTCACCCGGGAACTGATCTGCGACAGGCTGTACGGCTCGGAAGAATCCATCGAATCCAACGCGATCGACGTCTACATCCGCTATCTCCGAAAAAAAATCGACGACGATTTTGACGTAAAATTGATTCGCACCGTGCGCGGTGTCGGCTATACGGTGAAAGAAGAATGAAATTCGGCAAAAAAATCATCCTCATCAATTCCATCCTGATCGCCTTTTTGGCCGCAGTCATCGTCATCGCCGCGGCCGGAGCGGGCACACGGGTGTTGCGCAACAATATCCGCGACGCCCTCATCGAGACGGTCTCTTCCCGCGCCTCCGTCATCGCCGCGGGCAACGGCGCGGTGCCCGGCGACTTCGACTACAATGTGAGCGGCGTCTATCTGAGCGTCTATCTGAGCGACGGCACCCTGAAAAACGGTTCCTTCCCCGGCCCCATCGACCTCCCCATTCAAAAAGGCGTCGTCTCCTATGTCAGGATCGACGACAAACAGTATTACGTCTATGATTTCGCCATCTCCCTCGAGGGCAGAGACGACATCTATTTAAGGGGGATCACGGAGGCATCCTACAACATTTGGTTCTTCGCAATGATCTCGTTTACCGTACTTGCGGGAGCCCTTGCGGCGGCGAGTATCGTGATCAATATCGTTTCGGTGAGGCGCGCGGTCAAGCCCATCGAGACGATGCGGAAAGAGGTCAACGAGATCACGGCATCCGGCGATATCAAAAAACGGCTCTCCAAAGTCACGACGGACAGCGAGCTCGCACAGCTTGCAGACGACTATAATTTCATGCTCGACAGCCTCGAGGCCATGTTCCGCAATCACGAGCGGTTCACTTCGGACGTCGCGCATGAGCTCCGCACGCCGCTCACCGTGATCCTCTCGGAGAGCGAATATGCCTTGGCCGACACCGAGAGCGTCGATGAAAAAAATCAATCGCTGGAAGTGATCCGCCGTCAATCCAAGCGCATCAAAGCGATCACCGACAGCCTGCTGGAATTTACGAGATTCGCCAATCAACTCAAGATCGCGCTCGATCCAACGGATATTTCGAGGATCACCGAGGAATTTCTCGATGATTATGCTTTGCCCAAAGAGATCGACATCCGGCGGAATATCGAAAGAGACATCGTCGTGGCCGCAGATGCCACGTTATACGAACGGATCCTGCAAAATCTCCTCGACAATGCCATAAAATACGGAAAACCGGGCGGACATGTCCTCGTCTCGTTGGAAAAGGCCGACCGCACGGCCGTTTTGACGGTGCGCGACGACGGCGTCGGGATGAGCGAGGAAGCGGTGGCGCATGCGTTTGAAAGATTTTACCGCGAAGACGCATCGCGGTCGGATAAACCCGGGCTCGGCTTAGGGCTCAGCTTTGTCAAAGAGATCGTCAGGCTGTTCGGGGCAAAAATTTCCCTTACCTCCGCCCCGCAGGAAGGGACGACCGTCACCGTCACCTTCGATCTCATTCCCTCGTAAACGCACAATCTTGCAATGAAAAGACGGGCCGATCAAACGGCCCGTCTTTTCATATTTCGTAAATTTTCCGAACTTTTCGCAAGCGATGCAGATCAGTCCGCCTTTTCCTCTATGCCCTTGGAGAGCTCCCGCTGTTCATCGGTTACCTGTTTTATGGCAAAGCCGCCCAAACCGCTTTGGGCCACAAGTTGCATTGTGGTTTCGATAAATTCCGCTCTTCAATCCGCTTTTACCATCATATCTATTATAAAACAAGTAGCGGGGAAAGTATTCTCATAAAATTCCTCGGCGCCCCCGCCACTTTTTTGCCGACGTACATTGCGGTGCGAACGGGCGATTTTCATAGGAGGGGTACCGCTTCCCCGCCCCCCTCGAGTCCCTTCATAATTCGTATAAACGAACGGGAAGCCCTCAATGGACTTCCCGTTCGCTGGTGCGGATGAAGGGACTCGAACCCATATGGTCTCCCACAGGAACCTGAAACCTGCGCGTCTGCCAGTTTCGCCACATCCGCATATCCCGTATTTTTACACGGGCGGGTCCCCGAGGTGGAGGTCAATTCCGCGATGTCAAACATGACGACCTTGCCCCGTATTTTTACACGGCCGAGGAGCCGAGTCGGGAGATCAAACCCCGCAATGTCAAAACTCGGTTTTGACGATCTTTTCGCCGGAGGCGCCGTCGAGCCGCCACACTTTTCCGCCCGCCGAGATGCTTCGAACGGGTTCGCCGCCGACGATCTCAAGGGCCGCGTCGTTCTCAACGCCCCATGCGCAGTACTTATTATACAACACGATCTCGTCAAAGTCAAGCATTCTCTCGTCGTAATGCGGAGAAATTTTTCCTTTGATCCAGCCCAATCCGCGGTACATGTGATATTCCCCCTCGACGACGGAATCGGAATACATCTCTTCGAACCAACAGATGGCGCCTGCGGAGAGCCCCGCGACGAGCACGCCGCGGCGGTAGGCCTCTTCGATATACGCGAGCAGGCCCGTCTCCCGCCATGAATCGAGCATGAATACGGTATCCCCTCCGCCGACATACAGGAAATCGGCCGCGTCGAACTTCTTTTTCATCTTTTCGGGATCGATCTCCCGCCCCACGGTGAGCGCGACGTCGGTTTTGAGCCCGAAGAGCCCCGTATAGACTTTGTGGAAGGTATTATAGTAGGGCATGCAGTCGTGGCTGGCCGTGGGAATAAAGAGCCCGCAGGCGCGTCTGTCCCCCGCCGCTTTTTTTGCCTCGCCGGCGATATATTCATCGATTTTGAGACGCCCGACATTCTGTTCGCGTCCCTTTCCCTGTCCCCCGCCGATCGCGAGAATCCGCTCAGACACCGCCCTCTTCTCCTTTCTCTTCCCGAAGCCCCTCGTTGACGGAGATGCCCGCCGTTCTGTCTACCGGCACGGAAAAGATCACGCCGCCGGCCTCCGTTTTCAGGCCGACGCGCTCCGACAGGGCGTTCATGATCGCCATCGTCCGCTCCTTGCGCGTGAGGATCATCAAAATTTCCTGCTCCTGCATGAGCGAGATGCCGATGGATTGTTCGGCCTTGGCATTGTCCATCGTCCGGGCGCGAACGATCGTCCCGCCGACGGCACCCGCGCCTCTTGCGGCCTCCATGGCGGTATCGACGAAATTGGCGGAAACCGCAGCGATGATGAGATCATATTTTCTGTCGTTCGACGTCATACTCTTCCTCCCGTTGGTTTTATTGGTCGCCGCTTTTGCCAAACCTTCGGCCACCGACTGCGAGATCCCGCGAAGCGGAATCGTGAAAGAGATCCCCCGGCCGACAAGATAGAGCGACATCTTATCCCGGATCTCGCGGATGATCAGCTCTTCGTCGCACTCGGGAAACAGCGAAACGATCACCGTCTTCTCCGTTTCTCCGATGCCGAGATAGTCGAGAAGCGTTGAGTGCGCCGTCCCCGTTCCCGCAAAGAGGTAGGCGAGACTGACGGAACACTGATCGAGTATCTCCTTGAAGCGCTTCTCTTCCGATTTGTTGACGACGCTCAAAAGCAGTTTTCCGCGCACCGTTTTGAGATTGTTCTCCAGCCTCTTGCTCTCCTGTTTGCCGCCGATCAGTCCTTCGACCTTTTTCTCCACCGCAATAAGCGGCGTGAGGACGGCGTTCGGAGCTGCTTTTTCATTTCCCGCGGGCTTCTTCATCAGTCCACCTCATATTCGAGAATCTTTTCCTCCGCCGAGAGGAAATTGCGTTTGATCTTGCGAGTACGGAGTTTATACATGATCCCGAGGACCTGAATGGAGATGAGAGGCGTGAGTGCGACAAAGGCCACGCAGCCGAATGCCTGCGTCATGATGGCGCCCTCCCCCGCGATCACGTTACACGCGCCGATGGCAAGCGGCAGAACAAACGAAGAGACCATCGCGCCGCTCGCAACGCCGCCGGAGTCGAATGCGATCCCCGTGAAGACGGGCGGTGTAAAGAACGTCAGAAGCAATGCGACCGAATATCCCGACGCTAAGAACCACCGGATGTCGAGCCCCGTCAGGATCCTGACCATGGCGAGCCCCAAAGAGATACAGACGCCGATGCAGAGCCCCTTCTCCATGGAAGAGGCGGAGATCGCTCCCGCGGACATGCGCTCGACTTGCTTATTCAGCACATGCACGGCCGGTTCCGCCGCGACGACAAAGTAGCCGATGAGCATTCCCACGGGAATGAGAAGCCATCCGCCCCACAGCTTCGCGAGTTCCTCGCCGATGCTCCTTCCGATGGGCATGAATCCGACGTTGGCGCCCGTTAAGAAGATGACCAGCCCGACAAACGTATACAGGAAACCCATGAGAATGCGCACCACCTGCCGTTTGCGGAAAGAGCGCGTGGCCGCCTGAAAGAGCAGGAAGAAGACAAATACGGGCGCGACCGCGACCAACACTTCCTGTGCGTAGTCCACAAATCCATAGAGATATTCGAAGAGCACGGCGCGCGTCGTATCCACGGTCGGAAGCGGTTCGTAGGGATAATCGAAATGATTGACTTTGAAAATGATGCCCAGCGTGAGCACTGCGATGATCGGGCCGACGCTTGCAAGCGAGACGAGGCCGAACGAATCGTCCTGCCCGTCTTTCCCGGCGCGCAACGACGCAACGCCGACGCCGAGCGAGATGATAAACGGCACCGTCATGGGCCCCGTCGTCACACCGCCGGAATCGAATGCGACCGCCAAAAACGACGGGGAAACAAATTCGCTCAACAGAAATGCCAGTGCGTAAAAGCCGATCAGAATATAGGAGAGACGGATGTGCAGCACGATGCGGAGCATGGCAATGCTGAGGAAGATCCCCACGCCGATCGCGACGGTCATGATGAGCAGGTAGTTGCCGAGCGGCGTCTTTTGCGCGATCGCAGGCACCTGTTCCGCGAGGATCTGCAGGTCCGGCTCCGCGACCGTGACGATGATCCCAATGACGAACGCGACGAGCGCGATCAGCCAAATTTTTCGGGACTTCGTAATGGCGATCCCGATCTTCTCGCCGATCACGAGCAGAGACATGTCCGCTCCCTGCGTAAAGAGCCCCATCCCCACGATCAGCAGGACGACTCCAATCAAAAAGAGTACGAAATTCCCCGTATTGAGCGGCGTAAATGTGAGCGCAAGCGCAATGATGATGAGCGCGATGGGAAGGATCGAAGTGAGTGATTCCCCGATCTTCCCGCGCAGCGCTTGATTTTTCATGCAAGACCTCCATATAGGGGGATCAAAGAGTATTATGTCACGCGTAATACTATGCTTACTTCATATATTTCCGTTCAATTGCCGCAATTTTATCAATGCGGCGTTGATGTTTCTCCTCCTCCGAGAAGGGCGTCTCCAAAAAGACCCGCACGATCTCCAAAGCGAGATTCACCCCCGTAAATCCGCCGCCGAGCGCCAAAGCATTGGCGTTGTTGTGCAGACGCGTCATCTTCGCGGACAGCGGTTCGTTGCAAAGCGCACAGCGCACGCCCGGAACTTTGTTGGCGGCGATCGAAATGCCGATCCCCGTGGTGCAGACGAGGATCGCGCGGTCGCACTCCCCTCGCGCCAAGGCCTCCGCCGCTTGAAGCGCGAAGTCCGGATAGTCGCACGAATCTGCGGTCGTCGTGCCGAAATCGCAGACCTCGTGCCCCTCGCTTTCGAGATAGGCCACCACCGCATTTTTGAGTGCAAGCCCGCCGTGGTCGCAGGCCGTCGAAATTTTCATGTTCCCCTCCTTGAATGATGAATCATGATTTTGGATTTTGAATTTTCGGACAACAAACTTCGATGACGCGCGGCAAACATTCCCGCAGTTCCCGAAGCGTTACGCGGTAAACGTCGATCCCCTGCCCGTAAGGATCGGTGATCTCCCGCCCGCAGAGCGACGGGAAACTCGTCACGTTGGGATATGCGGAGAGCGCCTTCTCCTGCGCCGACGTCATACAGACGACGGCATGCGCCCCGAGGATCATCTCCTCGGTGAGCTTCGAGGACGCAAAACTTTCATCGAACGGGATCCCCGCCTCCTTCAGCGCCTGCATGGCATGAGCGGACATCGCCCCGCCCGCACGGGCGGAGAGCCCCGCGGAGGCGACTTTATACCAGCCGATCCTGCGGCGCTTGAGTTCTGCCCGCAATGCCGCTTCCGCCATCGGCGAGCGGCAGGTATTTCCCGTACAGACGAAAAGAATACTCCGATGTTTCATGTTATCACCCCGAAAGCGCGATGAAGACGATTGAGCACGCCCGCCATCACGCCGTCCTTTTGCTTTGGTTCGATCGCGATCAAAAGCGTCGCCTGCCGTTCGGCGTTTCTGAGCAACGCATAGAGCCGGCGCGCCATTTCCTCCGGCGTTTCGCCCAGATCCAGCACCCGATACGGAGCAAGCGCGGCGCAAATTTCACTTTCGCACAGAAAGATCGGCTCCCCGCCCGCCGCACGTTCATCCTGATAGCAACCGATCGCCGCCGCGCGCTCTTCCGCCTGAAAATACGCCGTCCGGCAGCGCGGAGAATAATGCTTATAGGCCATGCCCGGACTCTTGGGCCGCTCCCCCGCCTTTGCCGCATAGATCCCGCAGTCGCCCGCGATCTCGGCGATCATCTCCCGCGTCACAAGGCCCGCGCGCAAGATCTGCGGCACTTCCCCCGTACAATCCAGCACCGTGCTCTCGATGCCGCCCGCGCAGGGGCCCCCGTCGAGGATCAGCGGGATCTTCCCGTGGAAGTCGTCGTAAACATGCTGTGCCGTGACGGGCGAGACGTGCTTGGACAAATTGGCGCTCGGCGCGGCGATCGGAAGATCGACTTCCCACAAAAACGCCTGCGCGACAGGCGAAGACGGCACGCGGATCGCGAGCGTATCCAATCCGCAGGACACATAGCGCGAGACTCTTTTTGCAGACGGATAGACCATCGTCAGCGGCCCCGGAAGAAACGCGCGCCGGAGCGCGGCCGCATAGGGCGGCTCGCGGTCAATGAGGCGCGAGATATCGTAATCCCTATGGACATGGGCGATGAGCGGATTGTCGGCGGGCCGCCCCTTCAGGGCAAAGACCTTGCGGACAGCCTCGTCCGAGAATGCGTTCGCCCCCAGTCCGTAGACCGTTTCGGTGTGAAAGGCGACAACGTCGTCTTTCAAAATATACTCACGGGCGAGGGCGAGGCTCTCCCGCCGGCAGCCGAAGATCTTCGTCTCCATAATTATTCGAAGGGAATCTCTTCGCCGTCCCCGCCGGCCGGTTTGTTTTTGTGCGTGAAGATGGGCTCCTCCGAGGGCCGCCCCTGATCTTCCACATCGATGAACTTGGTCGTCTCGCCGATGAAGCGAAGCTGGATACGGCCGAGAGACCCGTTCCTGTGTTTGGCGATCACGAGATCGGCCGCACCCTTCGTTACAGTCCCCTTGGCGAGCTCGTCCTGCGTCGCGGTCACTTCCGGCCGATTGATGAACATGACGATATCCGCATCCTGCTCGATCGCGCCCGATTCGCGCAAGTCGGAGAGCTGCGGCTCCTTCGTCTGGATCCGGCGAAGCTGGGAGAGCGCTATGACCGGCACATTCAGCTCCTTTGCCATGATCTTGAGAAAGCGCGTGATCGACGCGATTTCCTGCTGGCGATTCAATTCTCCGCCGCCCTTGCGTTCCCCGCTCTCCATGAGTTGAATATAGTCGATCATGACAAGATCGAGCCGACCCTCCTGCGACGCGAGCCGACGGCATTTGGAAAGGATCTCGGCCGGGGTGATGCTCGAGGAATCGTCGATGAAAATTTTGCTCTGCCGCAATTTTTTATCGGCGAGCAGCAAATTTTTCCATTCCTGTACGACGAGATTGCCCGACAGCGCCTTTTCCATGCTCACTTCCGCATGCGCGCACAACAGTCTTTGGACGATCTCGGTGCGGGGCATTTCGAGGGAGAACACGGCGGCCACCTGATCGCGCACGAGGCAGGCGTGCTCCACGATGTTCATGGCGAGCGACGTCTTCCCCATGCCGGGGCGGGCCGCAATGATGACGAGGTTTCCCTTTTGCAGACCGTGCGTGATCTGGTCGAGCCGCGTAAAGCCCGTTTCCACGCCGCGGAACGCATTGGGATCGCGGTCGATCTCCTCAAACTTCCGGATCACTTCGGTGATCGCTTCCCCATCCGCGAGACCCGTGAGATTGTTCTTGTCCTCTTTTTTCGAGATGTCATAGACCAATTTCTCGGCATACGAAATGGCGTCGCGCTCCTCGGGCCCCTTCCTGCAATTTTCGACGATGTCCTGCGAAGCGCGGATCAGGGCGCGGTTGATGGAATCGCGTCGCACGATGTCGAGATATTGCTTATAATTGGCCGCGGAGGGCGTGACGGTCGCAAGATCGGAAATAGACTGGATCCCGCCGGCTCGTTCCAACATCCCTTCACGGGTCAGCTCATCGGTGAGCGTCACGGTATCCACCGTCTTGCGGTCGGCAAAGATTTGTTTCATCGCCGCGAGAATGATGCGGTGCGATTCCCGATAGAAATCCTCCTCGCGGAGCCCCTCGAGAATATCCGCCTGCACCTCCTCGTCCATGATGAGACACCCGAGGAGCGCGGCTTCGGCATCAAGATTGTGCGGCATCTGATTGTTCGGCATAATTTTCCTCTGTAAAACAATGGATCACGAAAGTTTGCGGAATTGTTCGAGCGTCGACCGAAATTCTTCCATGGCCGCCTTGAAAGGCGCCTCGGTCGTCAGATCCGCCCCCGCGAGCTTCAAGAGCGACACGGGATCGGTGGAACATCCGCCCTTCAGGAACTTTTTGTAGTCCTCGACGGCGCGCTCTCCCTCCGCGAGAATGCGGTTGGCGATGCAAATGGCGGAAGTGATGCCCGTCGCGTATTTGTAGACGTAGAAAGAACGGTAAAAATGCGGGATGCGCGCCCACTCGAACGCGATCTCCTCGTCGTGCACGACGGCGTCCCCGTAGTATTTGCGGTTGAGCTCCAAATAGAGCGCCGAAAGATTGTCGTCGTTGAGGGGCTCCCCGCTCTCCGCAAGCGCATGCGCTTTCTCTTCGAACTCCGCAAATTGCGTCTGCCGGAAGAGCGTCGTGCGGATCATGTCGAGATAATAGTTGAGGAGATACCGCTTCAGGTGATCGTCTTCGGTCGTCTTCAGGAGATATTTGAGCAAGAGCACTTCGTTGACCGTGCTCGCGACCTCCGCGACAAAGATCTTATAATCGGATTTTACATACGGCTGGAAGGTGTTGGAGTAGTAGGAATGCAGGGAATGCCCCATCTCATGCGCGATGGTAAAGATGTCGTGCACCGTCTTCTGATAGTTCAAAAGCACAAAGGGATGGTTGCCGTAGATGCCGATGGAATAGGCGCCGTTTCTCTTCCCCTCCGTCTCTTCGACGTCGATCCATCGCTCGCTTCTGCCCTTGGCAAAGAGTTCCAGATACTCTTTTCCGAGCGGCGCAAGCCCCTTAAGGCAGAGATCGAAGGCCTCGTCGAATGTGAGTTTGAGCTCGGCGTCCGGAACGAGCGAAGGATAGATGTCATACATGTGCATCTCATCATATCCGAGCAGTTCCTTGCGAAGCGCCATATATTCGTGGAGAAGCGGTACGTTTTCCGTCACACAATCGACCAATCTCCGATAGACGTCCGGCGAGACGTCTTCCTCGAAGAGCGCCTTGTCGAGACAGCTCTCATAGCCGCGCACCGTCTTATAGAAAATATCCGTCTTGACGTTGCCGTAATAGGTCGTCGCAAGCGTGCGCAGGATCTTCTTATACGCGGCATAATAGAGCTTAAACGCCTCGGCGCGCTTGGAGCGGTTGTAGCTGTTCATGATCACGGAATAGAGCCCGTGGGAGAGGCGCACTTTCTTCCCCTCATACTCCATTTCGGGGAGATCGAGTTCGGCATTGTCGAGCATCTCGAAGACGTCGCCCGCAACGGCCAAAGGCTCCCCCGCCTGTGCGAGGATGATCTCCTCCTTCTCGGACAGCGTATGCTTCTTGCTCGCCTTGACGCGCGAAAGCATGTAATCGTAATTTTTGAGCCGCGGGTCGGCGATGAGGGAATCGAGCGTCTCCTCGGGCAGCGCGGTGAGCTCCGGGGTCTCGAAGGCCGTCTCTGCGCCGACCTTCGTAAAGAGAGACATCATCTTCCCGAGATATGAATTATATTTTGTGACGCGCACGTCCTCGTCGTGTTTCAAAAACGCATACAGATAGACGCGCATCGCTTCGACGGTGAACGTTTCCGAAGCCTTGAAATAGGCGAGGATGTTTTCCGCGGTATTGAGCGTCCCGCGGTATTTTGCGAAATCCGCCTTCCCCTCGAGCGCGCGAAACGCCTTTTCCCACGCTTCATCGCTCTCAAAAACATCCGAGACTTTCCATTTGTTTTGTTCCTGAACCTCTGATCTTTGCATATGATTGACAACTCCTTGATTGATTTCCGGTCCTGCTTGAAGCATCTATTCGAGCAATTCGTATTCTATGAGCAAATTCCCCTGGGAAACGATGTGCACAAGTTTTCCCTCCTCGAAGGGAGGAAATTCCTTTTCCCCGTCGATATAGATCTGACGCTTGAGAAGCTCGTCTTTTTTGATATTCTTTGCGGCAAACACCGCGACATTGCAGTCTACCCCGTCCCGCGTGATCCAATCTTCGATCTCGAGAAAGGGCGCGATCGTGTGCTCTTTCATGCCGACGGAGATGAACTTCAACATCTTACAGTAACTGTTGCAGCGCTTGAATTTGATCCCCGCAAAAGGAAATGCGAAGATCATATAGAGCCCGACCAGCACGCAGGTCGCCGCGATGATCCACGGACCGGCGGGATCCCGATAAGGGAGCTGGGTATAGGCCACGGTGAGCGCAATAAATCCGAGAAGGCACGCTCCCGTCACGCTGAGAAAAACCGCCAAAATTTTGCGGCGCTGCAGATAGGCGTCCCAATAATCGGCGTCGGAATATAGCTTTACCACCTCGCACCTCACTCCGCGATGAAGAGTACGCCCAACGTGTTTCTTCCGCAGTGTCCGGTGATGACCGAACCGGCAACCGTCTCGAGCACCTGCTCGAACTTGAATTTTTCCGCGACCTTTTGTTTGGCAAACGCCACGAGATCGGCGTCTGCGCTGCTATGCGTAATGAAACAGCGCGTGCGGTCGTATGCGGGATACTTGACGGCAAGATCGTCGATGTATTTATCGATGCATTTCTGCATATTCCCGCGATATTTCGTCTCGGCGACAAGCTGGCCGTCCTGCATTTCGACGAGCGGGTGGATCTTGAGGATATTGGCGCCGTACATCGCCATCCGGGAACATCTGCCGCCCATATAGAGGTAATCGAGACGGTCGGGGATAAAGGACGTATTGACCTTGGCGCGGAGCCCTTCGACGGTTTTTACGATCTCCTCGGCGGACATCCCCTCATCCGCAAGATCGGAGGCCTTCATGACGAGAAGGCCCTGTCCCGAGGAAAGCGCCTTGGTATCGACGACCTTCACCCGGCCGCCGAATTTTTCCGCCGCCTGCACGGCATAGGCATTCGACGAAGAGGATTTTGCGGAAATATTGAAATGGATGACCGTCTTGCCCTCGTCGACATAGTTTCCGAAAAATTCCTCGAAGTCCCCGATGCTCGGCGCCGCCGTCTTGGGAAGGACGCCCGTCTTCTCGACATAATCGAAGATGTCTTGCGGGGTGATATCCACGCCGTCCCGATAGGAATTTGCCCCTAAAATGACGGAGAGCGGCATGATGCCGATGTGTCTTTCCGCCACATGGCTTCCGAGATCGCAGGTGCTGTCTGCAGTGATTTGGATATTCATAATGACCTCCTGTTTTTTCCGATGAATGTTTTATCCGAAAAGATTGGTGACCGCGTTTCGGCAACGCGACCAAAACCCGATAAATCCGCGGATCTCCAGCGCCCAGTCCGGCACGACGCCGATGACGTTTTCCGCGAGGAACGGCCCCGTACTGCGCGAATCCTTGCTTATGGGACGGTTGTCGCCCATGACGTAGATCTCTCCCGCTTTCAATTCGTATTCTTCAAATTCATAGTTGTTCTCCCCATGGACATAGGGCTCGTCGAGCGGCTCGAAATCCTTTCCGTCGACGGAAAGATAGAGCACGCCGTCTTCGCACTTTACGCGGTCGCCCTCCATGGCGATGAGGCGCTTGATGATATTATGTTCTCCGTCCCCGTTGTAATCGCTGTATTCGGAGACGTCGACAATGACGATATCTCCGCGCTCCAAGTGGAAATTGCGCGCGGCATAGACCGTGTCGCCGTCATGAATGGTTTGCTCCATCGACCTCCCGCTCACATCGACGATGTAGAAATTTCGTGAGAAATAGATGTCCGTCACGAGAATACCGGTAATGAAGAGCAGGATGATCGCCACGAACAGCGCGGTGATCTCCCTTGCATACGGCTTCCTCGTGCGGTTGGACTTTTTCTGATTATTCACGGTTTGCCCCCGCTTCGGCATTCAGATCCAAAGCACGTTGTTGATCAAAACCTCGTCATCGCTGATAAAAACGACGGAAACCACGCCGCCGAAATCTTGCAGCGAGGCACCGAGCTCGGTCTTGAAATCTGTTGCGTCGAAAATCACGCCCTTCCATTTGCCGCCGCCCTCGACAATGGCTTCGGCCGCATATCCCACCTTTTCCTCTTCGTCCTTATAGAAGACGATGCGAAGGCGGGAATCCCGGCGCGCATAGGCGTCGAGGCGGAGCGACGCTCCCTCGGGGGACGCATAGCGCATCTCGCCGACGCGATACGAAATGACGCCCGGGGTCGTGGCGATCCCCTTGATCCCGCCGAACCCTGCGATCTGCCGGACGTTGGAGTTGGCGCCCTCCGCAAAACAATCCGCGATGGAGCCCGTGCGCCTCCAAAATGTGGAGAAGCCGTTTCTCCCCTCGCTTTCGCTATATATGACGCGGGAACGGGGCACCGCATTTTTATATTTCTTTTCGAGATTGACCTCCACGATCCGCGAGGTCACCGAAAAATCATTGGAATAGTTGACGAACGCATAGACGAGCGCTTTACTGCATCCCTGATAGAGCTGCAGGGAGACCTTCCCGATGTTCCCTTCGAGGTCCTCCGGCTTGCCGATGACGCGCGTCCAGTCCCGCGTCTTGAACGCCGAGACGTTCTCCGTATAAAATACGCCAAACTCTTTGATCTCGCCGGCGGGATCGAACGTGCCCGTGGCGATCAGGTTCCCCTCCGCGTCTTCGTCGATGGTAAGCGTGATCGGCTTGGAGAGGAAGACTGTCCGCTTGCGCAGATATTTATCCAAAAAGAGTTCGATATCCTTGAGCGCGTGCGTGCCGACCAGCCCGCTTCCGTGCGCGGAGAACAGGATCGCCTTCTCCGCGTTGGGATTGATTTGGCGGAACGTATCGTAGACGCGATCGTAGTTATATTTTTTATCGTTGATGGCCGAGACGAGAAGCACGGGGCATTTGATGTGCGGCGCATAGCTCTGCGAGTCGATGCCGGCGATAAAGCGGTGCCGCTCCTCGTCGAGGATGCGGTTGGAGTCGCCGTCCGTGAACTTTCCGATCCCGCGATAGGCGAGCCAACCCGCCGCGCACACGGAAACCATACATGCGAGCGGCGCATAGGGCGCGATCTTGAAGAGGACCTCTCCGCCCGTCCGAAGTCCCAAAGCGCCCACCGCGATGACCTCTTCCCTGCGGTTGAGATAGTTGGCGCCGTATCTTGCGACGGCGGCCCATTCATACCAGCTCGTCTCCTTGGCGGTATTGTCGCAATAGTCGATGCATCTGCCTGCGCGCGCATAGTTTGCGTAATCCACCAATTTGGGGTAGACGGTGAAAAATCCGTCTTTCCGTTCGCCGCAATAGTCGACCGCCAACACGCCGTAGCCGCTTCTCACATAGCGCAAGATCAACTTCTCGTCGAAAGGGAGCCCCGCTTCGAACAGGATCATGACGGCGGGAAATCTCTCGGCGGCCGCGGGAAACGCATAGCGCGCGTAAATCTTTACGCGCCCGGCGCCCGAACCGACGTTCCGTCCGTAAAAATACAGATCCCGCTGTACGATCCCGTCTTCCGTCCATTCGGAAAGGATCTCTTCGTTGGGCGGAAGAGAATCGTCGAAATCCTGCCACAGTGTGATGGGTGTTAAAATCGTCAAACCTATTACCTCACTTCTCGATGACCGAGCCGCGCTCTTCGGTGGCCTTGATGACCGTGAGCTTGCGATCGATCCTATGCTTCAACTCGCTGACGTGGGAGATGATCCCGACCGTAAGTTTTTCGCTCTTTAACTTTTCCAAACTATCCATGACGGTATCGACGAGTTTTTCGTCGAGCGTCCCGAACCCTTCGTCGAGGAAGAAAAACTCGATGGGCCGCAGCGAACGCGCGCAGATCTCGGAGCCGAGCGCGAGCGCCAAAGAGAGAGAGACGAGGAACGTCTCGCCGCCCGAAAGCGTATAGACGCCGCGCAGTGCGCCCCCGTTGAAGTTGTCCCCGACATAGAATCCCTTGTCGTACCGCAAAAAATATCTTCCGCCCGTGAGCGAGATCAACCGGCTCCCGGCGTTGACGGCCACCGTCTGCAAATATTCCTCCGCGACGAACTCCATGAATTGGTTGTTCTCGATCAGCTTCTTCAGCTTTTCGTAACATTCATAGCGCTTCGTGAGCGCGGAAAGAGATTTTTCGAGCTCCGCCTTCTCGACGAGCATGGTACGGCAACGCGCATAGGCGGCTTCGGCCACCGCCAAACGTTTCGCGCATGCGTCCGCGGCGGATTCCGTCTGCGCGATCTGCGCGCGGACTTCCGCCAACAGTTCTTCGGACACATCGGTCTCAGCCTCGGCGAGCTCTTTGCTGCGGGCGAGCACCGCCGCATATTCATCGCGGAACTTTTCATAGCGCAGGCGCGCATCCGACGCGTCGCCGTATTTTTTTACAAGCGCGGCGGCCTCTTCCACGTTTTCAAACGCTCCCGCGGCGAGACATTCGCGGTATCGCGCCTTCCCCGCCTCGAGATTGTGCGCGGCGTTGGCGGCATTGCCCTGCGCCGCGGCATGCAGTGCGCGCGCGTCGGCGTATTCTTTGGACGCCGCGGCGCGTTCCTCCGCCCGCTTCGTCTTTGCGGCGCGCGCCTCTTTTAGTTTTGACGAGATCTCGTCTGCGGAAACGGGTTGGGGAAGAAGGAGTCCCGCATAGTCCGCGATCTCCCGCCCGAGCCGCGAGGATTCCTCTGCAAGCTGCGTGAGAAGTTGCCGGTGCAGGGCCTCTTTTCCCCGCGCCTTCTCCAACATGACGAGTTCCTCCCGCAACGCCTTTTTCGCGCTTTCCCGCTCCTCATAAGCAGCGCGGATGCCTGCAAAGTCGATTTGTTCCCCCTGCGCCAACGCAAGGTATTTCTCCGCAAGCGGCTTGCTGTCTGCCGCAATGACGGGATATTTCTCCGTCAACGCGTTCAGCTCGCCCGCAAAAACGGCATATTCCCCGCGGAGCAACGCCGCCTTGCCGTGTTCCTCCGCAAAATCAAAAAAGTTTTCCTCGCCCAGCGCCGAGAGCTTTTCCTCGAGCGCCTTGCGCTTCTCTAAATAGTCGAATCCGCAAAAAGCCCGCTCCTCGGCGGCCGTCTTTTCCCGGATCTCCGCAAGACGGGCCTCCGCCTGCGCCTTGCGGCGGCGAAGCTCCTCATCCGATCTTGCTTTGGTCGCAAGCGCCATGAGCCTTTCGATCTCCGCATCCAGCGCGTCGTCGCTCTGTTCGGATAATTGTTGATACGCCGCTTCGGCACGCGCAAAACGGGCCGTCGCCTCCGCCGCGCGGGACTCTGCCGCGACGCATTGCGCGCGCAACCGCTTCCCCTCTTCGGCCGACGCGATCACGGCGGACGCCTTTTCCAACCGCGAAAGGTCCCCGCCGAGCGCCGTCATCTCGTCGCGGCGGGCCTCGAGCATTGCAAGCCGCTCCGCGATGCGCACGGCCTCCCGTTTTTTCTCAAGCCGGGCGGATAATTCCCGCTCCCGCGCTCTGTCCGACGCGATCTGCCCGCGATACCGTTTTTCCGTATCGACGAGGTCCGCGATCTCCTTGCCGAGCGCCTCGGTCGCCTCCTGCGTAATGTCCGCATAGGGCGCAAGGCGGGCTTTGAGGACTTCCCCCTCCGTCGCAAGCGAGCGCGTTTCCTCCTTGACGCGGGCGGCCAGCCGTTCGCCGTAGCGGTCGAGATCGAAAAGGCGGGAAACCAGCTTCAGACGGTCGCCGCGCTGGGCCTTGACAAATTGCGCAAATTCGCCCTGCGGAAGCGCGATGCACTTTTCGAAATCCTTTTGTTCCAGCCCCACGACTTCCTGAAGAAAGGCGTTTGCCTCGCGGTATCCCGCGGAGACGGCGGTGAGTTTCTCTCCCTCCCGTTCATAGACGGCGACGCTCTGCGACGCGTTCTTGCGTTTGAGCGTGCGCTCCACACTGTAGATGCGGCGCTTGCCGCCGTATACGATCTCAAATTCGAACCGGACATAGGCTTCGTCGCACTTATAGTTGATGATGTCCGCAATGCTGCCCGCACGGGAACGGGAGACGCTGCCGTACAGCGCAAATGCGATACAGTCGAGGATCGTGCTCTTCCCCGAACCCGTATCTCCGAAGATGCCGAAGATCCCAAATTCGGAGAGCGCGAGAAAGTCGATCTCCGCAGGCTCGGAAAAGGAATTGATCCCGCGGAATGCAAGAAATCGCGGCTTCATGCTCCCTCCCCCAGGAGGCGCAAAAAGGCCTCTTTCAATTCGTCCGAGGGCTCCGCCCCCATCTTCATGCGATAATATTCGCGAAACAGCGCTTCGGCATCCATCTCCGACCGCCGCACGATCCGGACATCGGCATTCTCCTTGACGCGGGTCTGAAGCGAGATGAGCCCTGCGTTGGCTTCGCGGAGCGTCTGCGTCTCGTTGGTCGAGAGCGGCGCGTCGAGAAAGAGCGTGAGCTCGACGTAATGGCCGGGATACTTTGCGAGAAGGCCGACCGCCTCCTCCACGCCGTTCGCCTCCAGACGCACAAGCCGTTTCCCGCCGCGGAGTGCGATCTTTTCCCAAGCGACCGCATGCTTTGCCGTCTGCAACAGGAGGACGCACTTCTCCGTACCGGCTTCATCGAACGAGTATTGCAAAATGGAGCCGCTGTATGCGATGCGGTCTCCGAAACGCTGCATCTTGTGCAAATGGCCGAGCGCAACGTAGTCGAAATTCGAAAAGTTCGCAAGCGGAACGGCCCGCGCCCCGCCGAGAGAAATATCGCGCTCGCTCTCCGAGCCTGTCCCGCCCGCCGCAAAGAGATGGGAGACGAGAATGTGCGTCATCTCGCCGTCGTATGCCGCGTCGCCCGCGGCGATCCACCGCGCCGTCTTCTCGGCGTAGGTCTCTTCCGTCTTTTCTTCCCTGAGGCGCGCCTCGCCCGGATAGGAGAGCGTATTGAGATACACGCGCTCTCCGGCGGCGTTTTGCACGATGATATAATTTTCGCCCGCGGCAACCGCATGCACGGCGCGCCCGCTCTCTGTGAGATGCGGAAACGTATGATCCCCGAAGAGGTAGATCCCCTCCTCCGCGGCCAACGGCGCGGCGGCGGCGAGGCGGACGGCATCGTCGTGATTTCCTGCGATCACGACCACCGCGCGGTCCTTGCCCGCAAGCATGCGCACGGCACGGAAAAACGCCTCCTCCGCCTCGGCGGGCGGGAGGTGCGTATCGAAGACGTCGCCGGCGACAAGCACAAGCTCGACGCCCTTTTCCTCGCAGATCGCGACGATCTCATCGAGAACTTCGATTTGTTCGGGAAGCCGTTCTCGCTCCATGAGACGCTTGCCGAGATGCCAATCGGATGTGTGAAGAATTTTCATTCCCGTGCTGCGATTTGAAAATTTTCCCGCTTCCGCAATTTTGCTTTGCTTTTCACGGGCAGTATGATATACTATTATACAGCGGCTTGAGAAAAAAAGCAAGCGTTGTTGGTATTTTACGGAAAAAACCGCAGAATTTTGCGAGGAAGATATGGCATTCAGTTCTTATTCCAAAGATTTCACCGAAAATTCATTTACGAGCGTTGAGAACAGGTTCATCGCGAAGTATTTGCCAGAGGCGAGCGGCGACGCCGTGCGCGTCTACCTCTACGGGCTGTACCTCTGCGGCTGCGGACAGGATTTCGACGCCGAAAGCACGGCTAAGATCTTGCGTCTTTCGCTCCCGACGCTCGTGGAGATTTATTCCTTTTGGGAAGAGTGCGGGCTTGTCCAGATCCTCTCCCGCGATCCCCTCTTCGTCGAATACCTGCCCGTGAGCGCCGCGGTCGGGAAGCCGAAGCCCATCCGTCCCGAAAAATACGCGCAGTTCAACGGCGAACTCTTCAAGCTCCTGCAAAAAGCGGGCAAGGATCTGAAACCGTATGAACAGCAGCGCATCCTCGAATTTCTCGAAAGCGCCCCCATGGAACAGCAGGCCTTCCTGCTCGTCGTGGAATACTATGTCAAAAAAGAGGGTGCAAAACTGAGCATCCCCCATGTCCTCAATGCGGCCGCAAAACTGGTGAGAGACCGGAAATATACGTTTGAGCAAGTCGAGGCGGAATATGCGGATTTCAACCGCAACGAGGGCGAACTCGCCCATATTTTCGCGCTGCTCGGCATCTTCCGCAAGCCGCAGGACGCCGACTATACCTATCTCGAGACGTGGCACGCGGCGGGGATGGAGACGAACGCCCTCTATGCCTGCGCGGAAACGCTCAAAAAAGGGACGCTCGCCACGCTCGACCAACTCGTTTCCGAGCTCATCGCAAAGGGTGCGAAAGAGGAAACGGCGGCGCGCGAATATCTCGAAGCCCGCGGCAAACTCGCCGATACGGTCTTCCGCGTCGCACGGAAACTGAGCGTCAAAGTCCAGAATCCCCGTCCCTACATCGAAGAATATGCCGAAAAGTGGGCGCAGCGCGGCTATGACGCCGAAAGCCTCGTGCTCGTCGCGGGCCTCGGCCTCAAATTATCCTACGGATTCCCCGAGCTCGACGCGCTCCTCGACGAGCTCTATGCCGCCGGGATCGTCGACGAAGAGAGCGTCAGAACGTATTGCGCGGCCCGCGAGAAACAGCTCCGCCTTCTTCAGCGCATTCAGGCGATCGTCGGCGTCACGAAAAAGACGCTGTCCACGCTCGACATGCTGGAAACTTGGCGCACATGGAGCTTTTCCGAGGAAATGGTCCTGGAGGCGGCGGCCCGCAGCGCCAATGCCTCCTCCCCGCTGCCGTATATGAACAAACTGCTCTCCGAATGGAAGCGGCTGGGCGTTTATTCGCCGGCGGAGATCCCGGAGAAGAGCGCGCCGCAGGCGGAACGCCTGCAGCCCTATCGCACGGAGGCCGCCATCGCGGCCGATGAGCGAAGCGACCGCGAACGCTTCTATGCGGCAAGGCGGGACGCCGCAATGAGACGCGTGGAACGCGCCCGCGCGATCGCAGAGAGAGACGACGACTACCGAAACGCGGAAGCCATGTTGCGCGGCAGCGAACTCGAGCTCGCAAAGGCCGAAGTCTTCTCCCCCGAAACGCTTCCCGCGATCCGAAAGAAGGTCGACGACGCGAGGGCGCTCCGCGCGTCCGCACTTGCGAGGCTGCACCTCGGCGAACGGGACTTCGTTCCCAAGTTCGCCTGTGAAAAATGTTCGGATACGGGATTCATGCCCGACGGCCGCGCCTGCGATTGCTATGAAAAAACGGCGAAATGAAGTATTATGTCTCGCATAGTACTGTGCAAACAGTGAAAAAACGGCGGTTTTCCGCCGTTTTTTCTCGCTTATTCGTATTCTCCGTAGTCCCGTCGGTCGACAGGCCCGCCGCGCATCGGCGGCGGTTCGGGGCCGCTGTCTTCCCACTTCCCCCGCTTTTTCTCGGGCTTCGGCGCGGCTTTGATCTCGACGAGAATGACATCTACGCCGATTTTCTTGATACATCTGAGGTCGATAAACAGATCGGCCTTCCCCCAACGGAATCCCTTGCCTCCCGGCACGACGATCCCCTGCACCTTGCCCTCCGGCCAAGTGAATACTACATCCGAGACTTTGCCGAGACGCTTGCCGTCGAGGAGGTTGATCGCTTCCTTTCGCCTTAACTCCACATAACTCGTTTCCACACCCCTATCGTATGCGGATCTTGTCGAAAAGTTTCCCCTTCAGGAAATTTCTTTTTTGAGCGTGCCGAGCGCGTTCTTTTCGAGGCGGGATACCTGCGCTTGCGAGATGCCGACCTCGGCGGAGATCTCCGTCTGCGTCTTGCCCTCGTAGTAGCGGAGCATCAGGATCTTCCTTTCGCGCTCGGTGAGGCGGTCGATGGCTTCCCGCAGGGCGACGCGCTCCGTCCAGATCTCGTCGCTCTGCGTCTCGTCATACAGTTGATCGACAAGTTTGAGCGTATCTCCCTCCTTGTTGTAGACGGGATCATAGAGGGAAACCGGGTCGGAAATCGCATCGAGACAATAGACGACCTCGCGCTCCTTGACCTGCATCTCGGCGGCGATCTTTTCGATGGTCGCCTCTTCATCCCGCTCTTCGATGCCCTCCCGGACTTTGAGAATGCGGTAGGCCGTATCCCGGATGGAGCGCGAGACGCGCAGGCTGTTTCCGTCCCGCAAATAGCGCTTGATCTCCCCCATGATCATCGGGACGGCGTAAGTGGAAAACTTCACGCCGAATTTGAGGTCAAAGTTTTCAATGGCCTTGATGAGCCCGACGCATCCCGCCTGAAACACATCGTCGGCGTTGGCGTTTTTGGCCCAAAACCGCTTGACGAGCGAGAGCACGAGGCGCATGTTGCCCACGATAAATTTGTCGCGGGCGGCCTTATCGCCGTTTTTCAGCCTGATCATGAGTTCTTCGTTCTCTTCCGCCGTGAGTTTGGGAAGGCCCGTGGTATCCACCCCGCAAATCACTACTTTACTCAGCATACAATTTCCTCCTTTTATGTATGGGAAAGAAGTATTTGCAACTTGCGGCAATTTATGTGCGGACCGTCCTCCCTCTCCGGCCCCTGATTATAGCGCATCCCGCACGTCTCTGTCAAGGCGTGCGGGATGAGTTTTTGTCACGACTTTGATTAAACCAATTTGGAGATCTCCTTTTTGAGCCGTTCGATGATCTTCTTTTCGAGGCGGGAAATGTAGCTCTGCGAGATGCCGAGGCGATCGGCGACGTCCTTTTGCGTCATCTCCTCTCCGCCTCCCAGCCCGAACCGCAAAAACATGATGCGCCGTTCGCGCTCCGGGAGTTTTTTCAGCGCGTCGCGCAGCAATTCCTTTTCCACGTTCGACTCCACGCCGCCGTAGACGGTATCGCAATCCGTGCCCAAAATGTCGGATAAGAGCAGTTCGTTGCCCTCAAAATCGGTATTCAGCGGCTCGTCGAACGAGATCTCGCTCTTAAGTTTGACCGTCCGCCTGAGATACATGAGGATCTCGTTCTCGATGCAGCGGGAAGCGTATGTCGCAAGTTTGATGTTTTTATCGGTCCGGAACGAATTGATCGCCTTGATGAGGCCGATCGTCCCTATGGAGATCAGATCGTCGGGGTCCACGCCGGTATTCTCGAATTTACGGGAGATATAGACGACGAGACGAAGATTGTGCTCGATCAGCTTGGCCTTGACGCTCTCCGCGCCCTCCCCCTCCAATTTTTGCAGCATCTCCGCCTCTTCCTCCGGCGAGAGCGGAAGCGGCAACGCTTCATTGCCGCAGAGATAGTGTATGACATTTTCACTGCCCTTGATGGTGAGGAGCCATTCCTTGAGCCTTTCGAAGAGCTTCATATTACGCCTCCATGAGTGCGGTATTGAGAATGAGTTGGTAATTTTTCCCGACTTCGCCCACCGTCAGATAGACATTTTCCCGCTCGATCGTCCGTTCGGGCGCCGAAATCGACAGGCTGTCGCAGGAAAAGACGGGAGCCTCCCGCCTGCCGTTGACCGTCCCGACGGAGATGCGCCCCACTTCGTGCAGATCCCGGCCGTAGAGCGCGAATACGGCGGCCGCCGAGATGACGCACACCGGCTCGCCGTTGAAGAACAGATGGTTGCCGGTATCCGCGTAGCCCCGCCATGCCACTTCGCGCGTCCCCGCCTTCAATTTGCAGGGGAGGACATTCTTCTCCGTTCTGCGATAGCGATACATGGCGCGCGCGCCCGAACAGACGGCCGCGAAGAACGCAACCGTTGCGCCGACGATCAGCCCGACGGGGGCCTGTTCGACGAGATACCCGCCCGTTTCCGCATAGGAAATGCCGAAGAATGAATAGGCGGCCGTCAGCAGCCCGCCGAGCGCAAACGTTAGGAGAAAGAATGCTGCCGCTGTCATCCAATAGGGTCTGAACCGTTTCCCCGGCACGGCGACGGCGATCAGGAGCAGGCCTCCCGCGATCTTGACGAAATAGGCCGCGGCCCCGGGAAGTCTGCACGGCGGAAAGACGATCGCCTCGACGGCGCCGAGCGCGCTCGCGGTCAACAGCCGCGGGACGGACGGCTTTACGCGGGCACAGACGAGCGCGAGGTACAAAAGCACGCCGTCGAGCAAAAAATTCTCCAAAAACGCTACTTCGAGATAGACCTCCATCTTCCCGCTCCATGGGCGACATTATAAATTCTTTCACGCCATGAAAAAAGGCATATCCCGTCGGAATATGCCGTTCTTTGGTAAGGTGTTCGTATTGGGAACGGAAGTCAACGCTTCTTTCCCTTTTGCGTTCTGATCTCCTTCACCGTCCGCTCATACCCTTTGTCGGAGGGCGTGTAGTACACCCGATCCTTCAGGGAATCGGGGAGATACTGCTGTTCCACATAGCCGCCGTAGTTGTGCGGATATTTATATTTTTTGCTCTCTGCCTTCATCTCCTTGTTCCCGTAGGAGGTATCGCGCAGATAGGCGGGGATGTCGTCATCGCGGCAGTTTTTGGCGTCTGCGCGCGCCGCATCCATGGCCATGACGACGGAATTGCTCTTCTCCGTCTCACAGACGTAAATGATGGCCTCCGTGAGCGGGAGAAGCCCCTCGGGATACCCCATATTCTGGAACGCGGTCAGCGCGGAGACCGCCACGACCAGCGCATGCGGGTCCGACATGCCCACATCCTCCGCGGAATGGGCGATGAGCCGACGAAAGACAAGCAAGGGATCGCATCCGCCCTCGATCAGACGCATCGCATAGTAGAGCGCCGCGTTGGCGTCGCTCCCGCGCAGGGATTTGCAAAATGCCGAGAGGATATCGTAATACAGGTCCTCGTTGTAGGAGAGCGCCTTGCGCTGGATCGACTGCTCGGCGTCTGCGATCGTGACATGGATCTTGCCCGTCGCGTCGTCGGGAGGCGTCGTGAGAACGGCGAGTTCCAGCGCATTGTATGCCGTGCGGAGATCCCCGCCCGCCATCACGGAGAGATGGGCGAGCGCATCCGCGTCGACTTCCGTATCGTAATTTCCGAGCCCGTGACGTTTATCGCTTAGCGCCCGCTCGAGCGCGCCGCGAATATCCGAAGACGTGAGCGGTTCAAAATGAAAGACCCGGCATCTCGAGACAATGGCGGGCGTCATGGAGGCATAGGGATTCTCCGTCGTCGAGCCGATGAACAGGATGGTGCCCTGTTCGATGGCCGGCAGCAGGGAATCGGACTGCGTCTTGTTGAAGCGGTGGCATTCGTCGAGCATGAGATACGTCTTCTTGCCGAACATTTTCAGATTGTTCCGCGCTTGCTCCACCGCTTTTTTGACATCCGCGACGCCTGCGGAAACCGCGTTGAGCTTGATAAACTCCCCGTTCGTCTGCGCCGCGATGATATTGGCCAGCGTCGTCTTGCCCGTGCCGGGAGGTCCCCAAAAGATGCAGCTTCCCAAACGGTCCAACGCGATGGCGCGCCGAAGCAGCGACCCTTCCGCGATCAGATGGCGCTGCCCGACAAAGTCTTTGAGCGTAGAAGCGCGCATGCGCTCCGCAAGCGGCTTTGCGCGCTCCTCGTTTTCGTTGAAATCAAAGAGATCCATTTCAATCCCTCAAAAGCATGGCAATCGATTCGGCTTTCGATACGCCGAGCCGATATCCTCTCTCATATGCGAACTGCAAATTCTTCACGCTGTATTGGTCCATCGAGCCGAGTTTGGGCTGAAGCCAAAGATCGGCGTCGCGACGCATGACGCGCTTGCGCTGGGTGGCGCGCGTATCCATGATGTCGATGCAGCGGAGCAGCGTATCGATCAAATTTCCCTTGACTTGCTTTTCCATCATCAGATTGCCCAAAACATCGACGGCCACGACCACGTCCGCCCCCATATTCTTGACTTCCCGCGTCGGGACCCGCTCGAGAATGCCCCCGTCGACCAACATGGGATACTCCCCGATGGAAGCCGGCGTAAAAACGCCGGGAATGGAGCTCGAGGCAATGATCGCATCCGCAACGTTGCCTTGGTCGAGGAGGACGACGCAGCCGCGGATCAGATCGGTGGCGACGCACGCAAACGGGATCTCCAATTCGTCAAAGGTCCTCTCGCCGATGAGATCGACGATCAACTTCCGCGCCTTCGTCATCTTCATGAGCCCGTTTTTATGAAAGGCCCCCGGGTTCAAGGAGGCGATATCCGTAAGTTTCAGATCGACGACGGCTTCGCGCATCCGGGCGGGACTGATCCCCGCGCAGTAGCACGCGCCGACGATCGAACCCATCGAACATCCCGTTACGAACTCCGGCTTGATCCCGGCCTCGTCGAGGGCCTGCAAAAATCCGACATGCGCAACGCCGCGCGATCCGCCGGAGCCCAATGCAAGTCCCAATTTTTTCATAAACGATCCCTCCGTAACATATGTTTGTCTTGTGTGGAAATTCAATCCAAAACGACTCTTTTCCGCCTTGCTGACAGTCGCCGTCGCAGCCGCCACGGTTCTCTTTCTCATCTTCCCCGCGCGGTATGCCGCAAGCGTGAAGACGGGCGTCATGCTGTGGGCGAATAACGTTCTCCCCGCGACGTTCCCCTTCTTCTTTCTCACGGCCATTCTCACGCGCAGAACAATCTTCGGAAAAGTAACGGGCGCACTGTCCCCCGCCACGGAAAAACTTTTCGCGATTTCGGGGCCGGGCGCCTGTGCGGGAATGATCTCCATGATCTCGGGATACCCCGTGGGGGCGCGCACTCTTCTCGATTTTCACCGCGCGGGCGCGATCGGAAGAGAGGAGACGCTGCGCGTTGCGGCGATCGCCTCCACCTCCGGGCCCGCCTTTCTCGTCGGGGCGGTGGGCGTCGGCATGTTCTCCTCCCCCGCCGCCGGATGGGTGCTCTATCTCTCCCATATCGCGGGCATTCTCGTCGTCTGCTTCCTGCTGCGATTTCCCGTCAAACGAAAGATCCCAACCGGCCGCGCCCCCGAGATCGCCCCCATCGGGCTTTCGGAACTCCTCTCAAGCTCGGTGCTCTCCATTCTCTGCGTGGGCGGCGCGATCGCCCTCTTCTACGCTTTCGGAGAGATGATCTCCGATCTTTGCACGCTCCTTGCCGTTCCGGAGCAACTTGAGATCCTTCTGCGCGGCGGCTTGGAAATGACAACGGGCTGCCACCTTTTGCGCGGCACGCCCCTTCCCTACAACCTTGCCGGCTGTGAATTTTTTGTGACATTCGGCGGACTCTGCGTGCTCGTTCAACAACTTGCCTTTCTCATTCCGTGCGGCGTGTCCGTACCGAAATTCCTTGCTATCAAGTTCATACAGGGGCTTGTCTCCGCGGCGATCTGCTACGGAGCCGCCTTCCTGCTCTAATTATAGGCGCCGAGAAGTTTGAATTGCGCGCAGTACCGCTCAGCCTCGGCAAGGGCGCGGCGGACGCGGTCGCTCGCCAAGTCCCCGGCAAATTCGATGAAGAACCGATATTTCCCGAACTCGTTCTTGACGGGGCGCGATTCGATCCGCGTCAAATTGAGCCCGTAGCGCAGAAAGATCTTGAGCAGGCCCAAGAGCGAGCCCGGCCTGTCCTCCTCGCATACGGCGGAAAAGAACACCATCGAACTGCTCTCGGGAAGTTTCCCGCGCCTCGTGACAAGGAGAAAGCGCGTAAAATTGCCCTTGTTGTCGGCAATGTTTTCCTTGGAGAGGACGACGCCCTCCCTGAGGACATGGGCGCCGACGATCCCGGCCGAATGGGCGTCGAGCTTTTCAAGGCTCTCCGCCGTCGAAGCGGTGCGGATGAGCGCGGCGTTGGGATATGTACGGTTCAGGTAGTCGGAACACTGCATGAGCGCCTGGTCGTGCGAATAGATGCGGTCCACCTCATCGGGACGGACGCCCAAGAGCGTCGCAAGCCGATGGTCGACGGCGAGCGGAAATTCTTCGACGGCAAAAATGTCCTTCTCCTCCAAGAGGTCGAGACTTTCGAGGACGCCGCCGTTGAGCGAGTTCTCCACCGGCAGGACGGCGTAATCCGTCTCTCCGGCAAGGAGCCGATGCACCGCGTCCGAAAAGCTGTGGCAGAGGATGATCTCGAAATCCTCGCACATGCGCATCGCCGCGATCTGGGAATAGCTTCCGTCGGGGCCCAAACAGCTCACTTTTCCCGTCGGTTCCCGCAGGGCCGCGGCGCACATGATCTTCGATTGCTCTTTCGTCATCTCACACCTTCTCCGCGATATCGAAAATCAATCTTTCGGTATCTTCCCACCCGAGGCAGGGATCGGTTATGGATTGGCCGAACACGACGTCATGCTCCTGGCATCCCTCGACCAGGAAACTCTCGATCATGAAACCCTTGACGATCTGTTTGAAATCGCGGTCGTAGAGGCGGTTTTGCAACACCTCCTCCACGATGCGGATCTGTTGGCGATGACGCTTGCCGGAATTGGAGTGATTGGCGTCGATAATGATGGCGGGATTTTTGAGCCCCCCCTCCGTCTCGGCGTAGCTCTCCAAGACCTGCATGACCGTTTCATAGTGATAGTTGGGAATATCGTTGCCGTAGTTATCGACGCGGCCCCGCAGAACGGCGTGCGCATAGGGATTTCCCGTCGTCCCCACTTGCCAATTATGATATTTGAAGACTTGCGGGCTCTGCGCGGCATAGATGGAATTGATGAGCACGGGGATGCTCCCGCTCATGGGATTTTTGATGCCCACGGGCAGTTCTACGCCGCTCGCGACCAGCCTGTGCATCTGGTTTTCGCTCGAACGCGCGCCGATGGCCACATAGGAAATGAGGTCCTCGACATAGGCATAATTTTCCGGATACAGCATTTCGTCGGCGGCCGAGAGCCCCGACTCCTCGATGGCGCTGAGAAGCAGGTTGCGGATGGTGCGGATGCCTTTCAAGGTATTTTCCTTGTGCTCGGGATCGGGCTGCGAGAACATCCCCTTGTACCCCACGCCCTTCGTGCGCGGTTTGGCCGTATAGATACGGGGGATCAGGACAAGTTTCTCTTTTACCTTCTCGTTGAGTTTCCCGAGCCTGCTCACATATTCGAGAACGGGCGCTGGTTCATGCGCCGAGCAGGGCCCGACAATGACGAGAAATTTATCCGATCTTCCCGTGATGACGTCGATCGCAAGTTTATCCCGTTCCCGCTTGATCGCGGCGATCTCGCGCGACACGGGCTGTTCGGCTATGATCTCCTCCGAGGAAGGGATCTCTATCTGTTTTTCAAACATGCTTTCCTCTCGTTTGAATATATTCGTAGACCGCTTCGGGCACATAGTCCCGATAGGGCTTTCCGTAGGCGATGCTGTTGCGGACAATGGTGGCGCTGATGTGCAGGAAGTCCTGCTCGGCCGGAAGATAGATGGGAAAGAACTCCCTATCCAGCTTCCTGCTGGCATAGAAATCGGCGTTCTCGTATTCGAAATCCATCAGATTGCGCACCCCGCGCACATAAAACGGCGTTTGCTCGGCGGCGAGGAGGTCGACGATGACGCCGTTCCATTGAAGAACGCGCACCCGCGGCTCCTTGGCATAAACCGCTTTGATCATCGCGAGGCGCTCGTTTGCGTCGAACATGCACTGTTTGTTCCTGTTTTCAGCAACGGCAATGACGACTTCATCGAAGAGACGAAGACTCTTCCCGACCGTATCCGCATGGCCGACCGTAAAGGGATCGAATGTGCCCGCAAAGACGCATTTTTTCATGCTTCCGACCTCCGAAACATGGTGATCTTGGTTCTGCCGTAGTCGCGGAAATCATAGATTTCCCATCCGGACGGGGCCGGTTCCCTTCGCTCGCTCTCGGCGACGACCAGACCGTCGGGAGCAAGCAGCGCGCGCTCTGCGACCAAACGCAGGACTTCCTCCGTAACTTCCTCCGCATAGGGAGGATCGGAAAAGATCAGATCGAACTTACCCCCCTCCGTCTTGAGACAGACGCGGAAGTCTAAATTCCGGACGATCCCGTCGGCGCGCACGGCCACAAGATTCTTTTTGCAGACGGCAAGACTGCTTTTTGAAATATCGTTGAAAACGGCTTCCCCGGCGCCGCGGGAGAGCGCTTCGATCCCCAGGGCGCCGCTCCCCGCAAACAGATCGAGCACGCGCGCACCCAAAAGCCGCGCAGACAAGATCTGAAAGAGCGATTCCTTCACCCTGTCCGCCGTGGGACGGATCTCCATGCCGCGAAATTCCGCAAGCACCCGTCCTCTGTATTTTCCCGCAATGACTCTCATTTCTTTTTGGATTTTTTGCGATTGATCGCGCGCTCCGCCGCCCGCGCCTCCATCTCTTCCTTGGCGCGCCGCCCCGCCTCTTCGATGGCTCTCTCGCGGGCAGCCTTTTTTTCGCGGTCGCGCTGTTCCATGAACGCGCCGATGAGATAGGCGATCCCGCTCACGAGAACGGGAAGAAGCGCGATGAGAAGAGACCAGTAGCCGCTCACGGCGATGCCGACGCCCTCTGCGGCCGTTCCGAACCATGTGATGGGCAGGTACGCCCAACCAGCCAACATGATAAAGAGAAAACTCGCATAGGCCCAAATCTCATTGAGACGGCCGACATCCATATAGAGCTGCAAAGTCCCCGTCACGATCGCGATGATAAACGCGGGGATCGCGGCAAAAAAGCCGATCAAAAATCCTTTCCAGACCCGATATTCCCGTTCGGGCGTGTGATCCGTGCCCGATTGGATGCCGAAGAGCGCGTTTTTGCGACGGATCTCGCCCACGACATAAAACCCGTAATGCGTCTTCCCGAAATTATAACAAAGATGGACGTTGAATGCGACGCCGCCCGCTATGCAGAGGCATTGGAGCACGATCTCCAGCGCGTTGGTCCCATTTTCGTCGATCGCGGAACATGCCAACGCCAAAAGGCTCATGAAAAGATACATGAGATAGACGGTGACCGAGCGGCGGAAGCACTCCCAAGCCGTGCGGTAAATGAGTTGCCAGCGCGTCGGAGCAGAATGATCCTTCTTCTTGCGCTTGGATTCGTTGAACATTTGTCTTTCCCCTTGGGGACGGGTCCCCCATTGCGTCATTATACCATTTTTGCATATCACTGTCAAGTCATACGCCTTTTTTATGCAAAGAAAGTGATCATGTTTTCGGCGATCGCGCCCTCCGGCGGAATCTCGTGGCCGCCATGCGGGACTTCGGCGGCGGCTTGTCCCGACTCTGCGCGCAGGCGCTTCTCATCCGTTGCGATACACCCTTTCCGCCTTCGTTCCGACGGACACCAACACTTCGTAGGCCGAAGTGCCGTGCGCGGCCGCATAGGCCGCGGCGTCCTCCAACACGCATACCCGTTCCCCGACGGGACGTCTCCCCTCCGCAACGCAGGCGTCCATGCAGAGATTGCCGACGCCGAGCCCGCCGACGCGGAAAAAGCCGTCGCCGTAGCCGACACGAAGGGTATGGAGCGCCTCAAAGCGCCTCTGTGCGCGCGCATATCCGACGCCGTTCCCATACGGCGTGCGCGCATCGGAGACGGTCGCATACACGCGCATGGCGGGGCGCAGACGCGGGCAAACAAACCCCGCGGGGGCATAGCCGTAGAGTCCGAGCCCGACCCGCGCGGCGTCCGCACGCACGCCGGCCAACACGCCGCCCGTCGCCGCGAGATGAGAGATCGCCGCCGGAAAGCATTCGCGGACGCACTCGCACGCCAAAGAAAAGGCCGCCCGCTGTTCCTCCAGAGCCGTTTGGTCTTCCGGCGCGTAGAGATGGGAAAATACCCCCTCGACGGAGACGCCGCATCTGAGCGCGGCGCGCGCCAATTCGCCCGCGCGGTCCGCCCGCACGCCGTAGCGGTTCATGCCCGTGTTGACGCAGAGGTGCGCGGTAATATTCTCCCGTGCGCACAGATGCAGGGAACGGACCGATCCGACGGAGGCCGTAAGGCGATAAGCCGCCATGTTCAACGCCTCCTCTCGGGTAAGAGGAGGCGTGAGAACGAGAATATCTTTTTGGATCCCGGCAACTCTGAGCGCCTTCCCCTCCCCGATCGCCGCGACGGCGAACATCGCGGCATGCGGTTCGAGCGCATGGGCGACTTCAGGCGCGCCGTGGCCGTAGGCATCGTCTTTGACGACGGCGATGAGCGGAGAATGCGCGATTTCGGCAAGATAGGCCGCGTTCGCGCGGATGCGGGCAAGATCGATGACGGCAACGATGGACGGCATACCTCCATCGTATGCGCGAAATCCGATCGGCGTTACGGCTTATAGATGAAGCGGTGGCAGCTTTCGCATTCCACGACATTGCCGCTCGCGAGTTCACTCTGGTGATACTTGGGAAATTCGAATCCGCACATGCAGAAGTCTCCCCGCAGCGGGACGACAATGGGAAAGATCCGCTCCCTCCGCTTCTGCTGGTAGCGTTCGAGGATGGGCGGCGCGATCTTCTTGGAAATGGCGTCGAGCTTCTCCGTGATTTTCTTGACTTCCTCCGCCCGCTCATTCTTGATCGCCTTGAATTTTTCGCTGTACTCTTTGTATTGCTTCTGCATGGCGATGGTCTGATCCTTGAATTTCTTATATTCTTCGGATGCGGCATTGACCTCCGCGATCAGTTTGTTGAGCTCGGCTTTGACGGCGCGCAGCTTTTCGAGCAAGGCCTGCGCGTTCTTTTTATAAAACGAGATATCCCCGCCGCTCTCTTCGAGGATCTCATCGAGATCGGCATATTCGGCAATGGCCTTCGTCGTCTCCTCGACGCGCGCCGCGAGATCGTCCCGCAGATTCTTCAGTTCCACCGCGTGGCGGTCGTAGGCCTCCAGCTTTTCGCGGGCCGTCTCCATAAACTTCTTGGCCTGCATAAATTTCTTACGCTCTTCGCTGGCGGCGATCTCCTGCTCGATCTTGCGCAGTTCCGCGTCCACTTTCTGATATTCCAACAATTCATTCGATACCGGCATAACAGCCTCCCTATTTGATTTTCGATTATAAATACCGTTCGTCCGTAAACGACACGACGGGCAGTTTGACGCTGCGGCGGACCGCATCGGCAAACCGCATGAATCCATAGTTCTCCGCCGCATAGTGCGTGAGCAAAACGACGTTGAGCCCCGCCTCCACCGCCTGCGTGATCACATGATGTTTGGCGTCCGAAGAGACGAGCGTATCCGCGCCGTTTTTCAAGGCGAATGCGACGGCGCCGTCGGTAAAACCGCCCCCGCAAAAACTCGCGACGCGCTTGACGGTGCCGTTTCCGTAGACGACGACCTTCTTGGTGCGGAACACTTGCGACGTCTTCTCGGAAAACACTTTCATCGAGCTCTCCCTGACGTCGTAGACCCGCCCGTAGGCGCCGCCGTTGAGCGTCTCCATGCAGGCGAGCGGCGTCTCGCCGCCGAGCCCGCGCATCATCCACTCGTCGATCCCGTTCGGCGCGGCGTCGAGATTGAGATGGGCGGAGAGCACCGAGATCCCCGCGGCGATACACGCCGTGAGCTTGTCCGCCGCCTCGCCGTTGATCTGCATCAGCGCGTTCCATATGGCGGGATGATGCGTGACGATGCAGTTCGCGCCCGCCTTTTTTGCCGCCTCGACCGCGCGCATGGAGAGGTCGAGAGAAAACAGGATCCCCTTGAGTTCCCTGCCGCAATCGAGGAGCAGGCCGCTGTTGTCGTGATAGCCGAAACGGTTGATAAATTCTTCGGACAGCGCAAAGGGCGCGAGCCCGTCGATCAGTTCATAGAGTTCTTTGGATCTCATCGATGATCTCCTCTCTTTCGTGAAATTGTTCGGTGAGTGCGGCGCGGCTCTTCGCATTCATGCCTTCCGCCGCAAGACGGTTCCGAAGTTTATCCCGCTCCTCCCGCATCTTGTTCAGAAACGGGAACGGCGAATTTCCGTTGAGGTTGTCCCGCCCATAGCGGAACTCCTGCTCGGTATAGGCGTCTCCCCCCGCCGCACTGCCCGATATGAGATCGTAATATCTCCGCTGTGCGCGCTCCTCCGAAAAGGTCACGTCGCGCTCCAGATGCGCGCCGCGGGCGACGAGGAACCGGCGGACTTTCTCGCTGTTCTTCATCGGCTGCAAGACAAACCGCTGCGGAAGCGGAAATTTTTCGAGAATGGAGACGATCTGCTCCCCGCCCATTCCCGCGATCAGCACGAGATCGCAGGGCTCCGGAAGGCCTTCGAGCCCGTCGCCGACGACGGGGAAACACCGCCCCGCCGCGATCTCCTTCGCGAGAAGCCGCTCGGCCTTTCGCAGACTCGCCGCGCTGATGTCCGAGAGATAGGCCCGCTCGCACAGTTGATTTTCCAACATATATTTCGTCATATAGCCGTGGTCGCAGCCGATGTCCGCAAAGACACGGCAGCGCGGCAAAAACGAACAAATATGCGCGACCCGCTCCTTCATCAGTTGAGGAAGTCTCTGAGTTTCTTGCTCCGCGACGGATGGCGCAGTTTTCGGAGCGCCTTGGCCTCTATCTGACGGATGCGTTCGCGCGTGACGTTAAATTCCCGCCCCACCTCTTCCAAGGTGCGCGGCTTCCCGTCGTCGATGCCGTATCTGAGCCGCAAGACTTTTTCTTCGCGGGGCGTGAGCGTATCCAATACGCCGAGGAGCTGCTCCTTGAGCATGATGAATGTGACGGAATCCCCGGGCGTCTGCGTCTTGTCGTCCTCGATAAAGTCGCCGAGATGGGAATCCTCCTCCTCGCCGATGGGCGTCTCGAGCGAGACGGGGTCCTGCGCGATCTTCTGGATCTCCATGACGCGCTGGACGTCGATGCCCATGGCTTCGGCGATCTCTTCGGGAAGGGGCTCGCGGCCGTTCTCCTGAAGCAACATCCGCGAAACACGGGTCAGTTTGTTGATGGTCTCCACCATATGGACGGGAATGCGGATGGTGCGCGCCTGGTCGGCAATGGCACGGGTGATGGATTGGCGGATCCACCACGTCGCATACGTCGAAAACTTGAAGCCCTTCTGGTAATCGAATTTTTCGACGGCCTTCATGAGCCCGAGATTGCCCTCCTGAATGAGGTCCAGGAACAGCATGCCGCGGCCGACATAGCGCTTTGCAATGGACACAACAAGGCGGAGATTGGCCTCGGAGAGGCGGCGTTTGGCCTCCTCGTCCCCCTCCTGCATCCTGCGCGCGAGTTCGATCTCCTCGTCGCCCGAAAGCAGCGGGACGCGGCCGATGTCTTTCAAATACATTTTCACGGGGTCGTCGAGACCGATATCCGAGAGTGCTTGCTCGAAGAGTTCCTTGTCGCGCTCATCTTCGTCGTAGATGGAGACGCCCATCTCCGGGAGCGCCTTATAGACCTGTTCGATCTGTTGGGGCGTGAGATTATATTTCTCCAATGCGTCGCAGAGCGCATTTGTGGAAATGCTCCCCTTCATCTTATATTCCGACGCAATGGTCTCGATCAATTCTCCCAATTTTTGTTCTGTGACGTTCATTGTTTTCCTCCGCTCTGTTTCTTCATTCGGTTCAGTTGTTTGGTAAATTCGTTGATCTTCAAAAGGCTCTCCCGCCGTTCCTCCGGCGACTGCGCCTGCAGATACCGTTCCGTCTCCGCGGCTTTGCGCGCGGTGAGCGAACAGATCCGGAGCGTCGTGAGGCAATCGTTGAAATATCGCTCCGCGTTGGGCCCGTCGAGATTGTCTCCGTAGTCGAGATTGAGGATCTCCGACAATTCGCCGTCCGCGTCGATGAGATCGAAGAGGCCCGCGGGACGGAGAGCGCCCGCCTGCCTACCTTGTATGATATACGCCGCGATGGCGCGGTGTTCCTCATCGGCGAGATCAAGCGTCGCAGGATCGCAGGAAGCCGCATAGGGTTTGGAGAGCAGACATGCCGCCAAGACAAAGCGCGCCGCGAGCTTTTCCCCCGAGGCGGGTTCTCTTTGCTTCACTTCGGGCGCGGCCGTCTCCCGCTCCGCGCGGGGGGCGTGCTCCAAATCGCTCGCAAGCGCGGCCTGGCTGATGCCCGATTCCCTCGAAAGATGCACCAACAGCTCTTCCCGCTCCGCGGCCGTTTCGGCCTCCTTCAAAATCGCCAAGGAGTCGCGGATATAATCCCGCTTTTCATACGGATCGTTCAGGTCGTATTTTCTCCTCACGGAGAGCAGGCGAAAATCAATGAGCGGCATCGCCTTGTCGAGGCAGGCGCGGTAACCCTCCGCGCCCTGCTTGCGGACGACGTCGTCCGGGTCCAGCCCTTCGGGCATGGGAACGACGCGCACTTTGAGCCCCTCGTCTTTGAGGATATCGAGTCCGCGGAGATTAGCGCTCTGCCCCGCGAAATCGCCGTCGTAGCTGATGAGAACATTGTCGGTATACCGCTTGGCAAGGCGGGCCTGCTCTTTGGTGAGCGACGTCCCCATGCTCGCAACGGTGTTGTGAAATCCCGCCTGATACAGCGAGATGGCGTCCATATACCCCTCCACCATGATGAGGTTGGGGATCGCGCCGAGCCGCTTCTCTTTCTTGACGAGATTGATGTTGAAGAGCGTCTTGCTCTTGTTGAAGAGCACCGTCTCCCGCGTGTTTTTATATTTCGCGCGGTCGGTCGGCTTCATGACCCTGCCGCCGAACGCAATGACTTCGTCGAGTTGGTCGATGATGGGAATGATGAGGCGTCCGCCCTGCGCATCGATGAGACGGCCCCCGTCCGTGCGCGCGCATGCGCCGCTCTCCACGCATTCCTCGGGCGTATAACCGTGCGCAAGAAGGTGCGCGGGAAGCCCGGTAAAATCGAGGGACGCGCCGATCCCGAACTTGCGGAGCGTGGAATTTTCCAGCCCGCGCGAGGCGATATAGGCGAGATGTTCTCCCGCCTTGCCCGCATAGAGATTGTTGAGATAGAACCGCGCGGCCGTCTTCATGAGCGACGACAGCCTGTCCCGCCGCTTTTTCTTGGCGGCGGCCTCCTCGGCGGCCTTGTCGTCGTAGGCGGGGACTTCCAGCCCGACGCGCGCCGCAAGGATCTGCACCGCCTGCATGAAATCGACGTTTTCGTATTCCTTGATGAACGTGATCACGTCCCCCGATACATGACAGCCGAAGCAGTGATAGTACTTGTCCGCGGCATTGATGGCAAAGGACGGCGTCTTTTCATGATGAAACGGGCAGCATGCCCAATATTGATATCCCCGTCTTTCCAACTTTACATACGAGCCGATGACGTCAACGATGTCGTTTTTTTCCTTCAAAATGCGGATAAAGTCGTTAAAATCTGCTTTTCCGCTCATACGCTGCCCTCCCGCGGCACAAAGAGCTCCTTGAAGATATTGATCGCATAGCGGTCCGTCATCGACGAAAGATAATCGCAGACGGCGCGGGGGATGTCGTCGGAAGCCGTCTCTTTGTAGACGGCGGGCAACTCCTCGGGGCGCTCGGAAAAATATGTATAGAGCGCGCAGAGCATGCGCTCGGCGCTCTCCTGGATGAGCTTGTTGGATTGCTCGTAGACGCGTTCGAACATGAAACTCCGCAGTTCGTCGAGCGCAGCCTGCTTTTCGGCCGACATGCGCACATAGGGCTTGCCCTCCGATTCCGCAAAGATGTCGCGGATGGCGGTATTGATGCGGGCGGACGTGGTACGCCCGAAGACTTTCACGGGCCCCTGCGGCAGATCTTCTTCCTTCAGAAATCCCGCACGGATGGCGTCTTCGATGTCGTGGTTGATATAGGCGATGCGGTCGGCAAGCGAGACCGCGACGCCCTCGAGCGTGGCGGGATTCCCGCTCTTGGTATGATTGAGAATGCCGTCGCGCACCTCAAACGTCAGGTTCAATCCCTTCCCGTCCTTTTCCAGTTTATCGACGACGCGGAGCGACTGGACGGAGTGGCGGAACCCCGTAGGACAGAGCGAATTGAGGACGCGCTCCCCGATGTGGCCGAAGGGCGTATGGCCGAGGTCGTGGCCGAGCGCGATGGCCTCGGTGAGGTCCTCGTTCAAAGAGAGTACGCGCGCCAACGAACGGGCGATCTGCGCGACGTCGAGCGTGTGCGTGAGACGGGACATATAGTGATCGCCGTCGGGTGCGAAAAAGACCTGCGTCTTGTTTTTCAGGCGCAGGAATGCCTTGGAATAGATGATCCTGTCGCGATCGCGCTGGAACTCCGTGCGCATGTTGCACGGAGTCTCCTCCCGCAAGCGGCCGCGCGTATCCGCCGACTTCTTGGCGTATGGAGACAGAAAGGCGTCTTCTTTTTCATATGTCTTAATTTTCATCATTAATTATTTCGCCGAAAAGCAAAAAATCTCCTCTTTTTTGAGGAAATTTTTCCGAAAAATCATAATTATGCGTCGCATAGTACTATGCAAACGGCAAAATAGATGCGTCAAATATGGAAACCGCCGTTGACGGGAAGCACGGCTCCCGTGATATAGACGTGCTCCGCCAAAAACACGATCGCCTGCGCCACTTCCTCGGGTTCGCCGAAGCGGCCGAGCGGGATCTCCTCCCTGAGCGCCCCCCTCTCCGCTTCGGAAAGGCGGGCGTTCATGGCCGTCTCGATGACGCCCGGCGTCACGCAGTTGACCGTGATCCCCGCCGGCGCGAGCTCCTTCGCGAGCGATTTGGTAAATGCGATCACCGCGCCCTTGGAGGCGCTGTAGACGCTCTCGCAGCTCGCCCCCGTCTCTCCCCAGACGGAGGAGACGGCGACGATGGCGCCGCCGCGCCCGAGCATCTTTTTGACGCCGTATTTGCATGCGAGGAAGACGCCGCCCATGTTGATATCCATGATGCGGGAATACTCCTCCCACGAGACGTCCTGCACCTGCTTGAACAGCTCCGCGCCGGCGTTGCAGACGAGGACGTCCAAGGAAGGAAGGCGGGCGATCAGTTCCCCCATCGCGCGCTCGTCGCGCACGTCGCACCTGCAAAATGCGATTTCGGGATAGCGGGCCCGAACGGCGCTTGCGCCCGCTTCATCGGAGGCATATGTGGCCGTTACGAGATAGCCCCGCTCCGCGAGAAGGAGAGCCGTCTGGAGCCCGATGCCGCGCGTCCCGCCCGTGACAAGCGCACGCTTCATAGGACCTCCGCGAGCGCGACGACTTCCCGCGCGACGTCGTCGACCGACTTCCCGTCGGTATCCACGATAAAATCGGCGACCGCCTCATAGATGGGCGTCCTGCGCTCCAAGAGTTCGCCGAGACGTTCGGCCGTCTTGCCCGTGTCCTTGAGGAGGGGGCGGGTGTCGTCGGCGCGGACCCGTTCGAGGAGCGTTTCGAAACTCGCACGCAGAAAGACAATCTTCCCGTTTCTCTTCAGGAGTTCATTGTTTTCGGGCATCAGCACGAGCCCGCCGCCCGTCGAGATCACGAGGCCGTCCCGATCGGCGAGTTCGCGCACGACCTCCGTCTCCAGCGAGCGGAAGTGGCTCTCCCCGTAATATTCGAAGATGTCCGAGATGCGGCCGTGCCGGTCGCTGATGACGATGTCCGTATCATACCATCTGCGTCCCGTGAGCTCGGCGACGCGGATCCCGACGCAGGATTTGCCCACGCCCATCATGCCGCAAAGTACGATGTTCATAACCAAAAACTCTCCAATGCAAGAAAATAGCCGATCTTCCCGAAGCCGAGGATCTCGCCGCGGCAGACGGGCGTCAGAACGGAATTGCGGCGAAATTCTTCCCGCGCGTGGACATTGCTCATGTGCACCTCCACCACGGGAACTTCGACCGCGGCAATGGCGTCGCGGAGCGCATAGGAATAATGGGTATATGCTCCCGCGTTGAGAACGACGCCGTCGTAGACCCCTTCCGCATTTTGAATGGCCGTGCAGAGTTCCCCCTCAACATTGCTTTGGAAAAAGTCTACGGTGTGGCCGCGTTCGGCGGCGAATTTCCGCAAAGAGGCATTGATCTCCTCCAGGCTCTCCGCCCCGTAGACGCCGCGTTCGCGCTTCCCCGTGAGATTGAGATTGACGCCGTTTATGACAAGATATTTCATAGTTCCTCCGTATATTGACGATAGAGCGCCTTGGCTTCCGCACCATCGGCCTTTCGATCCAAAAAGATGCAATCGGCAAGATATGCCTGGTAGAAGAGCATCGCGCCGCCCGAGACTGTCTCTTTTCCGCATGCCTGCGCGACGCGCAAAAATTCCGACTGCGCAGGTACATAGATGAGGTCGACGGCCGCGCCCGCGAGCGACAGAAGCTGCTCTCCCACGGGCATCGCGCCCAGCTTCGCGAAATTGACGACGGGCGTCTTCCCGACCGTATCGTGCATCCCCACTCCCGTGCAGTTGATCACGATATCGTAGGGCATCACGGGGACGGAGAGCAGCGGATCGAATCCGCCGAGGTCGCGGTAGGCGATCATGAGACGCTCCTCGTCGCGCTCGTAGGCGGAGACCTTGGCGCCCGCCTCCGTGAGCTTTTTGATACAGCTCCTCCCGGCGCCGCCCACGCCCAAGACGAGCACCGTCTTCCCCGCGATCTGCAAGCCGGCGTTTTCCAGCATCATGAGGAAGCCGAATCCGTCGGTATTATAGCCGATCCGCCCCTTGGTCACAACGGTGTTGACGGCGCCGAAGCGGCGCGCGTCCCCGCGAAGTTCTTTCAGGTAGGGAATGATCTGTCCCTTGAACGGAATGGTGACGTTGAACGCGTCGTATTCCGCGAAGAGTTGTTCCGCGCGCTCGGAAAACGACGCGGGCGGAATGGAGACCTTCTCATACACGCACTGCTTCCCGAGCTTCCCGAGAAGAAATGTGTGCATTTCGGGACTTACGGATTGGGAGACGTCCTTCCCGATCACGGCAAGTTTCATTGCAGTTCCTCCTTGATCTTGACAATTTCCTCTTCGTACCGCGAATAAGGAAGTTGCAACAACTCATATTTCCCCGCGGCGACGGGGACCGTGAGCACGACCGTCTCCGCCGCGGCATTCTTTTTATCGAGACGGGCGCATTGCAACCCGTCGAGGGGGGGCGTCTGCGCGCTTTCCAGCACGCGGAAACAGAGCGAAGCGAGGCTTTCCGCAAACGCCGCGTCTGCCTTGCAATATTTTTGCGCGAGACGGCTTTCGAACAAAAGTCCCCAGAGCACGCACTCCCCGTGGGAAAGCTCGGAATGAAGTTCGATGGCGTGGCCCGTCGTATGGCCGAGATTGAGGCATTTCCGCAGGCCCTTTTCGAAGGGATCTCTGCGCACGATGTCCGCCTTGAACGCGATGTTCTCGGGAACGATCCGCGCGAGAAATCCGAGGTCGAAGAGATCGGCCGCCCCGAACAGTTTTTCAAAGAGCGGCGCGGAGAGCGCCCCGTGTTTCACGATCTCCCCGAGGCCGCAGCGAAGTTCGCGGCGCGGAAGCGTCTTGAAAAACGCGGGATCCGCATAGACGGCCTTGGGCTGCTTGAAAGCGCCGATGAGATTTTTCACGCCGCCGAAGTCCACGGCAGTCTTCCCGCCGACAGAGGAATCCACCTGCGCGAGAAGGGTCGTTGGCACCTGTATGCAGTCTATCCCGCGCATATAGAGGCTTGCGGCCAAACCGCCGATATCGCCCACCACGCCGCCGCCCAAGGCGATGAGCGTGGAATTGCGGCGCAGGCCCGCTTCCCGCATGGCGCCGAGAAGCGCAAACAGCGTCTGTTCGTTCTTATGCCGCTCCCCCGCCTCCATGACAAATACCGGCACTTCGGCGAGGTAGGTTTTCAGTTGTCTTTGATAGAGCCCGAAGACGTTGGAATCGGTGAAGACGATCCCCCCTCCCCCGAGAAGCGCCGCGCGCATCGGGGCGAGTACGGAGGCAAACACGCGCTTCCGGCAAACGACCGCGCTCTGTTCCGCGCGCTTCGTGCAAATTTTTTCCGTCCTCATGCGGGAAGCCTCCCATAACGGTCCTTGAGCTCTGCGAGCGTATCTCCGCCCAAGCGCTCGGAAATGACTTCGGCGAGCACGGAGGAGACGACGGCTTCCAAGACGACTTCACAGGCCGTCACCGCGCAGACGTCGCTCCGTTCGGGCGCCGCTTTGGCGGGGAGACCCGTCGCCGTGTCCACCGTATCCAATCCGCGCAGCAGTGTGGGAATGGGCTTCATGGCGGCGCGGAGGACGATCTCTTCGCCGTTGGACATCCCGCCCTCGATCCCGCCCGCGCGGTTGGTCCTGCGCACGATCTTTCCGTCGCAAGCATGGAGTTCGTCGTGGACCGCGCTCCCCCTGCGCTTTGCGGCTTCGAAACCGAGCCCCACTTCCGCGCCCTTGATCGCCTGTACGCTCATCAGCGCGCAGACAAGGCGGGCGTCCAATTTTTCGGAATAGGTCATACAGCTCCCGAATCCGCTCTTGAGCCCCCTGACGCGCAGTTCGAGGACGCCGCCGAGCGTATCGCCCTCCTCCCGTGCGGCGTCGATCTCGGCGCGGGCGCGGGCGGCAAGCGCTTCATCGAGCATGCCGAGCGTCGGCTCCTTGCGGCCGAGCGCCGCAAACGCATACTCGTTTTCATCGCAGACGGGCCCGATCGAACGCACAAAGCCTCCGACCTCGATCCCGAGCGCGGAAAGAAGCTGCCGTGCGATCTCGCCCGCGGCAACGCGGACGGCCGTCTCCCTCGCGGAGGCCCGTTCGAGGACGTTGCGCGCATCGGTCTGCCCGAACTTCTTCATGCCCGCAAGATCGGCATGACCCGGCCGCACTTTGGTGAGGACGCGCGCCGAAGTATCGCAACCCTCCGGCGCCAGATACGGCCGCCAGTTTTCATAATCGCGATTCATGACGGCGAGCGCAATGGGGCTCCCCAGCGTGACGCGATCGCGGACGCCGGAGAGGATCTCCACGCGGTCGTTTTCCAACTGCTGGCGCGCACCCCTGCCGTAGCCGCCCTGTCGGCGCTTCAACGCGGCGTCGATGGCGGCAATATCCAGCGTAAGTCCCGCAGGGACGCCCTCGAGAATGGCAAAGAGGCCCTTGCCGTGCGATTCTCCGCTCGTCGTGATTTTCATAACTCCTCCGTTTACGGTTGAATGGTATAGCCCTCGGGAAAGACGGAGACGACGATATCGCCCAGCTCGTCGGTGCGATAGATCTCCGCGTATTGAGAAAGACGGGACAGCGCCTCGGCGGCGGGATGGCCGTATGCATTCCCCGCGCCGCAGGAAACGACGGCGGCCTCCGGGCGGATGAGTTCCAACCACTCCGAACAGGAGGAACTTCCCGAACCGTGATGCGACACCTTCAAAATGTCGACGTCGTCGAGCGCGACCGCATAGCCTTCGGCGCTGAAAATTTCGGCTCCGAGTTGATTTTCCCGCAAGAGCAGCCGCTCGCGCACCGAGGAGATGTCCGCGCCGAACAGGACGGACGTCTCGCCATACCGAAGATACAATACGGCGGAGGCGTCGTTGGAATCGGTCTCCCCGACAGAACGCGGCGATAGGCAGACGAGATAGGCGCCCGAAGCATTGGCGATGACGTCGTAGCGCGCCAATGTGTCCACCGGGATCTCCCTCTCTTCCGCGCGCGACACGACCTCGCTGTAAAATGTTCCCGCGCTTCCGATGGCGGGCAAGTGCAATTCGTCCACCGCGAACCGCTGCAAGATGGCGCCGACGCCGCCGCAATGGTCGGAATCGGCATGCGTCACGGCGACGGAAAGCGATCGGGGCGCAAGCGCCTTGAGATAGCGGTAAATTTTATTGTCGTTTTCAAAACTTCCGTCGCCCGCGTCGATGACAAGACAGGCATCGTCCGGAAATTCCACGATGCAGGCGTCGCCCTGCCCGACGGAAAGAAAATGCAGGCGCAGTTCCCCCTCCGCCCGCATGGGCACGGAGTAGGCGGGGAGCAACGTCCGGAACGGAAGAAAATATTCGAAGAGCGCAAGCGCAAGGACCAACACGGCGGAGAGCGCCAGAAGGATCATGCGCCGCACAAACGCCCTGCGGTCGGGGTCTTTACGCTTTCGAATGCTTTCGGACACGGCGCGTCGCCTCCTCGATCGCCTTTTTGACGGCGGGCATCTGCTCCTTGGCCTCGCGGTAGCCGATCTCGAACATGGCTTCCATCGCGGCGGGAGAGACGTCCGTCGCGCTGTATTTCATGAGGTCGGGGCGCAACATCACATCCGTCGCCGCATAGCCGCGCGTGCGGCAATCTTCGGTATATTTCACGGGCGTGACGAAACTGATGGCGGAATCCACGAAGCGCGACAGCCTACTCTTTTCCTCTTCGGGGCGGAGGAACGCGGCGAGATCGACGCCGACGACGAGGTCCGCGCCCATATCGCGGCACATCTCCGCGGGAACGGCGTTGGTAAACGCGCCGTCGTAATATTTCTTCCCTCCGATCTCCACGCCGCGGAAGAAGGGCGGGATCGCGGCCGAAGCCGTCACGACGCGGGCGATTTTGCCCTCCGTGATGGCCAGACCCGTGTTTGTCTTCCCGTCGGTCACCCATGCCGAAAACTTTTTTCCGAGCGAGGAAATGTCGCCCTCGAGGTATTGTTCCAGAAACGTTTCCGCAAAGCCGAGGTCGGCGAGCGGACGCAGGTTTTTGGAAAATTCCCTGCGGTTGAGCCCCTCGACGATGGTGATCATATCGCGGGAGGAATAGCCCTTGGCATAGAGCGCGCCGACGATGGCGCCGATGCTCGCGCCGGAGATGACGGAAAAGGAGATCTCCTCCTCTTCAAAGGCCTTGAGCGCGCCGAGATGCGCCATCCCCTTCGCGCCGCCGCTGCCCAGCGCCAAGCCCAAGACGGGCTGCCGCTTTCTGCGTGCAAAATATTCTTTGATGCGGGAAATCAATCCCATACCTTGCCCCCTGAATCCTATGTACCGTCCTTGGTACGGTTTTTTTCGGCAAAGCGCTCCGAAAACGCGCTCCAAGAGTTGACTCATGCCGCAAATTCGTGTATACTTTGTTGCGGAGGTTATCTATGAAACGCCTGAAGACCCACGATAAGATCCTCTTTGCCACGCTCTGCGGAATGCTTACAATTCACCTTATATCTCTCATCTATAATATCGTGATCTTCCGCACGGGAGAGATCCAAAAGGATGTCTTCGATGCGAGACTCATCTATTTCTTTGCCGGCATTCTTGCGATGTTCGGCATCTTTTTGGCCGAACAGATCTTCCGCATTCGGTTCCCGTTCTTTTTGGAACTCACCGTGATGATCTATGCATTCACCGCAAGCACCCTCGCCTACGAATTTGGATTGTATACGCTCATTATCGGCTGGGATAAGCTCGTGCATACGTTTGCGGGCGTCGTGTTCGCGCTCATCGGCCTCTGTCTCGCCCATTTCCTGTTCGACGCGCCCAAAGAGGGACTGCGCATGGCGCTCGCGTTTGCCATCGTCGGCCTCGCGCTCGCGCTCGCGGAGGGCTATCTCTGGGAAATCTTCGAATTTACCGCCGATACCCTGACGGGCGGAGACCTGCAGCCCTGGAACGACAGCTTCCTGCAAGACCTCGGCAACGGGACGTATCTCGTCTCCGATCCGCGCGGCGCCGGGCTCATCGACAGTATGCTCGATCTTGTCGTCAACCTGATCGGCGGCCTCGCCGTGGCGATCCCCGCATTCTTCCTGCTCTGGAAACGGCCGTCGCTCTATCCCTATATCCGGTGCGAACGCATCAAGCGGAAACGCTGATTCAGATCTCCAACGTCATGCCGTCGTAGGCCGCAAGAAAGCCGTATTCCGCTTCCGCCCGCGCCAGCACCTCTTCAAGCGGAGCGTTGTTGTGCGAGAAATGCGTGACGACTTTTTTCGTGTGTCCGTCGGCAAGCCCGAGCGCCGTGAGTTTTTCGAGGGTACGCCTGTCCTCCGGAAGCCCCATGTGCCGCGCGCCCGCATAGGACTCGCCGAAGACCATGGTGCAGTCGAAATTGATGAGGTCGCAGGCGGGCCCGCCGATCGCCCGGAGCGCTTCGAGCGTCTCCGCGGGCAACACGCCCGTGTCATACAGATGCAAGACGCGCTTTCCCCCCTTTTCGATGAAAAAGAGCATGGGCTCGCGCGAAGAATGGTTGGCCGCAAGCGTATGAACGGTATACGCGCCGAATTGTAGCGTCTCAAAGGGTTTTATGGCGTGCAGCCGTATGGCGTCGGCGATCTCCTTGTGCATTTCGCGGCGGGTCTGTTCGCGATAGATCTCGAGCGTCTCGGCATTTGCATAGATGTCCAGAACGGGAGACGTCATGGCGTGGGCATAGACTTGTCCGCGGAGGACGAAGTCGCTCGCGTAAAAGTGGTCCATGTGCGCATGGGAGACGAGCAAATATTTGATCGCGGAGAGATCGGCGTCCCACATGAGCGCGTGATGGTAGGCGTCGGGCGGGAAGTCGATGGAAAGTTCTCCGTCGATGAGGACCTGCGCGCGGCTGCGGAGATTCTTTCCCTTCAATCGCCGCGCAGTTCGGCAGGTCTCGCAATTACAGAATACCGCAGGGACGCCTTCCGCCGCCGCAGTACCGAGATATTTGATTTCCATGGTGTCCTTCAGATTTCGTATAAGATCGTGACGGGGCCGTCGTTGACCTGCTCGATGCGCATATCCGCACCGAAGACGCCCCGCTTGACGGGTACGCCGTGCGCCGAAAGACAGGCCGCCGCATATTCATAGAGCAAGTTGGCCGCTTCGGGGCGCTCGGCGTCCGTAAAACTCGGACGGTTCCCGCGCTTGACGTCGCCGTAGAGCGTGAATTGGGAGACGAGAAGCACCTCTCCCCCGACGTCCTTTACCGAGAGATTCATCTTCCCGGCGGCATCCTCAAATACGCGCAAGTTGGCAAGTTTGTCCATGCACTTTTCCGCAGCGGCGGCCGTATCGCCGGCCTTGACGCCCAAAAAAACGACAAGCCCGTTTCCGATCTCGGAGACGGGCGCGTCATTTACGGAAAGCGCCGCACGGAGCACTCGCTGTGCGACAAATTTCATACGTTATACTCTCGACATGTATTCGCCCGTGCGGGTGTCGATGCGGATGGTATCGCCCTCTTCGACAAACATGGGGACCTGGAACGTCGCACCCGTTTCGACCTTGGCGGCCTTGGTGACGTTGGTGGCCGTGTTGCCCTTGACGCCCGGTTCGGCCTCGACGACTTTGAGTTCGACGAAGTTTTCGGGCTCGACGGAAAACGCTTTGTCATACAGGAAACGGACGGTGACGATATCGTTCTCGCGGATATAGCGGAGCGCATCCTCGACCTGATCGTGATTGAGAGGCGTCATGTTAAATTCGTCGTCCATGAAGTAGTAGAACTCGCCGTCGTTATAGGAATAGGTCATCTTTTTCGTCTCGACCTGCGCGGTCTCGAGCTTTGTCGTGGGGTTGAAGGTTTCATCGGAAAGGACCTGCCCCGTGACGACGTTTTTCAGCGTGGTGCGGACAAACGCCGCGCCCTTCCCGGGTTTTACATGCTGAAATTCGGTGACGGTGTAGACGCCGCTCTTATATTCGAACGTCGTGCCCTTGCGGATATCGCCTGCCATGATCTGTGCCATAATTCTATATTCTCCTTAAATATTTGCAATTTATGCGGCTCATAAGATGAGGACGCCGCGATCCGTCTTGTGCATGAACGAATGCACCCTGCCGCCCTGCATATAGACGCTGTCTTCGATGCGGATGCCGAGCTTGCCCGCAAGATAGATGCCGGGCTCGTCGGAAAACACCATGCCGTCTTGCAAGACGTCTTCGCCGCGGGGCGAAAGCGTGGGATATTCGTGGATCTGTAAGCCGATCCCGTGCCCCAAGGAATGGGTAAAGTACTGCGCGAGACCCCTTTCGCGAAGATGGCCGCGGGCGATCTCATCCGCCTCTCTGCCCGTCATGCCCGCTTCGGCGCGCTCCTTGAAGAGCGTATGCGCGGCCAGAACTTCGGCGTGGAGCCGCTTGAACTCCTCGTGCTTCCCGTCGTCGCCGAAGAGAAACGTGCGCGTGATATCCGAGCAGTATCCCCCGTATTTGCAGCCGAAGTCGATCAAGACGGGGTCTCCGAAGCGAAGTTTGCGGTCGCCCGTCTCGTAATGCGGGACGCTGCCGTTTTCTCCGAACGCGCAAATGGTCTCGAAGGAAACGCCCGACGCACCGAGCCGGCGCATTTGATACTCGAGAAGCGCCGCGACTTCAGATTCCGTCATGCCCTCCTTCAGCGCGGGAAGGAGCAAGTTGAATGCGTCTTCCGCGATCTCGCAAGCCTTGCGGATGCGGGAAAGTTCCTCCTCCGTCTTGATGAGCATGGAATGCCTGAGCGCGGGCATACAGTCTTGGAGCGCATGCCCCTCCCGCTCGAGCAATTTGAAAGCCGAAACGCTGACGAAGGGAAACGGGATGCCGAGCGTATGATACGGTTTGACATACGCGAGCGCTTTCTCGAGGCTGCCCTCGAGAACGGTGACGGCGGAGCCTTTGAGCGCGCGTTCGGCCGCCTCGAAATAGCGGAGGTCCGCAAAGTAGACGCACGCCTCCTTTGTGAGAACAACGTATCCGTCCGTCGAATAAAATCCGGTGAGATAACGGCGCAGAAAATCGCACTCGACGAAGAGCGCGTCTGCCCCCGCCGCATCAAAGATTTTGCGTAGCTTTTCCGTAAGCATACCCATATTATACCAAATACGCGCGCGCAAGTCAACAATTTTTTCAAAGAAGACGCATTTTCCGAGAAAAAAGGCCGCGCGGGCGAGAGCGGCCGCGCGGCCGTCCGCCGCGGCACTTTCATTTTGATCACAAAGTTTTCAATTTGAACATTTTTTGTCAAAAATATATGACAAAAAATAAAAATCCCCTTGAAAATCACAGCGATGTATGTTATAATACAGACATGCAAGGCAAGTTGAAAAAACGGACAAAAGTCATCCTCTGTACTATGGGTGCGATCTTGCTCGTACTCATTATCGTGCTGTCGGTCGTATGCCACAGCCGCGCGTTGCACGCGGGGAAAATCAGCAGCGACGGCGCCTATGCGTCCGTAATGTCGGATATCGAAAACCTGTCCGACGCCAATCCGCGCGTCGTGGACCTTGCCATGCTCAGCTCGCACGACGCCAATACCTACAACCTCGACGAGCCCGCCGGGTTCAGCGGGGAAGTCAAGGCCTCCATGGTCCCGCTCTACAAGTTGGCGGGCGGCCTTGCGTACCGCTACACCAAGACGCAAGTCTCGCCCATCTACGACCAGCTCATGCAGGGCGTGCGGTATCTGCACTTCAAGATCTCCTATTACGACGGCGCATGGTACGGGAGCCACTCCCTCATCGACGGGCCGTTTGAGGACTATGTCGAGGACGTCCTAAGATTCCTCTCGAATGCGTCCGGGGAGTTCACGGTGCTTCAGTTCCAAATCATGTATGACTCCGGAACTACGCTCTCCGCCTTCCTTGCCCGCCTCTTCGGGATCGAATACGAGGGACATACGCTGGCGGATTTCATGCCGTATGCCGACATCCCGCTCGGCGAACTGACGTATAACGACGTCACGGAACACGGGACGCGCGGCGGCGCGGTCGTGATGGTCCTCCGGGACGGAGCGCTGACAGGCACCGACTTCTACGACATCGAGAAGAGCGTCTATCAAGGCAAGTGCTATGGGAGCCTCACCGAGGAACAACCCAAAAAGATACAACTCGCCAACAAATGGTATAACCGCATGGACAGCGACGCCCTGGCGGAGGCCGTCAGCCGTCAATGCGGGTGGATGAAAGACAACTTCGAGAAGTACAAGGATGGGTTCCGCATCATGCAGATGCAGACAAGCCCGACCTTGGAGGACGCGTTTGCGACCGTGGGCGCGTGGTCGCTCGTCTGCAAGGCAAAGACGCACAACGCGAAAATGCTTGAAAATCCGGCGTTTGACGAATGGATGAAGATCATGCCGATCATCGAGTGCGATTTCACCACGTCGGCAAACGGCGACTTCAACAAGAATGTCAACGAGAAGATCATGACCTACAACCGCAACCTGGCCGCACAAATGCTCCGCGTATCCTGACGATAGAGCGGAAATGCGGACGTCTCGAACGCCCGAAATCGCATAAAACCAAAACATCCCTCGATCTGAGGGATGTTCTTTATGGAAATGGCGTCCGCGGCCCTACCGCTCCGGTAGCAGATACATCCGCTTCATCGCCATGGCGTCATCGGCCTGCGTACCGTCCGATTCGCACACGATATAGGGCTCCAGCTTCAGCTCGTGCAACACTTCCGCCAGCGGTTCAAATTCGGGCCCGTACTCCGTATCGGAAAACGTGAGATGCCTGAGCTCCCCTTTGGGGCCGTATTGGATCTTGGAGAAATGGACATGGAACTCCTTCATGCGCGCATAGCCGAGGTGCTCCAACATGTATTCGAGGCGGACGCGGTAGTCGGCCGCCGTCTTGAGACTGCCCTGTTCGCGCGCATTGACATGGCCGAAATCCACACAGGGTGTGAAAACGGGATCGATCTCGCAAAATTTTACGATCTCCTCGACCGTCCCGATCTGGGCGATCTTGCCCATCGTCTCGGGACAAAACAGAACGTCGCTCAGACCGTTGAGATAGATGGAATCGCGAAGCGTTTTGAGGCGGTCGCAAGTGCGCTCCACCGCGACTTCGCGCGCGTCCTTGCCCTGCGCCGCGGGATGGAAGACGAGCCGCCTTCCCCCCATCGCGCGGAGCATGCGGGCGCTGTCTAACACATAGCCGTAGGACTTTGCGGCCATCTCCTCGTCGGGATTGGCGAAATTGATGAAGTAGGGCGCGTGGACGGAGAGCTCGACGCCCTCCCGTTCGAAAGCGGCGCGGATCGAGGCGGCCTTCTTTTCCGTCATGTGAACGCCGCGGCCGAAGGAATACTCGAAGCAATCGAGACCGTTTTGTTTCACGAATCCCGCCGCTTCCTCGGTATGTTCATGGCCCTCTTCATAGAACCGTTCGCAATTGCCACTCGGGCCGAATTTGATCATGAATTTTCCTCTTCTGAATGGTCTTCCTCGGACATGGGTGCCACGTTTTCGCTGTCTTGCTGTGAAATTTCCTCAGCCGTCATGGGACGATAGACGGTCATGGCAAGGCCTGTATCCTTGACCAAAATCCCCTTCGGAGCGCGGATGATCTTGCAGGCGACGAAGAGGTCTCCGCTCGCGCCGCTGATGTTGACGATCTGCAAACACCAAAAGAACCAGAACCAGATCCCCGACGGAATGAAGATGTTCCCGACGCCGAAGAGGATCCCCCAAATGACAAGAGGCGCAAGCGCGACGACGAGATAGCGGGGTTTATCGCAGAACGCGTCGTTTCCGCAATATGCCGCCCAGCCGACAAAGCCGAATTTCGGGCGGACCTTGGTAAACAGATACAGGAACAGCCCGTGCGTCAGCTCGTGGAGCACGAAATAGCCGACAAGCGCCACGAGAAGGCCGAGGAAGAGGAGCACGATCTCCCATGTGCTTGCCCCGCCTTTCACAAAGACGTCGATGGGGTCCTCGATCAGACAACCCACGATGAACAGCACCAGGCCGATCAGCAGCGCGAGCCCGTTCACGATCCAAAACTGTCTTTTGTTGTTTTGAAGATCGATGGTCTCCTTGACCTTAAAATGGTCCGGTAAATTTTTATAACACATTTTTCAACCTCCCGATGTCCCTCTCAAGCTGCTCTCTCAAAGCCTCCGCCGAGGGAAATTTTTCAATTGGACGATAAAATTCATTCGGATAGACGCGCACCGTCGCGCCGTAGAGGTCGCCCGAGAACCCATAGAGGTAGGTTTCGAGCTTCTTTTCCTTTACGCCGAACGTCGGACGGGCTCCGAGATGGATGATGCATGGGAAATTCCCCTGCGGCGTGGAAGCGAGGCCGCCGTAAACCCCGTCCGGCGGAAGCAACTTTTCCGCGGGGACGGAAAGATTCAGCGTGGGGAATCCGTAGGTCCTCCCCACCTCCCTTCCGTGCTCCACAACGCCCTGCACAAAATAGGCGCTCCGATAGAAATCTTGGCCGCGGGCGCAGAAGCAGGCATTGAGACGGGACAAGTCGCCCGTTTTGAGGAAATTCTTGCAGGCGGACGTGGAGATCTTGCGCGCCCTCCCGCTCTCCTCCGCGAGATATTTTACGGTTTTATGGACATGGACGGGGCAGGCCGCATGACGCTCCAACAGCGCGGGCGTACCGAGCGCGTCCTTTCCGAACCGGAAGTCCTCGCCGCACACCAAAAGCCGCGCGGGAACGGCTTCCGACAGCTCCCGCAGGAAATCCGCGGCCGGCGTTTCGCGAAGCCGCTCGGTAAACGGGATCTCATAGACGACGTCGATCCCGGCCTCGGCGAATACATATTCCCGCTCCGCGCTCGTGAAGAGTTCCCTGCCCTTCCCGCCGAGGATCGTGGTGATCGCAACGGGCAGGCGGGCGCGCTTTGCATACGCCAGAAGAGCGCGGTGGCCGAGGTGCAATCCGTCGAATCCGCCGAGCACCAGCGCGCAGGGCGTCGGGACCCGTTCGCCGTAGGTATAGCTCAGCATAGCTTTTTTTCGGGGCGGAGCACGCCCTCCTCCACTTTGCCGACGCCGTAAAAGACGCCTTCGCGGTAGATCTTATAGGTTCCGTCTTCGGCCTCGACGGGGAAGCGCACGCCGTTATAATATCGTTCGTCGTTTACCTCCAAGACCGCAAACGGCAATACCATGTCCGTGGGTATGATGTAATTTTGCCAATTTTCGGGCGTCAACGTCTCGAGCGGCACGGCCGTCTCTTCATCGAAGACGCCGCTCTTTGTGCGGCGGAGCGCAGACGTATAGCCCTGCGTGCCGAGCGCAAGCGCGAGGTCGCGCGAGAGGGAGCGGATGTATGTCCCCCCGCTGCATTCGATGCGAAATTCGAACTCGTCGGGTGCAGTCTGACCGAGAAGGTCAAAGGAAAAGATCTCCACTTCCTTCGCGGGGAGATCGAAGTCGAGGCCGTCGCGCGCGAGCTCGTAGCCCCGCTTGCCGTCGAGACAGCGGGCGCTGAACTTGGGCGGGATCTGCGCGATCTTGCCCGTAAAGGAAGCGAGCGCACCCGCGATCTCATGTCCTTCGGGAACGCGGCCCCCCACCGTCACCGTGCCCTCCGCGTCCAACGTCTCCGTCGTCGCGCCGAAACGGAAGCGGGCGACGTAAGTCTTGTGTTTTTCCAAAAAGTAATCAAAGAGGCGCGTCGCCCCGCCGATGCCGACGGGAAGCACGCCCGAGGCTAAGGGATCGAGCGTTCCGAGATGGCCGCAGGCCGTCTTTCCGCACGCGGGTCGGATGAGCCGTTTGACGCGGTTGACGACATAGGCGGATGTGTCTCCGCGCCGCTTATCGATGTTGAGAAAACCCGTCATGCGTCCTCCATGTGCTGAAAAACGGCATAGCGCAGCCTGTCGAGCGCTTCTTCGAACTCGCCGAAGAGCATGCAACCGGAGGCGAGGATGTGCCCGCCGCCGCCGAACGTGCGCGCAACTTCGTTGACGTTGACCTTCCCCTTGGAGCGGAGAGAAACTTTGTATTGCCCGCGCTTCACTTCGAGCAGGCACGCGCTCACTTCCACGCAATCGACGGAGAGCCCGAAATCGACGAGGCCTTCCGTGGCATCCGGGCCGAGGCCGTATTTTTCAAGCCGCTCCTGCGGAACAAAGGCCACGACGAGCCGATCCTCCAACAGATAGCGGAGCCGTGAGACCGTCTCGGCATACAGACCCGCCTGCGCCTTACTGCGGCGCCGCAGCATCTCATAGGTGATTTCGGAGAGGCGCGCGCCCCCATCCGCCGCCCGTGCCGCACAGCGGAGCGTCTCACCGTCGACGTCGCTGTGGGAAAGACCGCCCGAATCCGTGATCATGCCGAGCATGAGGAAGTCTGCGATCTCCGCCGTCAGGGGGACTTGGAGCGCGTCGATGAGCGCAAACACATTTTCCGCGTTGCTCGCCCGCTCGCGCACGAAATTATACGCCGCAAAGCGCGTATTGGAAATATGGTGGTCGATATTGACGCTGACTTGCTTCTTCGCGCGGGCACGCCAAACCTCTTCGAGCCTGCCGAGACGGGAGGCGTCGCTCGTATCGACCGCGATCACGGCACCGCCGTTCAGAGACGGCCGCGTTCCGATCTCCCGCATCCCCTCGAGAAAGAAAAACTTGGGGGGGATGGGCGCTTCGTTTACGACTTCGCTCCGGACCCCGCACAGAGAAAGAGCGCGGGACAGCGCCATGCCGCAACCGAGCGTATCGCCGTCGGGCCGCATATGCGTAAATATCACCGCGCTTTTCGATTGTTTTAAGACGTTCGCAATTTCTCCGATCGTAGTCACGTCAATCTTCCTTATTCAGCTTTGCAAAGAGCTCGTCCATCTTGGAGCCGTATTCAAAACTCTCATCGGGCAAAAACGTGAGTTCGGGCACCGTTCTCAACCGCATCACGCGGGCGAGCTCATGGCGGACGAATCCCGCATTCTCGCGGATGATCTCAAAGGAACGCTTCTTGACCGAGGGATCGGCCGCATACACGCTCACATAGACCTTGGCAGTCTTGAGATCGGGGGCGACGTCGGCCTCCGTCACGCTGATGAGCCCGGAAAGCGCAGGTTCGCGGTCCTTGAGCGGCCCCGACAAAATGGCGGCGATCTCCTTGCGAAATTCGCTCGAAAGCCGCTCGGTGCGCTTCGTCATGCCGGTTTTACCTCCTCGATGAGATAGCATTCGATGAAGTCGCCGACGCGGACTTCGTTGAAGCCCTCGATGGCGCAACCGCATTCGAGGCCTGCGGCGATCTCCTTCACTTCGTCTTTATAATGCTTGAGCGTCTTGGCGTTGCCCTCGACGATCATGATATTGTCGCGGTAGATGCGGAGTTTCCCGCCGCGCATGAGCCTTCCCTCCACGACGAGGCAGCCCGCGACCACACCGACACCCGTGACGTTGAACGTCTGGCGGACTTCGGCTTTGCCGATGAGCGTTTCCTTGTATTTGGGAGACAGCATCCCCTTGAGCATGGCCTCCATCTCGTCGAGAAGCTCATAGATGATGCGGTACATGCGAATCTCCACGCGCGCCCGCTCGGCCATCGTCTTGGCTTTGGCGTCGGGACGGACGTTGAAGCCGATGACGAGCGCCTTGGAGGACTCGGCGAGCGAGACGTCGCTCTCGGTGATGGCGCCCGCCGCCGCGCGGATGATGTTGACTTTCACCTCTTCGTTGGTCAGTTTCTCCACGGAAGCGCGGACGGCCTCGACGGAGCCCTGCACGTCTGCCTTGATGATGACGTTGAGGTTCTTCATCGCCCCCTCCTCGGCGGCTTTGAACATATCCTCGAACGAGATCTTGCCCTTATCCTGCACGAGCGACTCGCGCTGCTTGTTCTTGCGCTCTTCCTGCACCTTCTTCATCAGCGCTTGGTCGACCGCAAAGATGGCGTCGCCCGCATTGGGCACGTCCTCGAGCCCGAGCACCGAAACGGCCATGGACGGGCCGGCCTCTTTGACCGTCTTGCCCTGGTCGTCGATCATGGCGCGGACGCGGCCCATCGTCGTACCCGAGATGAGGTTGTCGCCCGTGCGGAGCGTGCCGTTCTGGACGAGTACGCTCGCCATGGGGCCCTTGCCCTTGTCGAGCTTGGCCTCGATGACGACGCCCTTTGCCTTTCGGTCGGGATTGGCGCGCAGTTCCTGCATTTCCGCCTGCAAATAGATGCTCTCGAGCAGTTCGTCGATGCCCTCGCCCGTCTTGGCCGAGACGGGGACCACGATGACGTCGCCGCCCCATTCCTCGGGAACGAGGTTATAGTTCATGAGCCCCTGCTTGACCTTATCGGGGTAGATGTTGGGTTTATCCATCTTGTTCATCGCAACGATAATGGGGACGTCGGCCGCCTTGGCGTGGTCGATGGCCTCCACCGTCTGCGGCATGATGCCATCATCCGCCGCCACGACGAGGACGACGATATCGGTGACCTGCGCCCCTCTTGCGCGCATGGCGGTGAACGCCGCATGGCCCGGCGTATCGATGAACGTGATCTTTCTGTCGCCGGGGAGCGAGACGGTGTAGGCGCCGATGCTCTGCGTGATGCCGCCCGCTTCGCCCGCGGTGACGTTGGTCTTGCGGATGGCGTCGAGGAGCGACGTCTTGCCGTGGTCGACGTGGCCCATCACGGTGACGACGGGCGCGCGCACGACGAGATTTTCCGATTCGTCTGCTCCGTGTTCCTCGATGAGGACGTCTTCCGCCGTCTTTTCGGGCTTATATTCGAGGTCGATGCCCATTTCGAGGGCCATATACGCGGCGCTCTCATAGTCCACAGACTCGTTGACCGTCTTCATGACGCCCTCTTTGAAGAGGCGCTTCGTGATCTCCACCGCGGAGATCCCGAGCTTTTCGGAGAGCACCTTGATGGGGATCTCCTGCGTCGTGACGACGGCGTGGTCGATCTTGACGGCCTGCGTCTCCTTCCGGACTTTCTTCCCGAAGCGGGCCTTGCGGTAGCCGCTCTCCTTATCGAAATCGCCGATGCTGGCGCCCTGCTGGCGCTGAAGCGCGCGCTTGTTGACGGGGCCGCGCGACTTCTCGACGTAGGTCTTTTCAAATTTCTTCGCAGGTTCCCTGCGAGGAGCGGGAGCGGGTGCGGGCGTCGGAACGGGGCGCGGGCCAAGCGGACGGGCCCCCATGGGACGCGGCGCGCCCGTCTGCGGACGGGCCCCCATGCCCTGCGGACGCACGCCCTGGCCGGGGGTGCGCGGAGGGAGCGGACGTCCCGCGTTGCCGGCAGGCCGCACGGGAGGGGTATAGGTGGGTCTTGCGGGCCGTTCGGGACGCGCTTCGGGCCGGAACGTCTTCCCCGGCGCGGCTTCGCCGCGTACAGGCGCAGGACGCTGCGGACGCTCCGCGGCGGGCCGTCTCTCGGGAGAGGCGGGCTGCGCGACGGGCGACGGTTTCCCGGCGGGTCTTTCGGCGGACTTCTCCGCGCTTTCCGCGCCGGCCTGCCCGGCTTTGCGCTGTTCGGCCTCGGCGGCGCGCTTGGCCTCTTCGGCCGCCCGCTTTTCCGCCTCGGCGCGCTCTGCCTCCGCGCGCGCGGCTTCCTCGGCGGCACGCTTGGCTTCCTCGGCGATCCGCGCCTCCTCCGCCCGCTGCGCCGCCTCTTCATCGGCTCTGCGCTGGGCCGCCGCGGCTTCAAATTCCCCGAGCCGCTTCAAAATATCTCCCAAATGGCGCTCGTTGACCGCGATGGCTTCCTTGAGCGAAACCGTCGCCTTGTCCTTGGGAAGCGCGCCCAATTTTTCAATATTATCGTATGGCATGATCGTACCCTCCTTGAGGATTCCCCTCCAATCCCGCCTCGCGGCACACGGCCGCCGCAAGATGTTCTTCCCGCATGGCCGCAAGTTTGCAACAGGCCTTCCCGGTCAGTGCCTCCAAGTCGTCTACGACGAGGAGCGGACAGGCGAATCTCTTTTTCAAACTCTCGATTTCTTTCTTCGTGTTCTCCGACGCATGCGCATCGGCAATGAGAAGCCAGACCCGGCCGCGGACGGCCTGCACGGCGTTGACGCCGAGGACCAGCTTGCGCGCGCGCATTGCGAATCCGAGATAGGTCTTGATTTTATTTGCGTCCAAGAAATTCCTCCTCGAGCCGCTGATAGACGTCGTCGCCCAAGGGCACGGAAAAAGCCCTGTTCAGAAGTTTTTTCCGTCCGAGCTTTTGGATGCAATCCGCATTCGGACAGACATACGCCCCCCGCCCGGAAAGTTTGCCCGTCGTATCGAATACGATGCTTCCCTCCGGGGTGCGAACGACGCGCAAAAGTTCGCGTTTCGGTTTTTCCTCCCTGCAGGCGATGCACGTCCGCATCGGAAGTTTTTTGGGCTCCATCAGGCCTCCGCATCCTCGGGCCCGTCGAGGCCGAGGTCGAGTTTGGCTGCCGCCGATTCACTCTTTACGTCGATCTTCCAGCCCGTGAGACGGGCCGCAAGGCGCGCATTCTGGCCGTTCCGGCCGATGGCGAGGGAGAGCTTGTCGTCCGGCACCACCGCGACGGCGGATTTCTCCCCGAGCTGCGTGACGGAGACGACCGTTGCGGGAGAGAGCGCTTTCGCAATAAACTCCAACGGATTTTCGCTCCAGAGAATGATGTCGATCTTTTCGCCGCCCAGCTCTGCCACGACGGCGTTGACGCGCGCGCCCTTGTTGCCGACGCAGGCGCCGACGGCGTCTACGCGGGGATCGACCGAGGCGATCGCCATCTTGGTGCGCTGTCCCGGTTCGCGGGAGACCGATTTGATGACGACCGTCCCCGCTTTGATCTCGGGGACTTCCTCCTCGAAGAGCCGCTTCACGAGGCCGGGCGCCGCACGGGAGACGAGCACCTGCGCGTTCCTGCCGCCGCTGCGGACGCGTTTGACGAAGACCTTGATGCGGTCGCCCGTCTCATACCGCTCGCCCGCGACCTGATCCTGCGGGAGCATCAGCCCCTCGATCTGTCCCTTGCCGAGCTCGATATAGACGTTACGCATATCCACCTTCCGGACCAGCCCGCTCATGAGCTCGCCCTCTTTATCGGAAAACTCGGAGAGCGTATTATCGCGCTCCGTCTCGTGGATCTTTTGAAGAATGACTTGTTTGGCCGTCTGCGCCGCGATCCGCGAAAAGTCCTTGGGGACAAACTCCTCGGTGAGGACGTCGCCCACTTTCACGTTCTTTTTGATCTCGAGCGCGTCCTTGAGATAGATCTCCCCGTCGCCGAGCTCTTCGACTTCGTCGTCGACAACGTTGCGCAGGAGGAAGAACTTGATGGTGCTCTTCTCGGGATTGAGCCGGACTTCGACGTTGCCCGTCTCTCCGAACATCTGCTTTTTGTAGGCGGAGGCAAGGGCGCCCGAGAGCGCGTCGATAAATACTTCTTCGGAAATGCCCCGTTCGCGTTCCAAGTCGGCAAGCGCCGCAAAGAAATCCTTGTTGACCATGGTATTGACTCCCGTTATTTATTTTTTGCCGCGGCACAGCCGCGCACGATAAGACGATTTAAGAAACTTCGATGCAGAGACAGACTTTGGCGCACTTCTCGAGCGGAAACGCCGCTTCCCCCGCCGGCGTGGCGAGCTTGACGACGCCATCTGTGAGCGCGGTGAGGACGCCCTCGTGATACTTGCTCCCGCCGATGGGCGCATAGAGATGCACCTCGACCTTCTCGCCGATGTGGCGGAGGAAATCCGCCTCCCGCTTGAAGGGCCGGTCGAGGCCCGGAGAGGAACAATTGAGGGTGTAGGGCGCGCCGTAAGTCGGATCGAGGTCGTCGAGCGGGCCGTCGACCGCGCGGTGAAACGCCTCGCATGCGACGAGGTCGATCCCCCCCGGTCTGTCGATATAGAGCGTGAGCGTCGCCGTCCTTTGGTCCCAAGCCGCATCGACCAGTTCTACGCCGACCCGAGCCGCAATGGGCTGAAGAAATTCCATGATCTCGGCAACGGGTTTGACTTTCATTTCCACTCTCCATAAAGAAATGAGAGCGGCGACCCGCTCTCAATCTCTGTTTTTCATCGATTAAGCATGATAATTTTACCACATCGGGACGGAAATTGCAAGCATTTGCAGCAATTTTTTTCGTCTTTTTCGGATTTTTTCCGAGCGTTCGCTACTTCGGAAGACTTCCCCGCCGCCGAATGAGCTCGATGAAGATCTTCGCCGTGACGAACGCGTCCTCGAACGCGCGGTGATGATCGAAGGAAAACCCGAAATAATCGGCAATGGTATTCAGCTTATAGTTGCGAAGGGAGAGGAGCTCCTGCGCAAGGAACAGCGTGTCGTATTGCTTGCGGTCAAAGCGGTAACCCTCGGCCTCGCCGTAATATTTGATGATCCGGCAATCGAACTGCGTATTGTGCGCGACAAGGCTGCAACCCGCCGTAAACTTATAAAAATCCGCGATGACCGGCCCGATCTCGGGGGCGCCGACGAGCATTTCATCGGTGATCCCCGTCAATTTTACGATCTCGGCGGGGAGCGCGGTGGGACAGGCGACGAAGGTGGAAAACCGCTCCGAGATGCTGCCGTTTTCGATCTTGACGGCGCCGATCTCGATGATCTTATCCATCACGCCGCCCTGCGAGAGGCCCGTCGTCTCGAGGTCGAACACGACGAATTTTTCCCGCTTGAAATCCTCGGGCAGGCGCTCCTTGGAGAAGAGATCGGCCTGTACGAGATCGGCCGCAGGCACGGGAAAGACGACGCGGTACTGTGCGGGCACGGGCCGCGAGGGCCGCTGTTCGGGGACAAATCCCGCGGGCGGCGTGCCGCGGTCGATCGCTTTGACGCGGAAGGAGAGGCCGCCGTTGTAAAATTCGTTGTCGCCCGTCAGACAGACGCTCTCGCCCTGCCTGACGCCGCGCACCTTTTCGAGCGTGGCCTTCTTCGTGAAGTAGGCGGCGCGGAGCGTCCCCGAGCCGTCGGACACCGTGACGGAGAAATACGGCTTCCCCGTCTTTGTCGAGCGCTCTTCGATATGCGTGACCGTGCCGCAGACCGTGACGCCGTGCGCTTCCTTGGTGAGGTCGGCGATGTAGATGGCGTTTTCGGGCGCGCCGCCGTCGATCGCATCGTAATTTTCGACATGAAAAAAGCGCGGGGCGAGAAGATATTCTTCGGGAGGCGCCTCGTGGGAGATCGCCTCTTCGGCCTTGCGGACCGTCTGAAGTTCGCCCGTCCAGACGCCGCAGTACCCGCGCGCAAGCGCGGCGCAGACGGCATCGACGACGCCCTCTTCCTCCCCCCTATCGCGCTCGGCCGCCCCGACGCCGATGATGAAATGGCCGCCGTTCTCGCCGAGAGAGACGGAGATATCGGCAGGGTCGACAAAGGCGGCGAAGGAGGGCGACTCGCTCCGCAAAATTTCCGCGACGGCGGCCTTGACGGCCTCCTCGCTCGGGACGGACTTCATCACCCGCACCGACGCGCGCATGCCTTCGGCATAGCGCGAGGAGACCTCCGTCGCGCGGGCGATATCGGCGGCGCTGTAATTGGCGTCGGTCACGAGGTAAAAGGTCGCCTCGCCGCGCTCCACGACGATCTTGCGAAGCACGGCGCGCGCAAGCCCTTCGGACTTCCTGATTTCTTTGAGATATTCGATACTTTTCATCCGATGTACGCTTCCAATCGCTGAAAAAAGGCGGCCTCCGCTTCCGCGCGGGGCACGCGCAAGTTGGGCTTTCCGCGTTCGAAAATGACGCAAAATTCCCGTCCGCCCGCGATGCCCAAATCGCTGTCCTTCGCCTCGCCGGGGCCGTTGACGACGCAGCCCATGACGGCCACTTTCAGCGCTTTTTTTACGCCCTCCACCCGCTTTTCGACCTTGGCGGCCAATCCCATGCAGTCGTATTCGCAACGGCCGCAGGTGGGGCAGGAGACGACTTCCACATAGTTTTTTTCCTCACCGCAGGCGCGTAGCAGCGCGTGCGCCGCACGGACTTCCTCCACGGGGTCATCGGTGAGCGAAACGCGAATCGTATCGCCGATCCCGCGGAGCAGGAGCGCGCCGATCCCGACGCTGCTCTTGACGAGCCCCGCCATGCCGCCGCCCGCCTCCGTCACGCCGAGATGAAGCGGATACGGCGTGCGATCCGCGAGCATGGTATAGGCGTCGACGGTCATGCGGACATCGGAGGCCTTGACCGAAACGACTATCTCCACGCCCTTTTTTTCGAGGAGCCGCACGTTTTCCAGCGCGCTTTCGACGAGAGCCTCCGCGCTTCTTCCGTATTTTTCAAGCGCCCACGGCGCGATGCTGCCCGTATTGGCCCCCACGCGGACGGGGATCCCATGGGCGCGCACGCAGTCGGCCACATACGCAAGTTCGCGCTCGCCGCCGATGTTGCCGGGATTGATGCGGAGCTTGTCGGCGCCCGCCTCCACGGCGAGAACGGCCAATTTTGCGGAAAAATGCACGTCTGCCACGAGGGGGATCCCGATCCGCGCCTTGACGGAAGCGATCGCGCGCGCATCCGCTTCGTCGGGGACCGCGACGCGCACGATGTCGCACCCCGCCTCCTCGAGACGAAGAATTTGAGCGACGCAATGTTCCACGTCGCTCGTCTTCACCGTTGTCATACTTTGCACGGGAATGTGCGCTCCTCCGAGCACAACGTTCCCCACGTTCACATGAATTTTTGACATTATTTCTTATCGACTTCTTTCTTCTCCATCATGCGTTGCAATTCCGACATGAAGGAGGAAATATCCTTGAAGGAGCGGTAGACGGAGGCATAGCGGACATAGGCCACTTCGTCGAGCTCTTTGAGCCCGTCCATGACCATTTCCCCGATCTCCTTGGAACCGATCTCCTGCACCATGGAGTTATAGATACGCTTGGTGATGTCCGTCGCCAAAGCGTCGATCTTTTCGATGGGAACGGGGCGCTTCTCGCACGCTTTGATGATCCCCGATTTGATCTTTCCGACGTCGTAGGCCTGCCGCGTGCCGTCGGCCTTCACGACAAGAATGGGGGCAACTTCGATGGTTTCATAGGTCGTGAAGCGCCGCCCGCAACCGATACATTCCCTGCGTCTGCGGATGGACCGATCGTCGTCGGCGGAACGGGAATCTATGACTTTGCTCTCGGTGCAGTCGCAATATAAACAGCGCATAACTTGCCCCCTCGTTTCATTTTTATCAGTATAACACAAAATATGGGATTTGTAAAGGATTTTCACACAACTTGTATGGTCGGATTTTCGGGCCGGATTTTCGGGCAAGCAAAAAGCCTGCCGAAGCAGGCTTTTTGCAAACGTTATCTCACGATGCCGTTTTGGCGGGGTTTGCCCAGAGGGCGTTGCCGTCCGTAGAGGTCGCGGTGATGCAGTAATCGCTCAGTTTCAAATAGTCGATATAGGCCGGCGCGACGACGCCCTGATACGTTGTGCCGTTCAATACGACGTCGATGTAGTAGTCGCCGCTCGCCGCCCATGTACCGACCTCCGCATCGTCCTTCTTGATCTTCCCGTCCTCCGTAAAGGTATAGCGGACGGAATCTTTGAACTCCTTGGTGATCCCGGATATGTGTTCGACGATGTCGTAGTCTCCTGGAATCGTGGAAATATCATATGTGCCGATGGTCTCGCGGGCATAGCGGTTGGGATTGAGCACGGGCCAACCATCCTCGGTGAAGAAGAGCTGGCGAACTTCGAGATGATGCCCCGGCGTCACTTCATTTGATGTTCCTATGCGCTGGCGCGTGTGGTGGATGACAAAATATTTGCCGCCCTCTATGATGACGGAATTGTGGCCGAGCGCCGCATATCCCGTGTTATCGCTTGCAAACTGATAGTTCCCCGCAAGTTTGTTTCCGCCCTTTCCGTTGCTATACATGGTATTGCCGGCGATGTCTTCGTATTCGCCGTCGGGCGTCTTCGAACGGGCAACGCGCATATTGTAAGATTCCTGAAGTTTGCCGTAGCTACACATCAGATAGTAATACTTTGTTTGTTTGTTATAGAAGATGTACGGTCCCTCGGCGTTATTGTCGTCACTGCCCGACCAAAGGAGCTCGCCGACGTTCCCGCCCGTAAGCCCTTCCTCCTTGGGAAGGCCGACTTTCGAGCCGCTCTTGTTGAGCTCGAGGATGCGGATGCCGCCGAATGCGGAGCCGTAGACCATCCAAAGCCTTCCATCGTTATCGAAGAAGACATTGGGGTCGATGGCGTTGGATTCGCTCGGCGACGTGCCGTTGGAGACGACGAGCACTTGATTATTGCGATACGGGCCCGTGACGCTGTTCGATTCCACGCGGCCGATCGCGGATTTGTTGCTACCGAATGCCGAAGTCAGGGAATAATACATGTAGTATTTCTTTCCGATTTTGATGACATCGGGCGCCCAAGTGGAGGTGACGTCCGACCCGGGATTGACGGCCGATACGGTGTCTGCGAGCACCGTTCTCCAATCGTTGCCGCTGCCATAGAGAAATTGATAATTCCCTTCGCGCGCCAACTGCTTCCATTCGATGAGGTTTTTGGAAGACGCTACGGAGAAGTGCGTGCCGAAAGCATAGTAGGTGCCGTCGTCGTCTTTGAAGATGGAAGGATCGTGCACGGTGATGTCGTCTTGGAATACGGGCGTCGTCGTCGGCAATTTGGATTCTTTGGTGCCGCTCCCGCCGCCTCCGCCGCAGGCCGCAAGCCCGATTGCGACCGTAAGAGCGATCGCGATGGCGCCGAGCAAATACTTTCTTTTCATGTTTGTCCCCCTTTTCTCCGCTCAAATGCGGAAATTACGGCTTTTATTATAATCGGCGGGGAAAAATTTGTCAATAGTTTTTCCAAACTTTGCCGCGCGCGGCGGCACCGATTTTACGCGGGGAAACCTGCGAAGGGCTTGACATTTTCATAAAAATAGAATATAATGGATACGGAAAACATAAAATTCGGTATCACAGGAGAATTATGAGTAGTTTTAAGGACCTCCGCATCGTCGATAATTTCTACCAGACCTCGTCGTTCTTCCCCATGCCGACCATTCTCGTCGGCACCGTCTCCGAGAGCGGCAAGACGAACCTCGGCGCCTATTCGCTCTGCTTCCCCTACTACATCGCGGGGAAGGAGCGCTATGCCATGCTGCTCGAATGCCGCAACAGCTCCAACACGGCGCAGAATATCCTGCGCGGGAGCAAGGTCTCTCTGAACTTCATTCCCGACGACCGGAAATTCTTCAAGGAGGCCGTGCGACTGGGCTTCCCCGGCGAGACGACGGAGGAAAAGATGAAAAATTGCCTCTTCACGTTGGAAAAGGGGCAGGCGGAGGGCGAACGGCCCCTCGTCGTCCGCGAGGCGTTTCAGGTGTTCGAATGCACATGGGATTCCGCGCTCGAAGACGCACACCTCGACAAAGCGGGCTGTCTCGAGGGCTATGAACCGCCCTACCGCAATTTCAACGGCATCACGAGCAAGTTCGGCGCGCACTTCATTCTCTCCATCGACAAGATCCTCATGAAGGAGAAATATTGGAACAGCATCGTCGGCGGCGTGAAGGCGGGGAACTTCCCGCCCGTGCCCGTCGATTACGGGTATCGCGACAGCACCAATTTCTGGTGCAGCAAGTTCAAGAAACCCTACCCCGAAAAGATCCCCGCCAAAGAGGGCGACGTGCAGTCGGTGATCTATGCCGCCAAACGGATCGACCCCGACGTCACCTTTACGGAGGGTGTCTGCGCACAGCTCGTGAAGATCCCGCGCGTCTTCCTGAAGGCCGCCCTCACGCAGATGGTGAACATCGCCAAAGAGGAGGGCATTTCCGTCATCGACGAGGAAGCGCTCAAGATCATCAACGACAAACGGAGAAAGGAAAAGAAATAACCGCACCCCGCCGCGCATACGATCCGAACAAAGGAGAACCGATTTGAAAAAGATCCGCGCAAAGACAATCTTCCGATATCTGTGTCTCTCGGCGCTCATTCTCGAGATGATCGTGCTGTGTATCGAGGCCCTGCGGCCCGGGACGGAGTCCTCCAAATCGAGCAACGCCGTGGGCGACACCGTCGATTTGGTTCTGACGGAGCTCTCCGATGACGCGATCCGCGACAGGAAGCCGACGGGCATCGCCGTCCTGTCGGGGGGCGAGGAAGTCCGCACGCTGTCCCTTTCGCCCGGCGAAAGCGCGGCGCTCTCCGTCTCCTACCTCCCGAAAGACACCTCCGTCAACTACCGCGAAACGGCTTGGTCCTCCGCGGACGACCGCGTCGCCACCGTCCGCAACGGGAAGGTGACGGCCGTCGGTCTCGGCAAGACGACAATCTATGTGCGCCTCACCGCACTGCCCGAGCTCCGCGCGGAAGTCACGGTCGACGTGCGGGAAGTCCTCGCGGAAGATTTCTCGCTCCTGACGGCGGACGGCGCGGAGGAATGCCGCGTCGAAACGGGGAACACCGCCGTGCTCGCGCCGCAGTTCACCCCCGCCGGCGCGACCGACACGGCCCTCACCTACGCCAGCGAGGATGAGACGGTCGCGACCGTCTCCCCCTTCGGGATCGTGGAGGGCGTCTCCGCGGGCGACACCGCCGTCACGGCGACGTATTCCCCCGCCTCCGACCCCGATTTCGTTCTGACCAGACGCATTCCCGTACACGTTGCGGAAAGCCCTGTGCCCGCCGTTCCCCTTCGGGGCGTCGTGCTCGGGTGCGCAGACGCACAGATGCGGGATGACGGTACATATCAGCTCTATCTCGGCGACACGGGCTCTCTGTCCGCCGCGCTCGCCCCGCAAAATACCACGCAGACCGCCCTGCGCTTCGAGAGCTCCGATCCCGATCTCGTCTCCGTCGATCCCGCGACGGGCGAATACACCGTATGCGGAAAAGGGAGGGCGGAAATCACCGTGCGCGCGGCGAACGGCCTCTCCGACGTCATCCGCTTCACGTTCGTCAACCGCACGCTGGGCGGCATCGTTCTGAAGGGCGGCACGCTGGAAAAGACGGGCGACGCGGCCTATTCCCTGAAGCTGAAAGCGGGCGTTACGGGCGCCGTCCTCGCCGCAGAGGCCCCCGACCGCTATCTCCGCTTCCGCTCGAGCGACGAGCAGATCGTCAAAGTCTATGAAAGCGGGCTCATCGCGGCGCTCAGCTCCTCCCAAAAGGCGGAAGGCGGGGTCGTGACGCTCACCGTGACCCTCTCCGACAATCCCGACTTCGACGACGCAAACGGCGATCTCACGGCGTCTTATACCATCGTGCTCACCGTGGAAAAACAGGCGTTCAGCGAGGGCGTCTCCGGTTGGAGCCTCCTGATCCGCAAACTGTTCGGCCACTTCGGCGCATTCCTCGTCCTCGGGCTGCTCGCCGCCGGCACGGCCATCTTCTTCGACCGCGGCACTTGGCGGGGACGGTTTTTGACCGTAGGCGGGCTCACCGTCTTCGGATTTACGTTCGCCTGCTTTACCGAACTTTTGCAGATGGACCTCTTCACCACCGGGCGCGCGGCGGCATTTTCCGACGTGATCATTGATTTCAGCGGATATTGGCCCGCCGCGATCATCGTCTATCTCGCCTTCCTCCTCACGCTTGCGATCGTCGCCTTGGTGCGGCTCTCCAAAAAACAAAACGCGCAGGCGCCGCAGGACGAGCGGACGGATGCGCAGACAAAATCTTCGTAATTTACGAATAGAATACGGCCCGAGGCGATGCCTCGGGCCGTATTCTCATTTCAACCCCCCTTGACGTAGCTCTTCATGATCTCGAAGAGCTCCGGTGTGATGACGTGTTCGATCCGACATGCGTTTTCTTCCGCAAGCGCCTCATCGGCGCCCATTTTGACGAGCAGCGCCGTGATCACGCGATGTCGCTCATAGATGTCCGAAGCCTTGGCAAACCCCGCTTCGGTGAGGGAAATTTCATCAAATTCATTGACGGTGATGTAGCCCTTGTTGTGCAAGAGCCCCATCGCGCGCGAAACGCTCGATTTGGCATAGCCGAGCTCCCCCGCGACATCAATGGCGTGCACAGAGGGCGATCTCTGGCGCAGGAGCAAGATGGTCTCGAGATACATCTCTTCCGATTCATGCGTTCTCATGGCTTTCTCCCCCATTGATTTCCTCTATTATAACAGACGATTTTGCTTTTGTAAAGACCAAATTGAAAAATTTTATTTATTTTTTGAATAGTCGCGCAAAGACGCCGCGCTTTTCGTAGGGCCGGACGGAAACGCCGAGGACTCCGTAGCCCTGCGCCTCGACGGCGGCGCGCGCAAGCGCGGAACAATCCTCTTCGGCAAGGATCACCGTCTCCCCTCTCGCATGGGAAGACTTGACCGAACGCGCGGGCACGGCCTTCCGAACGGCGTCGCTGACATGCGCTTCGCACATGCCGCAATGCATTCCCTCCACTTTCAGAATAATTTCCAGCATTCCCCTTTCCCCCTTGGTTCGTCTATGCGAACTGAGATCATTCTACCACTTCGGCGGAACAATGTCAAGAAAAACCACGAAACGTTCGGGAAGGTTTTCGTCAAATTCAAGCGGCGGAACGGCCATATGCGCAACGGAGCGCGACGGAGCCGCGCGGGCGTTTCTCTTGACTTGATCGGGCGGATATGATAAAATCATGGTGAGCGATCCTCATTGCGGAGTATATATGGAAAACAAATATTGTGCAATTTATCTGAGCGGCACGGGCAACACAAAGTTTTGCGTTGAAAAATTTGTAAAACTGTTGGACGAAAATGCGCCTGTCTTTGCAATCGAGGAGGAAACCGCCCTTTCCGCATTGGAAAAATATGAGTACGTTGTCCTCGGCTATCCCGTGCAGTATTCCAACGCTCCGAAAATGGTGCGGGATCATATCGTCCGCAACGCCACGCTATGGAAAGGGAAAAAGGTCTTTTGCCTTGCAACAATGGGCGCGTTCAGCGGCGACGGCGCGGGCTGTTCGGCAAGACTTCTGAAAAAGTGCGGCGCGTTTCTATTGGGCGGTCTGCACCTCAAAATGCCCGACAGCGTTTGCGACAGTAAACTTTTGAAGAAAAGCAAGGAAGAGAACATTGAAATCATTCGCCGTGCGGAAGAAAAAATCGAGCGTGCGGTTTTACAGATCAGAAGCGGGAAATATCCGCACGACGGGTTGGGGTTCTTTCCCCATCTTGTCGGCTTGTTGGGGCAAAGGCTCTGGTTTTACGGCAAAACGAGGAACTATTCCGACAAATTAAAGATCGACAGGGCGCGCTGCGTCGGGTGCGGAGTTTGCGAAAGCATTTGCCCGATGAAAAATCTCACTCTGCAAGACGGCGCCGCTTCGCCCCACGGGAAATGTACCATGTGCTATCGCTGTATCAGCCGATGCCCGCAAAAGGCGATCACTTTGGTCGGAAACGAGGTCGTAGAGCAGTACAGGGCCGAAGACTATCTATGAAAAGCCGATCCGCGAGGCAATTGCCCCCGTTGCAACAAATTGTTGCGGACGGTTCCGTTGATTGCGCCTCTCCGAAGTGATAAAATGAAAGACAAGGAGGCACCTATGACGTTCGGAGAAAAATTGGCGGAAGCCCGCAGGGAAAAGGGTCTGTCGCAAGAAGAGCTCGCAAGGCAAATTTTTGTAACGAGACAGGCGGTGTCGCGTTGGGAAAACAACACCGCACAGCCGTCGCTCGAGATGCTCGCCGTTTTATGCGGCCTATTGGAAAAATCCCCCGACTTTTTCATCGAGGGCAAGGGACGGCCGCCGCGCGACTATCAGACGCTGGCGCGCAGTGAAAAGCGATCGCTGTGGGAGGAATGGCGCCCGAACGACGGGCATTACGGGCTCAAATGCTGTTTCTTGCAAATCATGCTCTGCGTCGGGATCTTTTTGCTGACGCTGACGGTCTGCAATTGTTATATCACGAAATTGTGGGATTTCGGCGAAGCGGGCAAACTGTCTCTGCTGCTCGGCGCCGCATTGTGGATCCTCTGCGCGGCGGGGCTTTTCATACTCCATTCGCTCCGCACCTCGGAGCGCTATAATTTGTGGCTGATGAAGACGCATGCGATCGTGCGCACCAATAAATTTTATTCCGTATAGGAATATGCAAATGCGGTTTTTCTATGCCTATTTTATTTAAGGACAAGCGATTTGAATTTTCAAATAGTAGATATGCCAAAGACCAAATGCCAATTCAATATGCGCCGTGTTGTCGAGATTTCCAAATTCTTCAATCGCAGGGCTTGTTATATATTAAGAGTCGGCATTATAGTTCTGATAAATATGATATATCAAAAGCAATTCGCCTTCTTCCACTGTAAGCTCCATACGCCGTGGCTTGGTTTTTTCATACCACGCCCGCCTATCGGGGGCGCCGCTATGGGAAAATCTTCATCGACCATGCCTGTCGAGCCGCCAAAGAAATGGGTTATCATAAAATCTATATCGCAACTGACCATATAAATTTATATGAAAAATACGGCTTTCCCTATCTCGAAAACCGCGTTGACATTCATGGCACAGACAGCCGTGTCTATGGAAGAAGTTTGTAAAATATGATAATTAAAAAACAAGAATTTACGGAGGCATTATTATGAGTAAGGTTTATGACTTTATAAAAGATTGCGAATGTTTTTATATAGCAACAATTAACAATGAATTTCCTGCTGTAAGACCGTTTGGAGCTATTATGGAAGTGGATGAAAACCTCTATATTGCTACACACGACGGCAATGAAGCGCACAAGCAGCTACGCACCAACGGACATATACAAATTATTGCAAAAAAGAGAGATACAAGAGAATGGTTGCGTATTACGGGTTTTGCGGAAGAATGCAACGATATAGAATTAAAAAGACGATTTATGGAAGAATGCCCCGTTCTTATAAAGCACTACGGTAAGGCAACTTCAAAACATTACTTGCTGTTTAAGATAACTGCAAGCAAAGTTGAATTTAAGTAAATTTCAATTTAGCGGAGATTACAAAGAAAGAGAGGGCGTTATAGTCCTCGCTTTTCAAGTATAAAAAAACAACCTAACCCGAACGGTTCGAGTTAGGTTGGAGTTGGTGCGCCATAAGGAACTCGAATCCCTAGCCTTCGGTTCCGTAGACCGACGCTCTATCCAATTGAGCTAATGGCGCATAAATTCGGCACCCCGCCGGCCCGGCCGTGCGGCCGCCTCCGGAATGCTCTGTTATTATATCCCAATGCGGAATGTTTGTCAATTGATTTTTGCCTCGGAAATAAAAAATTCTTGGGAAATTCCGCCGCGGGAAAGAGAACCTTTCATGCCCGGGATCGGCCGCAGACGGTATAAAACGCGCGCGGCCGCACAGACTATCCGTATGGAGGTAAGCCAAATGGAAAAATTCAGATCGGGTGAGATCGTGCCGATGTCCTGCAACTACAAGGCCTACGACAAGAACGGACAGAGCCACGACAACGAAAAGACCTATCTCGAAAAAGGGACCACGTTCCCTCCCCTGCAGCACGAAGGCGGCTACTGGGTCATGGACCACAACTGATCATCCAAAAAAGGCGTTTTCCGGTTCGGGAAACGCTTTTTTGCAGGCAAACCGACGTCCGCGGAGAAAATTTTTGCAAAGGATCGGATAAAACATTTCGAAATGCATTGACAAAGGGAAAGATTTTTGTTACAATGAATCCCGTAGTTTGCACGGGACGCCATGCCCGCACAGCGCAATATGGGGTTATAGCGCAGTTGGTAGCGCGCTTGAATGGCATTCAAGAGGTCAGGGGTTCGACTCCCCTTAGCTCCACCAAATTAAAATGATCCGAACACAACAAGGGCGATCATCCCCCGCGATTGGTTCGGATTATTTTATATCCCGAGCATATTTTGAGGTCGGAACATGGTTGAAGTCAAAAATATCACGAAAATTTACGGGCGCGGGAAAAAGAAAGTCGTCGCGCTCGACGACGTCTCCTTCGTCCTACCCGACAGCGGAATGATCTTCATCGTCGGCAAGAGCGGCTGCGGCAAGTCCACTCTTCTCAATATGATCGGCGGGTGCGATAAGCTCACCGCGGGAGATATCGTCATGGACGGCAACAAGTTTTCCGCCTTCCGCGAACGCGATTACGATCATTTCCGCAACGACCATGTCGGCTTCATTTTTCAGGATTACTGTCTGCTCGAGGGGCTGACGGTGGAGCAAAACGTGTCGCTTGCCCTCGAACTCAAAGGCGAGCGCGACGACGCGGCGGTGAGGGACGCGCTCTCGAAGGTCGGGCTGTCCGACTGTCTCACCCGTCATCCCGACGAGCTCTCGGGCGGGCAGAAACAGCGCGTCGCCATCGCGCGCACGCTCGTCAAAAACCCCAAGCTCATTCTCGCGGACGAGCCCACGGGCAATCTCGACGAAAAATCCACCCGCATCATTCTCGACATCCTCAAGGAGATGTCCCGAAGCGCCCTCGTCGTCATCGTGTCGCACAACCGTCCCGACGCGGAGCGGTACGCGGACAGGATCCTCACCCTCTCGGCGGGCAAGATCGTCGGCGACATCACGCGCAACCCAAATGCCGAGGACATCGCCTTCGACGGGCACGACATCATCGTGCAGAAGGGAACGGTATTCACGGAGGCGCAGATCGACAGCATCAACGAAAAAATTTCTTCGGGGGCGCGCCTCAGACAGACGGATACGAAGTTCCTGCCCACCGTTCCGCCCGAACCGACGGGAAAAACCCGAGAATTTTCGGCGCACGGGTTGAGTTTTCGGGGGCGGAAGGCCATCTTCAAGCTGTTTTCCAAAAAGCGGGCGTTGGGAATGGTGTTCTCCGCGCTCTTGGCCGTATTTCTGTTTATCGTGCTCGGCGTCTGCCAATTCTTCACGCAGTTCGACGCAGGGAAGGAGACTGCGCGCATTATGCAGTCGCAAAACGGTATGGTGCTTGCCATGCGCAAGGGGCATGTCAATGAGGACGATCCCACGAAGACGCTCGATACTTCGCGGCTTCTGCGCGTCTCCGAGGCGGAGGTCGCCGCCTTCCGCGATGCGGGCTACAAGGGCAACATCTATCCCCTCTATAATGTCGCCGTGATCACGGATGCGCAGAGCGCAGGCTGGCAGCTTCAGGGGTACCGTCCCACTCCCGACAGCACCAATTACGGCGCATTCTTTTGCTGTACGGGGCTGGGCGTGTTGCAGGTGACCGAGGAATATCTTGCCGCGCTTTACGGAAAAGACGGCAAGCTCAACGTGCTCTCGGGCGAGATCGCCGCGGAGGGAGACGGCGTCATCGTCACCGACTACTTCGCCGACAGCCTGCTCATTTACGACACTGCGCTGCGCATCACGCTTGCGGAGACTGCGGCGGGCGAGGACCCCTATAAAAATATCACGGGCGGACAGATGCTCTATGACCGTTACCGCGTGGCCGCCGTCATCGAAACGGGATATGCGGAGCGGTATGCGCCCCTTCTGGAGGCGCGGGACAGCGGGAAAAATCTCGTGGAGACGGTGGGCGACCTCGCCATAAGGTTCTATGAGGAACTCAACGACAGCCTGAATCTCGCCTACACCGTCAACCCCGATTTCATGGCGGCATATAACGAGGACGGCGGACGCTCCCATGCCTACTTCGGCGGAGGAAACATCGAAGCGGACGGGAAGACGCTCGCGCTCTCGACGATGTATGCCCATTGCGACAATAATTTGAAGGAAGGCGAGATCTTGCTCAACCAGACCGTCTACTGCGAACTCGTCGGCAAAAATGCGACGGACATTGACTGGGAGAGCGTCAAGGGCAAGAAGATCAAGCTGAGCCTCGGCGATCTGTATTCGGACACCCCCTTCTTCGAGCAGGAACTCACCATCGCACGCGTATATACCACCCCCGGAAGCGGAAACGCCTTCTACATGGCGCCCGGGACATTCAAGGAGCTCCTCTCCCACTCCACCTATGCCTATGCGCTGTATTTCGACAATGTGGAGAGCGCGATCGACGTCTATGACGCGGGGACGGAGATGGGCTACACCGTACAGTCTCCCCTCTTCTCGGCGATGTATACCGTGTCGGGCGCGGCAAACGTCTTCGTGGACCTCTTCGAGATCATCATCTGGGTGATGTATGCGCTCGTCGGGCTCACCCTCGTGGGCTTCGCGGCGGGAAGCGTGAAAAAGTGCATCTATGAGATCGGCGTCCTCCGGGCGATGGGCGGAAAGAACGGCGACCTCGTGCTTCTCTTTGTACTGCAAATGATCTTAATGAGCGTCGCCGTCTGCCTGCTGGCGGGGCTCGGACTGTGGCTCGGGGCAGATATCTCAAACGCGGCGCTCGCGGAGGGATTCGCCGCCGTGACGAAGAACGCCGCCATGCGCGAAATACACTTTGTCGCATATTCGTGGACGACCGTGCTGTTCGACGCGGGCATCGTGTTCGGGCTCACCGTGCTCTGCGCCGTGGTGCCCCTCCTGCTCCTCCGCCGCATCAAGCCGCGCGAGATCATCCGCGCGAAGGAATGACAGACCCGAAACCGTGCGATATTTTGAAGTTTTGAAGTGCCCGCCGACAGGCGGGCACTTTCTTTTCTTTCGAAAAAACTTTTGCGCCCCTTGACAAAAAGTTCGTCATCGTGTTATACTGATATTGCCAAACAATTCTTATCCATTTGCGAGTGCGGCTTTTTATGCTCCTATAAAGGCGTATAATTTTTGGCATATGCAAAATAATGGATTCAGCAAAAATGCGAACTCCACTTATTTTGCATGTGCGATTCGTACTCTGAATAAGCATTGTTTGGCGACGATCGGAGTTTGCGTTTTTCGTGCGTTGGCTTCGGTCAGCGCACTTTTTATTTTTAAGGAGAAAAAAATGGACCTGTTTCTTTTAGCGAGCAGCGTCTCGTCACGCAAGTCTACCATTGCTTTGGTGACCGTCTTGACCATTTCCGTCGTGTCTTGGTTAGTCGTTTTCATCATGGTAATCGGAATCGCGACGCAGTCTTTAACCGAAAATAAGGGCAAACTTACCAAGAGGCAACGATTGCAAAAACAGGCCGAGGAAGAACTCTTGGCGAAGAATATCGAGTATCTTCGCGATTTTTTTCAAATGTTCCGCAATTATCTGAGGGCGAAGTATTTGCAGAGCGATGAGGCGTGCGTCACCTTTTTGAGACATTATTTAAGGCAGAGCGCGATGCTCCAAACGCCGATGGATTCGCCATACCGATTGATTTCGCGGTCCGACGATTTCATCGTCATCTGCAATGAGAAGACGGGAATGATCTTCGGCCATGCGGCCTCGGCACTGGCGGCAGTGCCCGCTTGCACATTTGAGGAATTTTTGGCATATGCAGTTCCGGAAATCGCCGCCAAACATCCGGAACTTGCGGGCGGCAAGACAATGGAGGAGTTGAGAATATCGGAGGACGAAACGGACGGCGGCAAGGCAAATTTTTATGTCATCGCCCCCCTCTCCGAACTTCTCTATTACAATAAACAAACGGAACTGCATTTTGATAAAAACAGCACGATCCCCTCTCCCCTGAAGTGCATCGGAGAGCAAGCGGAGCGCTTGCAGACAATATTCCCCGAAAAAAGGAGATGAGTCGGGGCCGATCGATACGATTTCACAATGTTTTCACGGGAAGCGCTTTGCTTTTGTACCGCAATATGATATAATAGCAGTATCCTGTTTTTGCGGTGCATTATGAGCTTTTTGACTCTCGAAAACGTGAATAAAACCTACCACATCGGCACAATTGCCGTAGAGGCGCTGCACAACGTCTCGTTCTCGCTCGAGGACGGGGAATTTGTCGTGGTGCTCGGTTCGAGCGGCGCGGGAAAAACCACCCTCCTCAATCTGCTCGGCGGGATGGACAGCGCGACTTCCGGCACCATCGTGCTCGACGGGAAAGACGTCACCGCGCTCAGCCGCAAGGGGCTCACCGAATACCGCAGAAACGACGTCGGGTTCGTCTTTCAGTTCTACAACCTGATGCCCAACCTCACCGCCCTCGAAAACGTGGAGATCGCCGTGGAGATCTGCAAGAATGCCCTCGACCCCGCCACCGTCTTGACGGAAGTCGGGCTCGGGGAGCGGCTCATGAATTTCCCCTCTCAGCTTTCGGGCGGAGAACAGCAGCGCGTCTCCATCGCCCGCGCCATGGCCAAAAATCCCAAGCTCCTGCTCTGCGACGAGCCGACGGGCGCGCTGGACGATACGACGGGCAAAAAAATCTTAAAACTCCTCTATGACGTCGCCAAAAAGAGCGGAAAATTGGTCATCGTCGTGACGCATAATGCCGCGCTCAAGGATATGGCCGACAAAGTCATCCGCATCAGGAGCGGGGAGATCGCGGGCGTCGAGAAAAACGAACACCCCGTCCCCATCGAGGAGATCGAGTGGTGAAGACTTATTTCAAAACCTTTCCGCGCATGTTCAAGCGCCACATCACGCGGCTCGTCTCCATCATGCTCATGATCCTCGTGAGCATCGGATTTTCCGCGGGGATCGGCATGGCCACCAACAAAATGGAGTATGCCGTCGACGACGTCTATCGCGACGCGAATCTCGCCGACCTCATCGTCAAGAGCACGCGCGAGACGGGATTCACCGAGGCGGAACAGGCGGCGCTCACGGAAAAATACGGGGAGGAACACGTTCTGATGGGCTCCTCCATGGAGTTCGAGAAGGGCGCGCTCTCCATCGATACCTCCGTTCAATACCCCCTTCTCGGGGACATCGACGTGCACGCCGAGATTGGCTTTCCCAACACCGGAGACGGCGTTTCGAGGGTATACTTCTACGACATGCCCCCCTCCGATTTGGTCATCGGGAAACTTGACGTCTTAGAAACCGTCGAAAGGCCGCAGGGGCTCGGCGATGATGTTTACGACGTCTATCTCGAGCGCAAGACGCCGCAACTCAACCGCCGCTATGCGCTCGGCGACATCTTGACGGCGGACATCAAGTATACCGCAAAGACGCCGTTCGGCGACATTGAAAATTCCGATACGAAACAATTTTTTGTGCGGGGATATGTGCAAAATCCCATGCATTTGGCGACACGGAAGGACATTTCACTGCAATTTCAAACGGAAAGCGGCAAACAGCGGGAATTGGAGAGCGTCTTTTATCTCTTTGAGACGGACCTCTCGCCGCGCATCGGCGACGCCTATATCACGCTCGACCGCGACGAGATGCCGCTTGCGATGTCCGAACAATACAAGCACCTCGTCACCAAGGAACAGCAGGCGGTCGAAGCGCTCTTAGACGATGGAGAGGCATACCATGTCCGCGTTCTGACCCTGTTTGACAACTTTTCGATCGCCTCCTTCCACGAGTTTGCGGGGAAAATCGAGGGGATCGGCTACGTCATGATGGTCGTGTTTTTGGCGGTGACGCTGCTCGTCGTACTCTCGACGATGACGCGGCTCCTGGAGGAGGAACGCGGGCAGTTGGCCTGTCTCTCCACGCTCGGATATTCCCCCCTCCGCATCCTGCCGAAGTATCTGCTCTTCGCCCTTGTGGGCGTCCTGTTCGGCACGCTCGGCGCCTATTTTGCGGGCGAGGGGCTGGCTTATATCATCTATATCAATTTCAGTTGGAACTTTTCCGTGCCGCCCTACCCCACCCGCGGGACAATGACGTTCTTCCTCATCGTCTCCGCCATCGTCATCGCGGCGACGATGGCCGCGACGTTCTTCGCCGGGCTCAAAAAGACGCGGGAACGCCCCGCCGAGCAGCTCCGTCCGAGGGCGCCGCGGGCCGGGAAAAAAGTCCTGCTCGAATTGATTCCCGTCCTCTGGAACAGGATCTCGTTCAAATATAAGTCGTCGCTGCGCAACGTTCTGCGCTATAAACTGCGCTTTTTCATGACGGTCATTGCCGTCATGTTCTCGACGGCGCTCGTCCTCGCGGGGCTGGCCGTGCTCGATTGCTGTATTTTCCAGGACATCGGAACCGCCGCGATGATCGGAGTGGGCATCGTGGTCGTATTCTTCGCCGCCATGCTCAATTTTGTCGTCATCTACACGCTGACCAATATCAACATCTCCGAACGCAGCCGCGAGCTCGCGACCCTGATGGTGCTCGGATATCATGACAAAGAGGTGACGGGATACGTCTTCCGCGAAATCTACATCACCTGTTCCATCGGGATCGTTGCAGGGCTGCCGTTTGGGTGCCTCCTGTGCTATTTCATCTTTCAGGTGATGAAATTCGGCTCCATTCCGGGCATCCATTGGTTCATCTGGGTGTCTACGCCCATCCTTTCCCTCTTCTTCGTGTTCCTCGTGACCGTCATGCTCTCGCCCAAGATCAAGCGGATCAAGATGAACGATTCCCTGAAAGCGGTAGAATGAGCGCCGATCAAGCGCCGAATGCGCGGTCGCGGCAGAACGTTTTTCAATTAAGAAAAACGTTCTGCCGCTTTTTTTCGGAGATTCTACCTGCATTCGACAAGATTCTACTCACGGTATTTGACTTTTCCCGCCCGCCCTCCTATAATATGGGCGGAGGGAAACGATGAACGACTTCGGAAATTTGCTCTACACGCTGCGAAAACGAAAGGGACTCACGCAACAGGAACTTGCCGATGAGTTGGGCGTCACCAACAAGGCCGTCTCGAAATGGGAGACGGGCGAGGCCTTTCCGGAAACGGGCCTCCTGCTCCCCCTCGCCGACCTTCTCGGCGTGACGGCGGACGACCTTCTTCGCGGAAAATATTCGCCGCCCACGCCTTCCCAAACGCCGCAGACGGCCCCTGCAACAGAGGGACAGACAGAAAACGAGGCACCCATGTCTGAAAACGAGGCGCAGAAACAGGCCCGAAGCGGTGCAAACAGCGGACCTCTGAGCGGTACGGGGAATGCGCAGAGGACGCGCTTCATCCTCGGCATTGCGCTCGGCGCGTTCGGCGCCGCCGTCTGCATTTTTGCCCTCGTTTTGGCCGCGACTGCCGATGCGAACGGTGCGCTCATCTCGTTGGGAACGTTTTTCGCCGTGTTCACCTTAGGCTTTCTCGCCTTGGGCACGGGGGGCGACATCTTGCTCTATGCCCTTCTCACGCGCCGCTATGCGTTCCGCGGCGTTGAGGACGCGGCCTATCCCATCCGTTTGAAACGTTTCCGCGGGCTCGTCATCGGCGGCGCGAGCGTGATCTATTTCTCGATCCCGCTTCTGTTCCCCGCGTTTGCGGCCGCCCGCGCGCTTGTCTTTTTGGTGCTTTTCATCCTTCTTCTCCTCCTCGGCGTTTTCCTCATCCTCTACGGCGCGATCTCCTGGCACAAATTTTCCGCGCCCCTTCTTAGCAAAAAGAAGTGAACTTTTTTTCCGAAAAAACGCCTCGAACGCGGACATGCCTCCCCTCTTTTTCGTCTCGCGGACATATTTGCGGTACGACGCAGAGAGAATCGTCGATAAAAAACCGTAAAAACAATTGACGAATGCGCGCGGGTAGAGTATAATATTAACGCAATTCGAAGTCATACACATTTTTCGGAGACACACATGGAGAAAGTATTCAGAATCGAACGCGACTCCGTCGGGGAACTCTCCATCGACAGCGCCGCATACTACGGGATCCAAACCCTCCGCGCCAAGGAAAATTTCGAGATCACGGGCACCAAGCTCCACTTCCCGTTCATCCGCAACATCGTGCTCATCAAGAAGGCGGCCGCCAAGGTCAACGAACAGTATGGGCTCCTCGACCGGAAAAAAGCGGAGGCCGTGATCGCCGCCTGCGACGAAATATTGCACGGGAAGCACAAGAAAGATTTCATCGTGGACGCCGTGCAGGGCGGTGCGGGGACCTCCGAGAACATGAACGTCAATGAAGTGATCGCGAACATCGCCATCGAACACCTCGGCGGCCAAAAGGGCGATTACACCGTCATCAGCCCCAATGACGACGTCAACATGGAGCAGTCGACGAACGACGTCATTCCCACGGCCGGCAAGCTCACCGTGCTCTCGCTCGCCGAAGAACTTCTCGCCGCGCTCAAAAAACTGCACGCCGCCCTCCTCGGGAAAGCCAAGGAGTTCGACGATATCTTGAAAATGGGCAGGACCCAGCTACAGGACGCCGTGCCGATGCGCCTCGGACAGGCGTTCCGCGCGTTCGCGACGGCCATTGCGCGCTCGCGCACCCGCATCGAAAATTCCCTCTCCGAGATGCGCACCATCAACCTCGGCGCGACGGCGATCGGGACGGCCATCAATGCCAAGGAGGCGTATTTCTCCCACATTACCGAGGAGCTCTCCGCGCTCACCGGGGAAGATCTGAAGCGCGCGGACGACCTCTTCGACGGCACGCAGAACGTCGACTGCTTTGCCGCCGTCTCGGGAACGCTCAAGGCGCTCGCCGTCAACCTCTCGAAGATGTGCAACGACCTTCGGCTCATGTCGAGCGGCCCGCGGACGGGCCTCGGCGAGATCATCCTCCCCGCCAAGCAGAACGGCTCCTCGATCATGCCCGGGAAGATCAATCCCGTGATCCCCGAGGTCGTCAACCAGGTCGCCTTCCTCGTGATCGGGCACGACGTGACGGTCACCATGGCGGCCGAGGCGGGACAGCTTGAGCTCAACGCCTTCGAGCCCGTCATCTTCTACCAGCTCTTCGAATCTCTGCGCGCGCTCACGGGAGCCGTGCGGACGCTCACCGAAAATTGCATCGTGGGCATCACCGCCAACCGCGAGCGGTGCGCCGAATGGGTCAACCGAAGCGTCGGCATCGTGACGGCGCTCAACCCCTACATCGGATATCTGAAGGCCGCCGACATCGCCAAGGAATCGCTCCGCACGGGACAGTCCATTCGGGAGATCGTGCTCCGCGAAGGGCTCATGGACGAAGCGAAACTCGACGAAGTGCTCGATCCGCTGCTCCTCACGGAGCCGTGCATGACTCGAGGGAAATAACATCTATCAAATTCTAAAGGGCCCTCTCCGTTTCGGAGAGGGCCCTTTAGAAGATTTATGGAGATTGTGGAGTGTGCTCATTTCTTGGGGGAGCGATCGCGCTGCGGTTGGCAGCCCGCGCAGTGCGCGCAGTTTCCGCCGCACGCGCCGCAGCCCGTCTTCCCCTGCTTCTTTCGTAGGATGGAAACGATCACGACCGCGGCGACGAATGACGCCGCAGCGATGATGATGAGAATCTCCCACCAACTCATTTTGTCTCCTCCCCATCGCTCACGGCGACCTCTTTCAACGCGCTGACCTCGGACATGGTACCCTCGTTTTCGATGGGATGCTTCCGATTCCAGAACCAGATCCCCAGCCCTGCGGCCGCAAATACCGCGAAGATCGGGAAGATCGTCCACCACCAACTGCCGACAAGATAGATGACGGTGCCGACGGTATAGGAGGTCACGAGCCAGAAGAGGATCGTCCATGCGAATTTGCCCTTGGGAAGTTCGGCCTTGGCCGTCGCGCAGGCGGCGAAGCAGGGAATGGTGACCATGTTGAACGCGATGAACGAGATGAGTGCGGGGATCGTGATGCCCGTCGCCGTGATCATCGTGACGGCCTCGAGCACGCCGTCCTCCGTCGCGATATAGGCGCCGGCGACCGTTGCGGCAAGCGTCCCGAACGTCGCGATGACGTTCTCCTTTGCGACGAGGCCGGTCATGGCCGCCACCGCAAACACCCAACCCACTTCACTGAGCTGCGAGCCGAAGCCGAGCGGTGTGAAGAGCGGCTGAATGAGCATGCCGATCGAGCCGAGAATGCTGCGGTCCATCTGCAAATTGACAAGCCCTTCCGCCTCCGCGAGCGAGGCGTATTTTACGGGATCGCTCTGATAGAGTTCCTGCGCGTCCTGAAGGAGGAAGTGCCAATTCCAACTGAACGAGGACAGAAACCAAATGATGATCGTCGAGGCGAAGATGATGGTGAACGCCTTCTTGACGAAGTGCTTGGTCTTATCCCACAAATGGATCATGAGGCCCTTGAAGAGCGGCTTATGATAGGCGGGCAGCTCCATGATAAAGGGAGGCGTCTCGCCGCGCATCGTGGTGTTGCGCATCAGCAGCACGCAGACGATGGCCGTCACGATGCCGATGAGATACATGCCGTAGGTGATGAGATCGGCATTCCCCACGCCGAAGACTTGCACGATCCCCCCCGCGATCGCCGTCAGAATGGGCAGTTTTGCGCCGCACGAGAACATCGGGATGACGCGGATCGTCGCCGTGCGCTCCTTGTCGTCGGCAAGCGTGCGCGTGTTGATCATGGCGGGAAGTCCGCAGCCGAAGCCCATGATCATGGGCATGAACGCCCTTCCCGAGAGCCCGAAGCGGCGGAAGATGCGGTCGAGGATGAATGCTACGCGGGCCATGTAGCCGGAGTCCTCCAAAATGGAGAAGAACAGGAACAGCGTCAAAATCTGCGGCAAGAAGCCGAGCACGGCGGAAAGTCCGCCCCAGATGCCGTCGCCGAGGAAACTTCCGACCCAGAGCGGCGCGTTTGCCGTCGCAATGCCGATGAGTTCGCCGACCCAGTCGAGGCACCAGGTGAAGAGATTGGCAAGGATGACGCCCGGCGAGAAGACGGCGCCGTCGTAGAAACAGGCGAGGAGCGTCGTCGCGGCGTTCTCCTCCCAACCGAGGCCGCCCTTCTCCACCGCCGCGAACAGGCCGGGAAGTCTGCCGCCCGAGATCGCGGAGAGAAAGAGGAAGTCCTCGGAGAAGGTGAGATGGAAGATGGCGAACAGGATGACGAGAAAGATGGGAATGCCCGCCCATTTGTTGGTGAGCACCTTATCCGCCTTGTCGCTCCTCGAAAGTTTTTCGCCCTTCTCCTTTTTGCGGTATGCCGAAGAATAGTTGGCGGCGATATATTTGTATCGCGCGTCTGCGACGACGGCCTCGAGGTCATCGCCGAACGTATCGTCTTGGAACGTCGCCTTGAACTCGTCGACCATTTTGACGAGCTCGGGATGCATCTTCACCTCGATCTCGTCCATCTCCGCCAGCTTGACGGCGTGGAAGAGCGGCGCGTCCACCTTGGCGCCCTTCAGAGCGATGTTGACGTCCCTGACGAGGTGCGCGAGCGGAGAATCGTGGAGAACGGTCACGCCGGCGCGCGGCTTTTTGGCGACGGAGACGGCTCTGTCCATGAGCTCCTTGATGCCCGTGCCCTTGAGCGCCGAAATGGCGACGACGGGGAGCCCGATCTTGCGCTCTAACTCGTCGGCGTCGATGACGTCGCCGTTCTTTTCCACCGCGTCCATCATGTTGAGCGCGATGATGATGGGGACGTCGATCTCCATGAGCTGCGTGGTGAGATAGAGGTTGCGCTCGAGATTGGTCGCGTCGACGATGTTGATGACGCACTCGGGCCTTTCATCGAGGATGAAATTGCGGGAAATGACCTCTTCGGGCGTATAGGGTGAGAGCGAATAGATGCCGGGCAGATCGACGATCTTTACCGGTTCCTCCCCCCGCTTATATGTACCCTCGCGCTTATCGACGGTGACACCCGGCCAGTTGCCGACGTAGGCCGTGGAGCCCGTGAGGAGATTGAAGAGTGTGGTCTTGCCGCAGTTGGGGTTGCCCGCCAAGGCGAACTTCATCATTTCGTCACCTCCAACGTCACGAAATCGGCCTCCGATTTCCTGAGCGTAAGCTCATAGCCGCGAATGGTGACTTCGATGGGATCGCCGAGCGGCGCCCGCTTCCTTAAAAGCACTTCCGCGCCCGGCGTCACGCCCATGTCGAACAGCCTTCTGCGGACGCGCCCTTCCCCGGAGACCGCCTTGATGACGCCCTTTTCTCCGATGGAAAACTCACTTAAGAGTTTTGTCATAAAACCTACCTCCCAAAAATTGTTTTGCCTGAATGAATGACCGTCCCACGCCTTATGCGACGTAGATGCGGGAAGCGACACTCTTATCGAGCGCCAGCCGCCCCTCTTTGACGCGGCAGACCGTGCTGCCCCCGCTCGAAGAAATGACGGTGATCGTTCCGTCGACAAGGACGCCCAAATTGGAAAGATGCTTCTTCGTCTTGTCGTCGGCAATGATCTTGACGATTTTGACCTCCCTGCCGAGAGGTGCGAGCAATAACGGCATAAACAATCTCCTTTGGTTCGCTTACGCGAACTGATCTTCATAAAATTCTTCCGCCGACTGCGGAAGCTGTTCGCAATTGCGAACTGACATTATTTTAACACGCGCCGTCCGCCTTGTCAACTGTTTTTTATCACATTTTCAAAAAAAGTTCGCAAATGCTAACTGTTTTTTTGACGGCCGCCACGATGCGTCGCTCCGGGCCATTTATGGAGTCCGCATGCCGCCGCTACGGGTAAGCGCTATAGGCACGCGCGCGTGCGTGCATTCATAAAGTGCCACCGTAAAAAATCGCTACCGTGAATAAACGGCGCGGATCGCAAAGAACCGCGGACGCCTATGCATCCACCGCGGGGCGTTCGCCAAGGCCCAACGCTTCCTCCGTCCTCCCGACGGCGGGCGCGCGGACGTCCAAGATGTTGAGAGGCGGGAAACGGCGTCTGAGGGGGGCAAGCCGCGGAACGGCGCGACGCTTCGGACATGCCCCCCACCGCCCTCCGAAACGCGCAAGGACGCCGGGACGGACGGGGCATGTCGGAGGGCAAAACGGCTTTGAAGCGCACTCGCGGACATGCCCCCTCCCGAGGCGTTCAAAAGTTATCCACAAAAAACTGTGGAATGTGGATAACTTTTCGGTATATTTTCCGTTCATACGTTCGTATTTTGTCGAAACTCGTCGAATTGGGAGAAAATGTGGATAAAATGTGGATAACTTTATTCATTTTGTATGCATACAATCCAAGAAATCAGGTCAAAAAACAATGAAAATCCGCGATTTGTTGACAAATTTCCGCGGAATAACTTTCATTTTGGACTGTAAAAACCGCAAATACGGCAGGATCGCGCTCAATTATATTTGGTGTGCGAGCGGAACAGGAGCGCCATGATGAAGGAGAAAACGACGGCCGCGGATACGCCCGCGCTGGCGGCCGCGAGCGGGCCCGTAAGCGCCTGAAAGAGCCCCTCCTGCGCCCCCTTCATGCCGCCGTTGGCGAGGAGATAGCCGAAACCCGAGATGGGAACGGTTGCGCCCGCGCCGGCGAAGTCGACGAGGGGCTGATACAGGCCGAGCGCGGTGAGGGCGATCCCGGACAGCATGAACAGGACGAGGATCTTCCCGGCGGTGAGGTCCGTAAAATTGATCACGATCTGGGCGATCATGCAGATGAGTCCCCCCACGGCGAAGGCCTTGGCGAACATGAAAACGATGTTGAGATATTCCATATGTATCCCCTTTCGCATCGCCGCAGAAGGAGCGCTCAGCGCTCCAACGTGACGGCGTGCGCAATGCAGGGGATGCTCTCCCCCTGTCCCGAGGAGACGGTGGAGAGCAGGGCGCCCGTCGCGACGAAAAGAATGCGCTTGAAACTGCCCGCCATCAATTTGGAATAGAGATAGGAATTGAGCACCACGGCGGAACATCCGGCGCCGCTGCCGCCCTGAAATTCATCCTCGAGAACGTCGTAGATGATCTCGCCGCAATCGACATGGTTCGCCGAGATATCCAATCCTTTTTCCCAGGTGAGGTCCTTCAAAATGCGGCTTCCGAGCGCACCGAGGTCGCCCGTGACGATCAGATCGTAGGTCTCGATGTTCTCCTTCGTCCCGCGGAAGTGGGCGAGGATGGTATCGCACGCCGCCGGGGCCATGGCGGCGCCCATGTTGTTGACGTCGGTGACGCCGTAATCGACGACCTTGCCGAGCGTTGCGGAGGTGATCCTGACGCCGTCCCCCTCCCCCGTCACGAGCGCCGCGCCCGCGCCCGTGACCGTCCACTGCGATTGCGGAGGACGCGTGCAACCGAGCTCCAGCGGATAGCGGTATTGCCGCTCCGCCGAGGCGAAATGACTGCCCGTCGCCGCCACGGCCCGCCGGATATATCCGCCGTCCACAAAGGCGGCCGAGACCGCGAGCGATTCCGCCATCGTCGAACATGCGCCGTAGACGCCTAAAAACGGGACGGAAAAATCGCGGGCCGCAAAGCTCGCCGAAATAATTTGGTTGAGAAGATCGCCCGAAACGATCATATCGACCTCGTTGCGATCCAGACCGGCGTTGGAGATCGCGCCGTCGATGACGGTGGAGAGCATCTTACACTCCGCCTTTTCATACGTCGATTCGCCGTACATATCGTCCGAGAGCGCCGTCTCGACATATCTGCCGATGATGCCGCGGCATTCCTTGGGGCCCGCAATGGTGCTCGTCGCAACGATGCGCGGTTGGTTTTTGAAATAAATGGTTTGATTTCCCATAGATCCCTCGATTGCATTTTCCGCAGACCGACGGGTTTTTATGCGCTGACAGACATGACAAAACGGCCCCGCTTCCGCGAGGCCGCTCATGGGAAATTCGTCGTTGCCGTCTTTTAAGGAAAGAGCGAAATGAGCTTGGCGATGCACGTCCAGATCACAAACGCAGGCCATGCGAAGAGGAACAAGAGGCCGAAGGCGAGCGCCACCAGCACCGTGTAGAGGCATGCGCAAGGGACGAGCATGACCGGCGACACGAAGAGCAGCCACCGGGAGAGGGACAGAACGGGGCGCGTGAGCGAATCCGTGAAATTATCCCGCGCAAGGGTGAGCGTCTCCTGCCAAAGCTGTGCGACGCACCGCCCGATCCACGGAAAATAGATGCCGAACGCCCGCCCCACATCGCTGAACGTCGCATACTTGTTGAAGACGAAGCAGGAGAAATCGTGTTGGTCCACGACCGCGGTCCAGGCGATCTTGCCGCCGAAAATCAATGCGTAGATCAGCGCGGCGATGCAGTAGAGGAGGCAGATCAATGCGAGAACGGAGAGGACGGCAAGCGCGACGCCCGCGAGAATGCCGAGTTCCGCCAAGATCACGGCGACAATGAGGCAGAGCCCGAACACGATCACCGCGAGCGCGACGACGAGCCACATCCATTTCCGGAAGGAGAGGACGCGATACCCCTGCGAGCGGGCGACGGCGTTGCTCGCGATGGTGAGATTGTCTTGGAAAGCCGTCTGGGCAGCGGTGAGAGAGATGACGAAGAGGCGCTCAAATACCGCCATAACGGCCCCGCTCGAGCGCGCGCTGTAGCCCACGCCCGCCCGGATCGCGCCGATCAACGCGCGGATATAGATGAACAGCGCATAGCAGAGCCCGATGACAACGCCGATCCCGACAAACACCGCAAGAATGATCCAACTGACATAGACGGCCAACATGATGAGGATGAACGCTATGATCAGGTAGACCAATAAAGAACCGAGGACCTCTCCCAAAGTAGGCCGCGTATAAACTACATATCTACGCCCGAACATAATTTTCCTTTGTAACTCAATATAGAATTTGCAAGATCTTCTTGTATAGTTTGCCGTCCACTTCTACGAGGGAACGCTGTCCGCCGGTAAACTCGAACGAGATGAGCACGGCCTGCCGCCCCGCCTGCCCGATGGTGGAGGCCATGAGCCCCGCGGGGCCCAACAGGGCATTGCTGACGTAGCCGCGCAGAAACGAACCCCAAAAGGAGTTCCCGCTCTGGCTCGTGACCAGTTCGAAATTGCTGACGTTGTTTTTATTCACGTCGAACCGTGTGAGACGGTGCATGAACGACAGCTTTTTGCCGCCGACGATCACGTCCCAACCCGCATAGTCGCCTGCGATGACTTTGTTTTTTGCAGATGCCATAGGATCCTCACTTGTCGATGGTTATCGTCCATACGCCGTCCCGAAAGGAGAGGCGGATCGTGCAGGAAATGTTCCTCTCGCGGCAATGGTCCTGCGCCGCCTGCATGAGGAGCTCCTGCTGTCTTTGAAGAGGAAATTCACAGCGATATACGATCGAATACGAACGCTCGCCGCGGCTCAAAAGCCGCTTAAATTCATAGATCGAAGAGATCGTCTCGGCCGAAGACGCCGCGCTCCCCTGCTCCGCGTTCACGGGCGCCCTTTGGACGGGAGCCTGCGTTCTTTGGACGGGAATCGCCCTTTGGACGGGAGCTTGCGTTCTTTGGACGGGAGCTTGCGCCTCCCCGCCCTGCGCGCCTTCGTATGACGTGTCGCTGCAGACGGGCACCGAGGCGCGATCCCATACATGCGTACTCTGCATCGCGGCGTCGCTGTAATTGAAATAGAGATAGCGCAAGGGTGCGGACGCATTCGGATTGGCGCCGAGCAGGTAGGTCGCGTCGAGATGATAGTAGTTCCCGTTGATGCGGACGATGTTCCATGCGTGCGGGCCGCTTCCGTTTTGGCCGCTGCCCGTCCCCGCGACGACAATGCATTCTATGCCGATGCGGTCGCACAAATACTTTACGGCACGGGAAATCCCGCTGCACTGCGCACTGTGGAAATACAGCGCGGAGGCGGCGTTTTGATTGCGCGTGTTGTTGATATTGTATTTCACGTTGCGCGCGATCCATTCGGCGACGGCCCGCTCTGCCGCTTCCCCGCCCGCGGGAAAACGGCGCTGAAAATCATCGGCGAGCTTCTCCATAGAAGCGCGGATGCGGCGGATCTCAAAGGGAGAATATAACAGCTTGAAGCGGAGGATCGTCTCTTCCCCTTGCGGATAGCCCATGGGCGGAGCGCCCCTGCGCACGACCTGAAATTCCGAACCGTATTGAAAAAATTCCGGATGATCGCCGAGGAACGCTTCGGTCGCCGCCGAGATCGACGCGGCGGGAATGGCCCCGCTGAAATCGGCCCGGTCGGAATTTTGCTGCGCCGCGCGCTCCATCGCCGCATAGACCCGAAGGCCCTGCGCATCCAACCGCTGCTTCCAATATTCGTACATCGCGATTATCGGGCGCTCCAATACTTCTTGAAATTGAGAGTCGGGCTCGCCTTATCGATGAGCCAAAGGATGGGATCGGCCACCCCTTCCGGCGTGAACGCCGAACCGTCTACGACGTGCCCGAGCGCGCTGCAAGTGAAATATTGCACGTTGTCGAAGCGCGACTTCACCGTGTTGATGAAATCTGCCTGGTCGTTTTCCAGCAGGAACTGTTCGCACAGCTTGTTTTGGACCTCGAACCGGGTAGTTTTGACGTCCGCCGCAAGTTGATTCTTGACGGCCGTCTCGCCGATCTTTTCGTCGATGAGCGGGAGGTCCCCCTTCACGAATACGACGGCGAGCTTCTGCGTGATGCGCTGTTTGGACGACAAGTTGCGCATGTTTTCGAGAAGTTTGATGAGCATGCCCATGATCTCGGAGATCGGCATCTCGCTCGGGTGGAACTCCGCGATCGCCGCCTCGTCCATGCCCGCTTCCGCCATCAGTTGGTCGCGGAACGTCGGAATGGAGAGCGGGTCGATCACCATCAAAAAGCCGTTCGCAAAGTTATAGCCGACCTGTTCGTCCATGCCCGTGCCGACGCCGTAGACTTCGCCGCCGACGTCGCACAGCGAGATCTCGTTGCGGACCTTGCTCTTCTTGGGCGAAAAGAAAAATTCATAGTACATCAGCCGCATTTCCGAAGTCTTCTGCGGAAGACGGCCCTGTTCCATCTCGCGGAGGTTGTCGTTGAGATAGTCCGTGCCCTGTTCGATGTGCTCATAGTTGAAATCGAGCTGGTTCTGCGCGAGCTGCTCGAGTTCACGGATGGCCATATTGACATAGCACGTCTTGCCCGAGCTGGGCCCGCCCAACACCGGGATACTGATATTGACGAGGAAGCCGTTGCCCTTCAACTCATAGCCGCACTTGGGGCAAATGGCCGTGAGCTTCTGGCGGCCGTTGAAGAACGTCGTCGGAAGTTTTCTCCCGCAGTTGCACTGACGCTTCAGAATGCCGTATTTCGAAGGTTTCAGCTTGGTGTGCACAACGCCGCAGCCGGGGCACTGGTAGTAAGGCAGTGCGAATTTATACTGGCACTGCGGACACGAGGAGCCGATCTTGCGCAATCTGCAGAGCGCCGTATCCGACAGCCACAGGAGACTGAATCCCAAATAGATCAGCGCCATGATGAGCGCGACGATGAGAATGTGCGCGGCCGAAAGGACGGCGAGCAGGGAAGTCGTGATAAAGAGCGTCGAGAGAAGACAGGCCACATAGTAGGCCGTCTTGATGAGCGTCAGGAGCAGTCTGCCGAATCCGAAATCGTCGATGAGATCCCCCCACGTATCCGTGAGGCCCTCGAACTCGTCGCTGAGCGTTTCACCCAAGCGGGAAAATCCGTTTTTGATGGTCCGCCACAGGTCGTCGTAACATCTGCCGAAAAAGTAATTGATCTTAGCCGGTTGTTTCTCCATCGTTACGCCCCCAATTCATCCTTCAAAGCGCCGAAGTAGTTGATGAAACTACGGACGATCCCGACGGCAGACCCGTATACCATACAGCCAGCGAGGATCGCGACGAAGATCGTGACTGCGATCGCCACGATCGTGAGCGCGATCATCAATAAGGCCAACGCGACCCCGAGCGCCAAAAGCGCAAGTGCAATATAGAGAAGCAGTACTAAAATGCCTGCAATGGGAGAGAGCTCCCAAGCTCCCTCCCACAGGTCAGAAATAAAATCCCACATGGTGTTATTTGCTCCAATACTTCTTGAAATTGATCGTCGGGCTCGCCTTATCGATGAGCCAAAGGATGGGATCGGCCACCCCTTCCGGCGTGAACGCCGAGCCGTCTACGACGTGCCCGAGCGCACTGCATGTGAAATACTGCACGTTGTCGAAGCGCGACTTCACCGTGTTGATGAAATCCGCCTGGTCGTTTTCCAGCAGGAACTGTTCGCACAGCTTGTTTTGCGCGCTGAAACGGTTGGCCTGCGTATCCGCCGCAAGCAGATCTTTGACGGCCGTCTCACCGATCTTTTCGTCGATGAGCGGGAGGTCGCCCTTCACAAATACGATGGCAAGTTTTTGCGTGATGCGCTGTTTGGACGACATGTTGCGCATGTTTTCGAGAAGTTTGATGAGCATGCCCATGATCTCGGAGATCGGCATCTCGCTCGGATGGAACTCCGCGATCGCCGCTTCATCCATGCCCGCTTCCGTCATGAGCTGGTCGCGGAACGTCGGAATGGAGAGCGGGTCGATCACCATCAGGAAGCCGTTTGCATAGTTATAGCCGACCTGTTCGTCCATGCCCGTGCCGACGCCGTAGACCTCGCCGCCGACGTCGCAGAGCGAGATCTGGTTGCGGACCTTGCTCTTCTTGGGCGAGAAGTAAAATTCATAGTACATCAGCCGCATTTCCGAAGTCTTCTGCGGAAGACGGCCCTGCGCCATCTCACGAAGGTTGTCGTTGAGATAGTCCGTACCCTGTTCGATGTGCTCGTAGTCGTAGTCCAACTCGTTTTTCGCGAGCTGTTCGATCTCACGGATGGCCATGTTGACATAGCACGTCTTGCCCGAGCTGGGCCCGCCCAACACCGGGATACTGATGTTGACGAGAAAGCCGCCGCCGCTGAGGACGTTGTTGCACTTGGGGCAGATGGCCGTGAGTTTCTGGCGGCCGTTGAAGAACGTCGTGGGAAGTTTTCTCCCGCAGTTGCACTGACGCTTCAGAATGCCGTATTTCGAAGGGTTGAGTTTGGTGTGGATCGCGCCGCAACCGGGGCACTGGTAGTAAGGCAGTGCGAATTTATACTGGCACTGCGGGCAGGAGGAGACGATCTTGCGGAATCTGCAAAGGATCGTATCCAACAGCCACAGGAAGCTGAATCCCAAATAGATCAGCCCCATGATGAGCAGCGTGACGACAACGTGGATCGCGGAAAAGAAAATGCAAATGACCGTCGAAATGATCGACGAAAGAATGAGCAGCGCAAGCCAATAGCCGAATTTGATCGCGCCGATGGGATTCAAAAACTTTTTCTCGCGGATGATCTTCCCGAGATGACGCCCGCAATTGGCGAGCGATCTTCCGAGATTGCGGAACGTGTTTTTGATCGTGTTCCCCAGATCCCGGTAGCATTTCCCAAAAAAGTAATTGATTTTTGCCGGTTGTTTTTCCATAGTACTTCCTCTTTTCTAAATTCTCTCGATGGGCCGCTTCAAAAACCTCGAACGGCCCTACCTGCATGTCATTTCCCGACCGTACTCCCGAATGCCTTAAAGTAGTTTTTCAACCCCGTGAAGACACTGATCCCGGCGCCGACAAACGCCCCGCCGGCCAGAGAGATGAACATCAGAAACAGATACGTTGCGCTCGAAAACAGCAAGATCGCAAGCGCAAAGAGTCCGATGCCGCCGCCTTTCTTTTTACTCATAATCATTTCTCCTTTCTATAATATATAAAATTTTTCTCTTTTCCGCTCATGGAAGCGCAGGTCAGCGCTTATTATGCTTGCCCGGGACCTGTTTGGGATCGGGGGCTTGCGGATTCCCCTGCGGCTGTACCGGGCCCGTCTTTTGGGGATCGGGCGCCGCGGCAGCATCCTTCTGCTTCGGCTCCTTGTTTTTGCGGCCGAACAGCCGCTCGAACAATCCCGCCTTCTGCGTCGCGTTAAATTCCGTGACAAAATCGGCGACGGGCTTCGAGGGATCCTGTCCCTGCACGTCCTCCAGCAACTGCTTCTTTTTGCCGCCGCGGAAACTGTCGAGGCAGGCAAACGTGAATTGCTTGATGTCGTCCTTCAGGGGATCCGGAGGCATTATGCCGCCGCGCGGGTCTCTCTTCGCAGGCGCATTCTTGTACGCGGCGTATATGATCAGGGACTTCATGAGATTTTCGACGTCCACTTTGGTCTTGTCCATCGCCTCAATGAAGGCCTTCTGGAATCCCTTGATCCTGAGAAGCTGGTAGATCGCGAGATTGAACGCGTCCTCGGGCTTCAGCGACATGCAGAGCAGCCCGTCCGCCAACAGAAGCACGCGGTCGGTATAGTTGTTGACAAAGCTCTCATATTGCGACATCGTCTGAAGACACGGGTAGGTGGATTGGCCCTTCCCCGCGAGCTGCGCGACCTCTTCGTACTTCGCGTTGTTCGCCTCGGCTTCCGCATTGTTCCCGAACGGCTTTTTCTTCACCTGGTAGCGCTCCGTCGGCATCGACATGCCCTGCTGGGCGACAAAGTAGGCGTCAATGGGAATATTCCATTGCTGCGCGGAGTGGAAGAGATTTTGATATTCTCTCGTAAGGGAGGCGTCTTTGAGACTGCTCTCGATCTCTTTCGGACCGGCTTTCGCGACCGTATAGCCATAGAACTTCTCCACGATCCACCGGTCCACCTTGTTGTCGATGAGCCAGATCTCCGTGAACAGCGACACGGCATCGCGGGTCTTATTGCCCACAACGCCCGCAAAGTAGCGGTCAAGCTGCCTTGCAAAGTTGTTCTCGGGGTCTCTGTGTTGGAGATAATACTCTCTGTAGTATTTGAGAAGGCCGTCCCGCGTGACGGTGCTGTTTGCGAAAATATACCGCTCCATCTCCGAGAAGAACTCCGCAAGTGCGGGATCTCCGCGGAGCAGCTTGTCCGCAGCGGAAAATTCCGCGGCCTCGCCGCAGAAGTTATAGTACACTTTCACCATCTCCTCGTTGCGGCCGGCAAGCAGATAATTCTTCATATAATACGCCGCCGTGGAAGCATTCCCGCAGAGCATGCGGACGAGAGACAGGAACCAGTTGCGGTCGAGGTTCGCATAGCCCTTGGACGTCAGCGCGTCCATGCAGCACTTCGCGAGGTCGAATTGATTTGCATTGTGCGCCCGCGCGCATGCGAAGAGCTTATCGACCTTCTCGCGGTCTCTCTGCCCCGCGTAAGCGGCGATGACGTTCTTGAGGAACGCGTCCGCACCGGAAAGCTCCGGACGGAAATCATAGACGCCCGCAAAGAGCAGGTAAACTTTATTGAAAGAATTGCCGTTTGCCTCAAGATATGCCTTCCCGGAATCCTGCGCGAAGTGCGCGGTCACGAAATCCTTGAAGGGATAGGGAATGACGCGCTTGAATCCGTCGACATAGGCCTCCGGAGCCGCCGCCGTCTGCGCATACGTGTTGAAATAGTAGTCGACGACGGCGCGCTTGTTCTGCGCGTTCATGAGACGGTAGAGCGACGTGCAGAAATTCTTGAGCCCGTCGCCCTGCGGATAGTCGTTCCGGACGATGCGGAGCGCCATCGCGTCGGCAAATCCGTTTGCGTCGAATCCGTGATATTTGAGGGCGTCCTCATAGGCCGTTACCAATTCGTCGAGAGTGAAGGCGTAGTCCCCTTTCAGCAGACGGCAGACCGCCGTTGCGCGGTCGGGGGTCAGGCCGGTCTCCTTGACGACCAACGAAATGCGGTCGGCAAATTCCAAAGCCTGGCGGGCATCCACCGCAAGCAGATCGACGACAGCGGAGACATAGGCGCCCGGCGTAACCGTCGTGAGCGTGTTGCTCTTGAAATCGAAGACGAGCGCGCCGGACAACTGTTTCTGGCGGTAGTCGATGACGGCGAGGCCGTCTCCCGCGACCGAAGAGATCAGCGGGCGCACATCGGGCGTGATGCGCACGTTGACGTTCTTATCCTCGGGCGATGCGAGAATGAACGTCAGCTTTTTCACGAGGCTGCCGGGAAGCGCAAGCGTGGCCGCCCGGTACCAAAGCGGAAGATTGGCGGGCTCGTCGTTCAGATAGATGGGCTTGCCCGCGTCCATGTTGTCGATCACGGCCTGTACGAGCAATTTGAGCGACTCCTTTCTCCCGGGCGCGCTCAAAAACGTGCGGATCTCCGCCTCGGAGATCGCCTGCGACGTCGGGATCTCGACCTGCGGGAGCGGAGGCGGATTGGTCGCGCGCCATTCCTCGAGCGTCAGATCGCGGCGGAAGAGATCGGACCGGATAAACGTGGCGGGTTTGAATGCGGAGTCTTCCCCGAAGATGAATGCGTGGATGAGATAGTTCCCCATTCTCCCCTGGTTTTCAAATCCCTTATACTCGTGTCCGATATAGACGGACTGGGCAATGCAATATCTTCCGGTCGGCAGACGGAAATAAGCGAATACGCGCGGAAACAGCGTCTCGATCTCCTGTTCCGTCGGCTCATACGGTAAGCCATTCGGAGCACGGTACTTCATCATGAGAGAGATCACGGCCTCTTCTTCGCTCGTGACGTCAGCCGATTTGGAATACAGGCTGAAACCGAAATTCGGTGCATTTTTCCATGATGTATAAATGTACTGACTTGCTTTCATAGCAACCTCCTATTTTACTGTTGGAATATATTTGTTGACGGAAAGCAACCAAAGCAACGGGTCGAGAACACGCCTCGGGCTGATGCGCGACGACAGGTTGTTCCCCGAAGGGACGTTGCCCAGCGACGACACGCCGAAGAACGAACATTTCTCGAAGTTGTGGATGAGGACCAGAAGCTCCTCGTCGAGCCAGTTGACAATGAGCGTCTCCATCTCTTTCTGGCAGTTTTCATAGTCCGATTGGACAAAGACGCCGCGCTTCAAATGCTCGGATTCCTCCCGAAGGCAGCTTCCCTCCGGCAGGATATCGAACTTCTCGAGCGCGTCGATCTTGGTAAACACGACGGCAAGCGGGATCTTGATCGTCCCCTTGATGTTCTTCACCTGTCGGATGTTATCGACCACGCGGTTCAGAACGACGTTGATGTCCGTATTCTTGTTGGGCAGGTCCATCTTGCCCTGCAATTGGTCGCGGATCGAGGAGACCTGCAGCGGGTCGAGGAGCAGAATGATGCCCTTCGAGTTGGGAATATAGCGGTTGAAGACCACCATGTTGTCCTGGCTGTCGAGATTTTCGCCCGCGGTATCATAGAACGTCAGCGCCGCGGACTTTGCGATGCGGTTCTTCTTGTCGAGGAAGCGCAACGGGAAGATGAGCGGCGGGATCTCGCCGGCGTCCGTCGAATTGACGACGACGTTATGGTTGAAGAGCGGATCGTAGTAATACGCGTCGTAATACTTCTTGGATTCCTCGCTGCTCGTGATGGAGAGCATGCAATTATATTTGATCGACATCTTCTTGCGGATCTCGTTGACGAGGACGCCGATATAATTGGACTTCCCCGAAGCCTTGGCGCCGAGAAGCGCGATGGGCAAACTGGAATCCTCGAGGAAATCGCGCGGGATGAGCTTATCGACCGTGGGGCAATAGAGCAATTTGCTGGCCTCTTTGCAGCCCATGCATGCGCTCTTGCGGTTGGTCGGGATCCAGCCCGCCGCGTCTTTGACGACTCCTTTCCGGCATACCGCGCTGGTCCCGTTGATCGAATATGTGCATTTTACGCCGCAATCCGTTAAAGAATGTTCCGCATAACAATACGGACAAGTGAATTTTGCCATGGTGTAATGACCTCTTAAACGATACTTTTGCTTACAAATGGATCACTTCTTTGAGCTGGACATACCCCGTGTTTTCATCCGCGGGGAAGAGTGCGAAACTCATGTCGCGCGCCATCGGCGGGACCGTGAGCGTGAGCTTTGCCGAATAATCTTTGCTGAATAATCCCTTCTTGAGCGGCATCTTCACGATCTTTTCCACGAGTTCGCCGCGGCTCTTGTTGAGCGGCTTGGGAGAACCGCGCATCAAAAGCATATCGGGCACTTCGGCCTCGGAATCGGCCGCAAATTTGATGGAGACCTTGAACGGCTTCATGGGATTGGCGGTATATTCCATACAGAATTTCACCGTCATCCGGTCGCGCTGGCAGATCACCTCTTCGAGGCGCTCGCCGTTCGTGACGGACGTCCTTCCGCCCAGCGCAACTTCGGTAAATACCGTCACATAGTAACTGATATTGCGCTTTAAGCTGAGCTTGATCCCGCCCGTGCTCTTAAATTCCGAAGCGGAGATCTTGATGGTATCGGCGGGGTCGGTGAGTTCGCTGACATATCCCCGCTCGCTGATCTTTGCAATGACGTTGACGCAGCTCGGGTGCAAATTCCCGCTCACGATCCCGCCCGTATTGTCGCTCTTATAGCTCAGATCGCGGACGCCGCAGATGCTGTTGACTTCCACGGGCGGCGCGACGATGTAGAGCTGGTCGTTGGAGACGAGCGGATAGACGTAGCCGACGACGTCTTGCGGCAACACAAAGGACATCTGGTCGCCGAGGAAGCTGACCGTCAACTCCTTGGCGCCCTTCATCATCTCGCTGTATCCGGCGATCTGAAGCAACGTGTCGGTGCGGCAAGCCAACTTCTGCGGAGAGAAGAGGAGATGCAACGTCCCCGTATCCGCCTTCGCGGCAAAGGAATATTCGCAGCCGGAGAGCCGTTTGACGGTAACGCCCGTGATGGGCTTGAGCATCTCGAAGGTCTTGAAACAGCGGGACACGCCCTTGGAGTAGAACGTCTGGCCCGCGATCTCGTATTTGCAGAGGATGAGATAGCTGTATTCCCCCATCACCGCGTCGGCGAATCCATCCTTGGCGACGTTCTTCACCGCTTCGCCGTCGCCTGCGCGCTGCGGCGCCACGGGGCCCTTCTGCCGCCAGACCTGGATCTCTTTGACGTTGTCGGGAGCATCCCACTTGACCGCGATCTTGCCCTCGATCATCTCCTGCCGCAAATTCGTGATGTCGCTGAATATCTGGACCGGCGTCCGGCAGACGGCGACGGGAGAATTGACGCCCGCGCGCGTCGCATAGACGCCGTAGTAATACCGCGTCGCGGAGGAGACCGATTTATCCTCGAAGAAGTCGATGGAGAGGAAGCTCGCGACCACGCTGCCGTCCTCCGCATTGGCGGGCATCGAGCCGACTTTGCGGATCACGGAATAGGTCGTTCCGCTGCGCGAGGGCGAGAGCTGCCACATCAGACGGACGGAACTGCCGCCCAATTCGAAACGGACGTTGAGGGGCGGCTTGGGCGGATACTGCGCGATGAACAGCCGGGCTTCGTTGAAGTCCGCGCACAGTTCCAAGGCGCGCATCGCGGCCGCCGCGGCCTGGTCGTCGTTGTTTGCGGCGATCGCGGCCCGCGCGTTTTGCAGTTCCGTGCGCGCGCGGGAGATGACCGCCTCGATGTCCGCCGCGATCTTGGCCGTGTCGGCGGGACGGTATGACGGGAAAGAACGCTTGACGTTTTCGATCGCGTTCTTGGCCTGGATATAATTCTTTTCGGCAATAAACTTCTTCACGCCCTCGATCGCGGCGCGGTATTTGTTGCCGATCGTCTCTTCGATGTTTTTGCGCTTGGAGAGCTCGGCTTCGTATTCCGCGACCTTCTTGAAGATCGTAGAATTGGGGAAGCGCTTGTAATCGCGGACGATATTCTTGATGGACGAGAGATTCATCTCGACGGCCGAAAGATCGCAATCGGGCGCAAGCAACATGCGATCGAGCTGCGCCGTCGTCTTCGTGAACTGTTCCTTGCCCTGATAGGAGGCGCCGCAGGCGGCGCAGAGCTTGGATTTCATCGTAAACGACATCTTGCCGCCGCAGTTCCAGCACAGGATCTCGAACGGTTTTCCGCAGTGCGGGCAGACTTTCGCGCCCGCCTCATAGATCTTTCCGCAGTCGGGATACGGGCAGATCTCGAGGTCCTTTACGCCCGTCCCCTCTTTATCGCCGCCGGCGACCGTCAACGCATACGCTTTCAGGCCCGCGCCGAGCATGACCTCGACGGAATCGATGCTGCGGCCCAACGTGTCCATGATGATCTGCGCGAAATTATAGAACTCGTTCAAAGAGATGGATTTTGCGCCGTATTGCTTGCGGAGCGCAAACTGCTTCCAGATCTTATCGCGCAGTTTGATATAGTCATTGTAGTGGCCGCGCGCCTCTTTGACAAGCAAAATCGTCTCTACGTCGCCGCAGAGAGTCTTTCCGAGCGTTCGGGCGCTTCGGTCCCCTTTCGCCATGTATTCGTTGTACGCCTTTTGCTTCGCCGCATTGATGTCCGCCTCCGACGCATTCGGCGAAACGCCGAGAAATTCGTAGAGCGTGGACATGCGCAACGAAGATTGCAGCGAATCGGAAATGCGGTCGAAATCTTTGAACGGGATCTTGACACCCGCGATGTCGTCAATATATTTGACGGAGCCGTTTCCGATAAACGCCAAGACCTCTTTTTCCAACTCGGGGAACGTATAATACTGCGCCTCTTTGTTGGCGTTGTTTCTCAGCGTCTGCAATTCGCTCTTGAAGATCATGCCGTTGTTGAGGGCAATGTTCTTCACAAGGTCCATCATCTCATTGAGCTTGAACCGGACGGCGGCGTCGGCCTCCTGCTTGCGCAGATTGCCGTCGTGCATGACCGTCTCCATGTCTGCGGTGAGCGCCTTGAGACGCTCGCCGTAGGCATTGTCGTCGGTGATGGCCTTGATGTCTGCGATCGCCTTGTCGATGACCTTGACATTGGTCTCTTTCGCGCTCAGTTTGAGCGCGATGAAGTAATTGAAATTGGGGGAACTGCGTTCCTGTTGCGTTCTTGTTTCAGCCATATAAAAATCCCGTTATGCGTTGCTATCAGCCGAGCGAAGTGAAACTGCCCGAGGACTCCGTCGCGATGCCGTCCGCGATCTCGCGGAACGTCGCGACCAATTTGCTGAGATCGATCTTCTTTGCTTCGCCGGGAGACGCGATCTTGCGCAAAAAGTCGTAGTCCGCATCGCCGACGCCGATCGCATAGATCTTTACGCCGTCGGCCTTCAGCCTGTCGGCGCTCCGGATGGCGTCGTCCTGATGGAACCATTCGCCGTCGGTCAAAACGACGAGGATGCGGTTGGCATCCGTCTTGCGCTTTTCTCTGCGGTAGAAGTCGAGCGGATCCGCCGATGTGCCGCCGTCTGCATCCAGACGCCGGACCGCCGCGGAAACTTCGCTCTTCTTCGCCTCTTTGCACAGCCAACTGCTGGAATTTGCAAAGCTGATGACGGACGTTTTCGCGTCTTCGCCGAGCTGGGCGACAAACTCCAGAATGGATTTTTTGGCTTCATCGATGGGCGCGCCGTACATACTGCCCGAGGTATCGATCGCGAACGCGACGTCGACCTGCGCCTTCTTTGCCGCTTCCTCCTTTTCGCGGAGGAGCCGGGCGATGATGTCTGCGATGCTCTCCGTTACGGCGGATTTCTCCACCTTGAGCGCAGTGCCGTCGGAGAGGCTGCCCGTGACTTCGACCACGCCGTTTTGGTCGTAGAGGAAGTTGATCGTGAAGTTGTTTTTCTCTCCGCGCTTCATGCCGGATACGACATATTTATAGAGCAACGTGCAGTCGTAGGGCGAAGTGGATTCCCCTTGCAGGACGAAGACTTGCAATTTGTCGCCGCCGAAGTTATAGCTCTTGCCGTAAGGGACGCCCACGTTGCTGTTCTTCTTGATGATGATACTGTTGATGATATTCTTGCCGTCTGCGGTAAACGCGAGCATGCCGAGCCCGTGCGAGGTGACGTCGCGGATGCTGCCGCTGTCGATCGTGAGGGAGATCGGACCGCTTGCGCCGCTGCTCTTCGCCGCGCCGCCGCCCATCGAGAGCGTGATGCTGCCCGCCACGCACAGATGCGCCTGCATGGCGGCGCCGGACGCGACGATGGTATCTACCTTGCTCCCGATCGTTCTCGGTTCCTTCCCGAATTTCTTGCGGATGGTATCGAGGACCTGCGGCATACGCGTGGAGCCGCCGACGAGCACGATCTCGTCGATGGAATGCCAACCGAATCCGTTTCCGAGTTCTTCGAAACATTTTTCGGTGAGCATGATCGTCTCCGCCATCAAACGGCGCGTCTTCTCTTCAAACTCTTCGCGCGTGATGGTGTATTGCCCGCTGAATCCCTCGCTGCGCACGGTGACCGTCGTCGCGGGGACATTCGAGAGTTGCTTCTTCGCCTTTTCGCAACGGACCACGAGCTCGGTGTAATCCTCCTTGTTCGCGGCGATGTCGACGCCGAACTCGTCCTGAAACCGGTCGACGATCTCGTCGACGATGGTCTTATCCCAGTTGCGGCCGCCCAATTGGTGGTCGCCGTTGGTGGCGATGACGTCCACTTGCGCGCCGTCGATCTTGGCGATGGTGACGTCGAACGTGCCGCCGCCGAGGTCATAGACCATGGCCGTCTTTTTGCCGCCGCCCGTAAGGCCATAGGCGATGATGGCGGCCGTCGGCTCGTTGATGATCTTGAGGACGTTGAAGCCCGCCTTTGTGCCCGCGCGGATGGTGGCCTGCCGCTGCGCTTCGTTGAAATACGCGGGAACGGTGATGACCGCGCCCGAAATATTCACGCCGTTGGCCTTTTCGACGGAAGTTTTGAGGTTTTTCAGGAAGACGCCCGAGAGCATCTCCGCATCGTAGCTCTTTCCGTCGAGCGTGCGGGCAAAATAGGGATCCCCCATCATGCTCTTATAGAACGCCGCGGCGTTGAGGTTCCCCGCCGCCTGCTGGTCCTTCGCTTCCTGCCCGATCAGAGTCTCGCCGTCCTCGATGCATACGACGGAGGGCGTGATCTCCTCACCGATGTCATTTTTGAGGATCTCCACTTTGCCAGAAGCCGCATCGAACGTCGCGACGGCGGAGTAAGTCGTCCCCAAATCAATCCCAACATTGATCGTTTTCATATCTTTTTCCTATGCCGGCGATGCCGTTTCTGACGCGCTTATGCAAGCGTGAAGCCGGAGACTTCGTCGAGGCCCTTGCTCGCCGCGTCGCCGCCCTTGCGGACAGGATGGACTTCATGACGGACGCCCGTATCGAGCTCCACAAGCGTAAGAATGAGCTGGCCGTTGATGTCGACGTCGAGCGTGACTTCCACGCGCGCATCGCCGCGGACGGGCGGCGTGAACGGGACGGGCATCTCTTCATAGAGCGGCGCGCACTTGTCTTCGGCGACGTCGTCGGTCAGTTCTTCGTTTTCCAAAATGAAGATGTTGACGGAATCGAACATGCCGCCGTCTGCGCCGCCGACGGTGAGGTTGGGAATGACGGACGCCGTCGTGCCGTGCGCGGGCTTCGGCGTATCCTTCTTGACGAGGTTGAGGAATTTGGGCTGGCCGTTGCTGTAATAGCGGAGGCAATACGACTTGGTGCAGAGCTCGATGATCTCGTTCTGCGTGCCGCCCGTGCCCTCGAAGCTCGTGGAAAGGCTCATGCTCTCGCCGCCGAATCCGCCGGGAACGGTTCCCGCATCGGCCGTCGCGGGCGTGCCGTCTTCGTTGAAGTTGCTGTCGACGCTCATGCCGCTCGCAACGAGCGCGGCGCCGTTGGAGACCGCCTTATCGGGGTCGAAGGAGACGAGCGGCTTGTTGTAATACGCCGTAAGGCCTTCCTCGACCTGCTTCATTCTCGTGGAACCGCCGACGAGGATGATCTCGTCGATCTCGGCCATCGTCATGCCCTTCTTTTCGAGCATCTGGTCGATGAGGGCGGTCGTCTGCGCAAACAGACCGCGGGTGAGTTCGTTGAACTTCTCGCGCGTGATCTCGATCCTCGCCTTGCTGCTCTCGAAGTTGGGCGTCATGGTGGCGCTCTCCTTCTGGGTGAGCATCTTCTTGGTCGCCTCGGCCTTTTCGCTGAACCAAACGGTCTGCTCGGGGTCGTTCTTCATGGCCTCTTCGTCGCAGCCCGTCTCATTGCAAAATTCCGAACGGACATAGTCGGAAATGGCCTTATCCCAGTCCTTGCCGCCGAGCTTGTGATCGCCGCCCGTCGTGACGACCTGGTACTTTCTGTCCTGTCCGTTGAAATCGAGACGCATGACGGTGCAGTCGAACGTGCCGCCGCCGAGGTCGTAGATGAGCACGGTCTTGTGCATATCTTCGGGATGGGAGTTGCCGTATGCGATCGCCGCGGCAGTCGGCTCGTCCATGATCTTGAGGACTTTGAGCTTCTGGCCGTTGGAAAGTTCGACCGCTTCGCCGGCCTTTCTCGTCGCCTCGCGCGCCGCGTCGCCGAAGTATGCGGGGCAGGTGATGACCGCGCCTTCGATCTCGTCGCCCTGGAGCCACTTTTCGGTGTCCGCAATGAGCTTCTTGAGAATGACGGACGAAATGGCGCTTGCGGACATTTGCTGGCCGTTGATCTCCTTCATGAAGTTGGGATCGCCCATGTAGTTCTTGACGCGCTCAATGACTCTGTCGGGATCCATCGCGCCCGCTTCACGGGCCGCGGAACCGACGACGACCGTCGAGCCGTCCGCATCGAAATAGACGATGGACGGAGTCGTCTTCTCGCCTTCGCTGCTCTCCACATTGGTGATGACGCCGGTGTCGTCTACATAGCTGACGACGGAATACGTTGTACCGAGATCGATGCCGATTTTTCTGGATGCCATAAAATTTTTCTCCTCATATGATTTTTATTATGATTTTTATTTGATGTCCGGCGGCCGTTCGCCGCCGCGCGTTCCCTTGTTTCCGCCCGCCCGGGGCCGTTTCTCTTCTCAACCGTTGTACTTATAGACGTCTACTTTGGACCAGTAGAGCACTTTCCCATTATAAGTATAGCAATCGGTGTAGCGGCGGGCGATCTTCCTGTCTTTCGCAGGGTCGTCCGTGGGATAGACCTTCAGGATCTTATCGCGCGAGGAATCGAGCGTATCCGAGATCTCCGTGAGAATGGCCACGCCGCTGACGAAGAGGATCTTGTCGATCCCTTCCAAAGCGTTGGTCAGGATCTCGGCGTATTTCTCCGCCTTGTTCTCTTCGGTGACCGTCTCCGCCATATCGGCGAGGAGCCCGTCCGTTTCGTAATACAGCGCGACGAGCTGGCGGTAGAGCGGGAGAAGGATCGCGTCGGAATAGTTGTCGTCGAGCGAGGCGACGGCGCTCTCCAAAGCGGCGCGCTCGGCGTCCGCCGCGCAGTTCTCTTCGAGAAGCGCCTCCAACCCGGCGTTCTTGTATTCAATGAAGCGGAGCAATTCGTTGAACGAAGGCTTCCCCGCAAAATACGAGACTTCGGGCTGCGGCTCCTTCGCCGCGACCTCCGGCTTGGCAAATTCGATCTTCCGCGGCTTGGCGTGAAGAAGCGACTTGCCGCGATACTTAAATTCGTCGCCGTCCAGTTCGACGCTCTGGTTCAGGAGCGTCTCCTCGAGATCGGCCTTGATGTACCCCGCGTATTTCAGGGCGTCCTTCGTGCTCTTGGAATAATTCTCCACGTCGCGCAAAGTCTTGCGGTAATCTTCGCGGAGATCGATCAAAGAGGCGCAGAGCGGCTTGACGAGTTTGAGCGCGAAATCTTCGCGGTACGTCTGCACTTCGCGGGTGAGCTTTGCGATCGTCTCATCCTTGCCCTTCGTGAGGCGGATCAATCTCGCAAGCCCGTCATAATACTGCGCAAGCAAATTGCGGAATTGCTCGAAATTTACCGTCTCCACGGGAATCTCGATTTCGGTCGCCTCCGGGCCGGCCTCAATCGCCTCCTCGGCGGCTTCGGCTACGGCCACCGCCGCTTCTTCCCGAAGTTCCTGCGCGACCGGCGATCCCGCCGGGGTTTCCGACGCTTCCGCCGGGGCCTCCGCCGTGTCTTCGGCCTCGGGCACGGGGGCCTCCGCATCTGCCGAAACGGGCGCGGGCGCTTCCATCTCTGCCGGAGCCACCTCGACTACGCCGAGCTCCGCGGCCGTGCATGCGGGCGCGGCGACAGGTTCGGACGCCGGGCCCTGCGGCATGTTTGTCTTTTCGTCTTCCGCCATAACTTATCTCCTCTTTTCGCGGGTTTTCGCGGTTTTGCGATTTCGCGGTTTTCGCGGGCCGACCGCTTTTTCGCGAAATCGACCACATCAATTACAGGTTCATATTTGTACTATTATAATAGTACCATACACCCCCCCCCTCGATGTCAACTGCTATTCGGTAAAAATAAATATAATTATATTTTATAATATGTATAAGAAATACTTATATTTTGGTATTTTTTGGCACATGTTTGGCGATTTTTCCCATTTTTTCGACGCGGACCGCGCGACACCGCTCCACGGCGATCCGACAACGGTGTGGCAAAATCTTCATAGTGTGCCGTTTCTATCATATCACATACCCCCCCCCTGTATGTCAAGCGTTATTCGTAAAAAATTCCATAAATTTATTTTGCAAACAAAATTTTGCGCCGGGCAGGAGCCGAGGGCAAAAATAGCTCCGCGAAGAGTAAAAAAACCGACCTGCGAGAGGTCGGTTTTTATCATTTTGAAGCCCGCATCGCGGACATGGTACCCACGGAATGCGTCACGGAGCGGGATCACTGCCGCTGCGGCGCAACGGGATGCTCGCTTCGGCGTTCAGCGTGAGCGGGGAAAAATTGCCCGCGCGATATTGGATGAGCCCTTCGGCGGCGATCATCGCGGCGTTGTCGGTACAGTGCCGCTTGGCGGGAAGGACCAATGCGAGCCCCGCCTTTTGACAGGCGGCGCCGAGGGCCTCGCGCAGATAGCCGTTCGCGACCACGCCGCCGCCCGCCGTGACGACGGTCACGCCCTTCTCTTGGGCGGCCTCCACCGTCTTTTCGACGAGGATGTCGAGGGCGGCATGTTGGAACGAACAGGCGAGGTCGGCGGGGCGATAGGAGGCCCCTCTCGCGGACATGGTATGGACATAATTGATGATGTGCGTCTTGAGACCGCTGTAGGAGAAGTCGTATCCGCCGACGCCTTTGAGCATCTTCGGCATGGGGATCGAAGGGGTCCCCTCCCGTGCGAGCGCTTCGACGTGCGGGCCCCCGGGGTAGGGAAGAGAGAGCACGCGGGCGACCTTATCGAAGGCCTCCCCCGCCGCATCGTCGCGCGTGCCGCCCAGCACCTCAAATTCCGTCTCCGTCTTCGTATACAGGATCGCGGTATGCCCGCCGCTGGCGAGGAGCGTGACAAAGGGCGGTTTCAGAGCGGGGTCCTCGAGATAGGCAGCCGCAAGATGGCCGCGGATGTGGTCGACGCCGATGAGCGGGATCCCGCACGAATAGGCGAGGCCCTTGGCAAAGGAGAGCCCCACGAGAAGCGCGCCGAGGAGTCCCGCACCGTATGTGACGGCAACGGCGTCGAGGTCGGAAAGTCCGACGCCCGCCGCGTTTATGGCGCGCGATACGACTTCGTCTACCGCGTCGGTGTGAGCACGGGAGGCAATCTCGGGGACGACGCCGCCGTATTTTGCCTGCACGGCGGCCGAAGAGATGATTTCGTCCGACAAAAGCGAACGGCCGCGGATGACCGCAGCCGCCGTCTCGTCGCAGGAAGATTCAATGCCTAAAATCAGCGGTTCCTTCATAAATTCGATCCGGAAAAGTTTTGGAGAGCGCGCCCCTTCAGCCTTGCTACGATGAGGGAGGCCCCTTCACCCGCTTCGCGGGAGCCCCCTTCGGGGGGACGCCGAGGAGAGCGATGACACAAAAGGCAGGGGGCATGTCTGCGATCACCCTATCGCGTTCTCCTAAGGGGTCAGGATTTTTTGAGATAGTCGATGATGAAGCCTTGGATGTTGCCGTCCATAACCCACTGCACGTCGCCCACTTCATAGCCCGTTCTGTGGTCCTTCACGAGCGTGTAGGGGCAGAAGACGTAGGAGCGGATCTGCGAGCCCCATTCGATCTTCTTGGTTTCCCCCTTGAGCGCCGCCTCGGCGGCCATGCGCTCCTCGATCTGCTTTTCAAGCAACTTCGAACGGAGATATTTGAACGCCATCTCCTTGTTTTGAAGCTGGCTGCGTTCGTTCTGACAGGTCACGACGATGCCCGTCGGGAAGTGCGTAATGCGGATGGCCGTCTCCGTCTTGTTGACCTTCTGCCCGCCCGCGCCCGAACTCCGGTACACGTCGATGCGGATATCTTCGTCTTTGATCTCGATCTCGGCGTCGTCGTCCACTTCGGGCATGACTTCGAGGGAGGCAAACGACGTCTGGCGGCGCTTGTTTGCGTCGAACGGCGAGATGCGCACGAGGCGGTGCACGCCGATCTCGGCCTTCAAATAGCCGTAGGCGTTCTCCCCCTCCACTTTGAAATCCACCGATTTGAGCCCCGCCGCGTCGCCCGCCAAGCGGTCGATCTCGGTGACCTTATAGCCGTTCATCTCGGCATAGCGGCAATACATGCGGTAGAGCATGGAGACCCAGTCGCAGGCCTCCGTCCCGCCGGCGCCGGCATGGATGGAGAGGAGCGCGTTGGAGTTATCGTATTTCCCGCGCAGCAGCGCACGGACGCGCATCTCTTCGATGTCCGTCTCCGCCGCCGCCATCATCTTGTCGAGTTCTCCGATGAGTTCCTCTTCGCCCGTCTCTTCGATCAGGTCGATGATCTCGCCCGCGTCGTCGAGGGCCTTTCTGCCCTTTTCATACGAAGCGATCTTGGCCTCGTTGGAGGCGATCTCCCGCCCGATCTTGGCGGAACGCTCGAGGTCCTGCCAGACCTCGGGCTTCTCCTGTTCGGCGCGGAGCGCCTTCAACTGATCGTAGCGATGGTCGATGTCGAGGGCATACTTGGCCTCCCCGAGCGTCTCCTCGAGATCTTTGATTTTCAGTCTGTAGTCGTCTGCTTTGAACATATCGTCGCTCTGCGGATCCTTGTTTTTTTATCGGCTCTGGTCGATGTCGGAGAGCATGTGGCACTTCTTGTATTTGAGGCCGCTCCCGCACCAGCAGGGATCGTTGGGCCCCGGCTTCTTCTTGCTCTTCATCGTCGCGGGGTTGAATTTTTCCGAACCGCTCGTGACGAGCCTGCTCTTATCGATGCCCTTCGGGAGCGCCGTCACCGTCGTCTGCTGCGGCTCGGCGGTACGGGCGGGCACATTGGTCGCCTCGGGCGCACGGACCGTGACCTGCGGCTGCGGCTGTGCGGGAGCGAAATTGGCCGTGGGATAGATGCGGGGCGTCGCGCGCTGCGGTGCCTGCGCCTCCTCTCCGCCCTCGGCGGGCCGAACGGCATTCGGATAGACGCGCACCGGCTCCGGCTTCCTCGGCATCGGACGGAAGCGGAGAAGATAGGTGATCGTGCGGTTTTGGATGCGCTCGATCATTTCGTCGAACATCGCAAAGCCCTCTTGCTTATAGGCAATGACGGGGTCCATCTGCGCATAGGAACGCAGGCGGATGCCCTTTCGGAGCTGATCCATGGCGTCGATGTGGTCGATCCACTCGTCGGTGACGAAGCGGAGGAGGACATAGCGCTCGAGCGCATGGAAATTCATGTTGGTCATTTCGACGCAGAGGTCGTCCGTCTCGGCGATCTTCTGCTCATAGGCCTCCTCGACTTTCTTGGAGATCTTCCGGATGGCAACGTCGAAATCCCACTTCTCCAGCCGCTCTCTGGTGACGTAATGCGTCCCCTCGGGGAGATACCCGCGCTCGAGTTCGGCGTTGAGATCGTCTTCGTTCCACTTGGCGGGAATGTCGTCGCCCTCCACCGTGTGACGGACGCGATCTTCGACGAAATCGGGGATATACTTCAAAATTTGGTCGTGGACGTCCTCGCCGCGGAGCACCTTCATGCGCTCGGCATAGATGAGCTGGCGCTGCTTGTTCATGACGTCGTCGTATTGGAGGACCGTCTTGCGGATCCCGAAGTTGCGGCCCTCGATCTGTTTCTGCGCATACTCGATGAGGCGGGTGAGCATCTTGCTCTCGATGCTCTCCTCCCGGATCTTGCTGCGCTCATAGATGGATTGCATGCGTTCGCCGCCGAAGCGCCGCATCAGATCGTCTTCGAGCGAGAGGAAGAAGATGGAGACGCCCACGTCGCCCTGACGGCCGGAACGCCCGCGGAGCTGATTGTCGATACGGCGCGACTCGTGCCGCTCCGTCCCGATGATGCAAAGACCGCCCGCGGCGATGACCTTCTGCTTCTCCGCGTCCGTCTGTTCCTTGAATTTGGCATACAGCGCGCTGTAATGCTTGCGGACGGCCATGACGTCTTCGTCCACATCGGCATAGCTCGTCGCAAGCTCGATGACGTCGTGTTCGACGCCCTCCTCGCGGAGCTGTTTCTTGGCAAGGTATTCGGGGTTGCCGCCGAGCAGGATATCCGTACCGCGGCCCGCCATGTTGGTGGCGATGGTCACGGCGCCGTATCTGCCCGCCTGCGCCACGATCTCGGCCTCGCGCTCGTGGTTCTTGGCGTTCAAAATATTGTGCTTGACGCCGTTGGCGCGGAGCAATCTCGAGATCTCCTCGGATTTTTCCACGGACACCGTGCCCACGAGGATGGGCTGGCCCTTTTCGTGGCGCTCCATGATCTCGCGGACGATGGCCTTTTTCTTGCCCGTCGCCGTCGAGAAGACGCGGTCGTGAAGGTCGTTGCGCGCGATGGGACGGTTGGTCGGAATCTCGATGACGTCGAGCGAATAGATGGTGCGAAATTCCCCTTCCTCCGTCTTGGCGGTACCCGTCATGCCCGAGAGCTTCTTATAGAGACGGAAATAGTTCTGGAAGGTGATGGTCGCGACCGTCTTGTTCTCTTCCCGGATCGCGATGCCCTCCTTGGCCTCGATGGCCTGGTGGAGGCCCTCGGAATACCGTCTGCCGATCATGAGACGGCCCGTAAATTCATCGACGATGACGATGCCCTTTCTGGGATTGCCGTCGTCGTCCTTTTCGTCGGCGATGATGTACTGTTCGCCGAGATTGAAGAGGTGGTGAGCTTTGAGCGCCTGCTGGATGTGATGGTTGATCTGCGCGGCTTCGTTGCTGTCCCAAACTCTCTGATAGAAATCTTCGTCGGTATCGTTGTCGTTCCAGACTTTGATGTTGAAAACCTGCGCCGCTTTCTTCGCGCCGAGTTCGAGAAGGTGGACCTCCCGCTCCTTGCGCTCGATGAGGTATTCCCAGCCGAGCATCTCCGATTTATCCAGCTTGCTCTGCGCGGGGCGGCCCTTTTTCGAACGCTTGATGATGCGGTCCTGATCCTTGGCCTCTTCGAGCTTGGCCGCCGCCTCCTCGTCGCCGTCCGCCGCGCGGCGGGTCAAGTCGTCGAGATAGTCGGCAAACGCCTTTTCGAGCTCGTCGTCGTAGCCGCCCTTGAGGCTGCGGACAAATTTATCGGCGCGCTCATAGAGATCGGAGGATTTTCCGCCGCGGTGGGAAATGATGAGCGGCGTCCTCGCCTCGTCGATGAGGATGGAGTCCACTTCGTCGACAATCGCAAAGTTGAGGTCGCGCTGGACCATATCTTTGAGGGAATATGTGAGATTGTCCCGCAGATAGTCGAAACCGAACTCGTTGTTGGTCCCGTAAGTAATATCGGCCTGATAGGCGGCGCGCTTGTCGTTTTCCGACATCCCCGGAACGACGACGCCCACCGTAAGCCCCATGAATTTGTGGACTTTGCCCATCCATTCGGCGTCGCGGCGGGCAAGATAGTCGTTGACGGTGACGATGTGCACCCCTTTGCCGCTCAGCGCCTCGAGATAGGCGGGGAGCGTGGCGACGAGCGTCTTGCCTTCGCCCGTCTTCATCTCGGCGATACGGCCTTGGAAGAGGCAGATGCCGCCGACGATCTGCACATGGAAGTGCTTCATGCCGAGGACGCGCCAGCTCGCTTCGCGAAGCGCCGCAAACGCGTCGCAGAGGATGTCGTCGAGCGTTTCGCCCTTGGCGAGCCGCTCCTTAAAGACGGCCGTCTGGCTTCTGAGTTCTTCGTTGGACATCGCCTGGTATTTGGGCTCGAGCGCCTCCACGGCCTCTGCCGTTTTGTTGAGTTTTTTCAGGCTCTTGCGGCTGTCGCTGTCTTTGATATAAGAAATCAATCCCATCTTTTTTTGCTCCGAATAGCGCGCCGAAGGGCGCGCGAAATGTTCACTTCCCTATTCTACTATATTTTTAGGAAATTTCAAAGCGATTTTCGGGCGTTTTCGAGAATTTCACCGAAGAACATAAAAAAAGGCGGGCGGATCTTCGGCCTTCTGCGCGAAAATTGTCTCCATGGAAAAACGCCCGCGGGCCTTTCCGCGGGCTTATCCGGATCTCGACGCGTCAGATCGGCTTTTCGGCGTTCTGCGGCGGCAGGACGCGTTCCGCTTCCTCCCTGGCCTGTTCGTACATCTCCTTTGCGATGCGGTCGGGATCGGCCGTCTGGACGAGGGAGCCCCCCGCTTTGGTGAGCGAACGGAGCTGTTCGGCGTTTTCCACGCCGGAGACGTCGACCCGGATCTTCCCGCCGCCCGCGCGCAGCGCCCGCAGTACCAACTGCACTTCCCCGCGGACGCAGACGGCGTCGGCGCCCCCGTCCGCCGCGGCCTTTGCGCCCAGCGCCACCTCCTCTTCGCTCAGCGTATGGTCCTCCAACGAGACGACGAGCGCCATCTTTTTGGCCACGCGGCGCACTTTCTTCACTTCGCGTTTGAGATAGGACGCGTTCGCCGCCCGCAGCGCGGAGTAGCAGAGCACCAGCCTGATCTCCCGCGCACCCAGCGCGATGGCCTTCTTGGCCTCTAACTTCTTGACGGGCATCAGCGTCTCCCCCGTCCCGCCGACGAGGCAGATGACGTATGCCTGGCTCCCCTCCAAATGTTTCCGTGCCGACGCAACGCTCACCGGCGAGACCAATACCCCGTAGGCGGTAAGTTTCCGCACGTTTTCGCAGGCCGTCTTGAGGGCGTAGCGGTCGGTCTCGCGGCGGGAAGCATCGACGATGAGCTTATGCAGGGTGACGGCGATCTCCGCCTCCCGCCTCGTTCTCTTAAATTCTCCGTATTCCACGGCCTCCGCCGCGGAGAGCACTGTTCCTTCCATATACCATGAGCTTTCCCGAAAAAACGGGAAAATATTCCCATCTTGCGCAATTTATGACAGCGCCCTTCTGTTACAATGGAGCCATGAATCTTCTCATTCCCTGGTTGGGCGGCCTGTATGCCGCGATCCTCCTCTTCGCCTGCTTTGTCCTCGTACATATCCTCAAACTGGCGCGCATCGGCTACCGCGCCCGCAGAAATCTTCCCGCCGAGAAGCCCAAGGAGACGCCGCCGGCGCCCGAACCCGTCTATTACATCGTCGAAAAAAAGAAAAAACGCGCCAAGGCGGCCTACTCGGAGCCCAAGCGCATTTCCTTCCACGAGGAAAAATCATGACATCGAGCGGCCCGCCGTTCTTCGGCGGGCCGCTCTTCATTCTTCCTCAAAAGCAACGACAACGCATGACCATATCTTTATATGAAATGATAAAAGCGACAGCGATCAAAGCGGCGGGAGAAGTCCCGCCGTTTCGCTCTATTGGAACGTTCGCCGAATTTGAACGTTCGCCGAAAGGGCCCGTCAGCCCTCGTAGTGCTCGATGTTGCGGCCGGAATCCCAGAGCCGCTCGAGATAGTAAAATTTCCGCGATTCTTCATTGAAAATCTGCACAACGACATCGCCGTAATCCAAGACGCCCCAACGCCCTTCGCGGAGCCCCTCGGTACGGTCGGGATAGAGCTCGTATTTCTTCTTGAGCTGTTCCTCCACCTGATCGCCCAGCGCGCGCACTTGCGTCGTCGACTTACCGCTCGCAATGACAAAATAACTGCACACGACAGTCTGGTCGGTAACATTGATGATGACGATGTCCTCTCCCTTCTTCTCGGCGAGCGCCGCGGCGCAGGCTTTTGCAAGTTCATAGCTTTCCATGATCGATACCCCCTGATTTTCTATTTTTTGCCGTTTTCATCGGGCAATACGCGCATTTATGTCTCGCATAGTACTATGAAAACGGTTGATTTTTGTGTTTTACGACCCAATCATAGGCGCTCTGCGTCAAACCGTAGATCGGCGTTCCGCTCTCGGAGAGATAGGCAAGCTGGGCGCGGAGCGCGGCCTCCAGACAGGCGTCGAGGTCTTTCCAAAAAAGATCGCGCAGAACGTCCACCCCCGCGAACGTTCTCCCTTCCTCCAACAGGTCGGAGAGAAAAATGAGCTTGCCGAGCGGCGTCATGTCCTCCCTGCCGCTGGCGTGGTAGCGGATCGCATCGAGGATCTCCTCGTCCTCCACGCCGAGGCGGGCGGCAAGCCGGGCGCCCGTATACTGATGCAGGACGGGCGCGGGGACATCGGACGGGACGCGGCAGTCCGCCACGAGCGCGTCGTCCGCGGAGAGATTCTTCGCGCAGTCGTGCAACGCGGCCGCAAGCAGAGCCTTTTCCTCGGGGATCCCGAGCGATCTGGCCCGCGCGCAGGCCATTTTTGCGACCCGAAAACTGTGCTCTCGCCGCGTTTCCTTCTCATAGGAGAGCGCCCTTTCAATGACGGGATAGGCGTAGAGCCCCCTCTCTGAAATGTAATGATAGACTTCGCCGTCGAGCGCGGCGGGCCGCTTTCCGAACGCAAGTTCCACGCGGATCTCCGTCGACGAGACGGCCTCGCCCGTAAAGGGCACCTCGGCATACCGCTTGCCGAAGCGGTCATAAAATTTCTCCCTGAGCGCCGCCGTCGACGCGGTTCCCCTGCCGCATGCCGCGAGCGTCACGCAGGACAAGATCGCATCGGGCTCCCGCCATGTGAAGAAGTCCTCGAGCATGTCTGCGCCCACCAAAAAATAGCGCTCGGCCGCAGGATAGCGCGCCTTGAACTTTTCGCAGGTCAGGTACGTATAACTGGTCCCGCCGGCCGCGAGTTCTTCGTCGCTCACCGCGGCAAAATCCAGCCCCCGAAGGGCGATTTCTGCCATTTTCAGCCGACTTTTCCCGTCGGCAGCCGCGCCGCTCCGCTTGTGCGGGGCGATGTAGGAAGGCATCACGATGAGACGGTCGAGGCCGAGCGCCCTTTGCGCCGCGACGACGCAGCCGATGTGCTGCGAATGGATCGGGTCGAACGAGCCTCCGAAAATTCCGATCTTCATGGCACCATTTTACCATATCTTTTTGCCCTTTGCAAGACTAATTTGCGAAATTCCCGTCAAAAATACATTCATGAAACACATTTCTTTCCCGCTGGTCGCGGACGTCGTGTTCTATACCGTCTGCGCATTCCTCCCCGCCGTCGGGATCATGCGGTTTTACCGTCTTCCGGCGGCCGTCGTGTTTTCGGCGGCGACCTGCATCGCACTGGCCGTCGGCGCGACAGCCTTTGCCGTGATGTATACGCGGCGGGAAAAGACGGTCGTGGGCAAAGCGGCAAAAAAGCGGCGGGACGACCTCATGCTGCACCTCGCGCTCGAACGCCGGGACCGCGTGTGCGAAGCGCTCGCGCGCGCCTTGACGGCGGACGGGACGGAGGCGACCGCCGCAGAGGACGCCGTCGCTTCGGGCGGGGAATTGTTCCTCCCGGCCTTCACCATGCAACCGCTCTCCGCGGACGCCATCGCCGCACTCCTCCGAAAATACGGGGAAGAGAAGTTTACCGTCGTCTGCAACGAACTCACGCCCGAGGCGGAAAAACTCGCGCGGGCGTTCGGGAAAAACATTCTCGGCGGAGACGGCGTCTTTGCGCTCTTCGAGCGGACGGGGACCACGCCGGAAAAGCTCATCCTCGCCGACCTCCCCCGCCCCAAGCTGCGCGCCCGTCTCCGCCGCTCGTTCTCCAAACGCAATTCCAAGCCGTTTTTTGTCAGCGGATGCCTGCTCCTCATCATGAGCCTCTTCACGCTCTTTCCGCGCTACTATCTGATCGCCGGATGCGCGCTCTTGCTCCTCGCCATCGGCGTGCGGCTGTTCGGATGCCCCGATCATGCGGTCGGAAAATAGTAATATGTCACGCATAATACTTCACAGAATAAGAAAATCGGCCCGTTTCGGGGCCTTTTTTTACGGTTTTTTTCCGATCAGAGCGATTCGAGCGACCGAATTGCGCGCGGCAACAGACGAATGACGTCGGCGCCGTCGGGCGCGTATTCCCCCATCTCTTTCGCTGCAGATTCGCCCGCGCGGCCGAGGAGATAACAGGCGGCCACGGACGCCTCGTAGGGCGGAACGCCGCGGGCGCAGGTCCCGGCGAGCAGGCCGGAAAGGACGTCGCCGCTCCCCCCTTTCGCGAGGGCGGGAGAACCCGTGCACGAGATGGCGACCCGCGTTCCGTCGGTAATGACGGTCCGATTATTTTTCAGCACGACGGTGACGCCGTACTCCGCGGCGAAGGACTTCGCACAGCCAATCGGGTCCTTTAAGATCTCCTCGACGGACCGATCCGTCAGGCGGGAAAATTCCTTGATGTGCGGCGTGAGGACGACGGGGCACGCCCGCTTTCGGAGCAGGTCCGTGCCGTATGCGGAGAGGGCGTTGAGCGCGTCGGCGTCGAGCACAAGCGTGCCCGCGCGGTAGGTCGCGAGGAGTTCTTCGAGCATTTCCTTCACGGCCGGCGTCGCCCCCATGCCGAACGCGACCGCCTGCGAGGTGAGCGGCTCCCCCGCATACAACTTGACGATGCACGCGGGATATTTTGCGGCGATCACGGTGCGGCGCATTTCGTCCGTCGCGGGATTCCCGGAATGAGGCAGACGGAGCTCGGTATAGCCCGCCCCGCTCTTCAGCGCGGCGCCCGCCGCAAGGAGCGGTGCGCCGAGGGAGCCGTAGCCGGCGAGAACGGAGACTGTGCCGTAGTCCCCCTTGTTGGAATGCGAACGCCGCTTGGGGAAGAGCGCGGCGACGTCTTCGGCCTCCCAAACTTCCGCGCCGCCCGCAAGGGGAAGCCCGATCTCCGCGACCTCAATCTCTCCCGCGAGATCGGCGCCGTCGGAGAGGAGCAGCGCCGTCTTGAGGCCGCCCATTGTCACGGTCTCGTCCGCACGAACGGCGGGGCCGCTCGCAAGCCCGCCCTCCCGAAGGCCCGAGGGGACGTCGCAGGAGATGACGTGATCGCACGTCTTGAGAAAGTCTACGGCCGCGGCATATGCGCCCTCGATGGGCCGCGCGAGCCCCGTTCCGAAGAGACAATCGACGGCGACGCGGAAATGCCTGCGCGGGAATACGCCGAACACTTCCCCCGGGAACTTCTCGCGCGCATCTGCGGCCGCTCCCGTCAATTTCTGCGCAAGACAGACGGCCGCGACGTCGTATCCCCGTTCCCGCAACAAGCGGGCCGCGACAAAGCCGTCGCCGCCGTTGTTGCCGCCGCCCATGAGAAAGACGGCGTCGTCGGCGCCGCAGGCGCGCATGGCACGTTCCGCCGCGTCGGCAAGGGCGCGCCCGGCGCGCTCCATCAGGGTGGGGACGTCCGTCCCGCTCTCGATCGCACGCTTTTCCGCAGCGGCGATCTCCGCAAACGTATATGCATATTTCATAGTCCACCTTCAAACGCGTATGGAGATTTCGGCAGCGGAGAGCGCTCTCCTGCCGGACGCAGTCTCGATTTCCAGCCGCCCGTCGGGCAAAATGCGCCGCGCCGTCGCGGGGTAGCTTTCTTCCCCCTCCAGGACGGTGACCGTCTGCCCCAAAAATCCAACGCGCGCCAGATACTCTTTCAGCGTCGTTTCGCGGAGGAGATTGGCGATCAAGCTGCGGCGCACGTCCTCCGCGTCGAGCGGTCTTTGCGCGAGCTCTCGGAGCGTTACGGCCGTTCCGCCGAGCGCGGAGACGTCGTTGGAGACATTGAGCCCGATGCCGACGATGCTCGCGCGCACCCACCCGCCCGACAGCGTATTTTCGATGAGGATGCCGCACAGCTTCCGGCCGTCCGCATAGATGTCGTTGGGCCACTTGATTTGGGGGCGCACGCCGTATTCCTCCGCCGTTAGACAGACCGCGACGGCCGCGTGCGTCATGATGGAAAACGCGTCCGCCACGGGAAGCGCCGCGTAAAACGTGAGGGCAGAGAGGTAGACGCCGCCCTCTTCCGAGAGAAACGTGCGGCCCTTGGTGCCTCTTCCGCCCGTCTGGCGGCGTGCGCAGACGATCATATCTTCTCCGCCGCCCAAATAGGATCGCAAATAATCGTTGGTGGAGGATGTCTCCTCCAATCGGATTACACGCATGCCGTCTCCTCGCCTCCCATCGCCAACGTCTCCGGCCATGCCTACGGCTCCTCCGAGAGGTAGGCGACCAGCGCGCCTCGGGCCGTCTCGTAGTCGAAGCCCTTGGACAGCAAATGGGCATAGGCCTTCTTCGCGGTCTTCGGATCGTTCGCATCTTTGCCGCGCAGATATTTTTCAAGGACGCGAGACGCGCACGCCCCTTCGTCGCCGAGCGCGGAGACCGCGGCGTCGATATCTCCCTCGGAGACGCCCTTGCGCTTCAGCTCCAGCGCGATGAGGCGCGACCCCTTTTTCTGCGCCATGTTCTCCGCATATGCACGGGCATACGCGGCGTCGTCGAGAAATCCGTAGCGCTTCATCCTCCCGACGACTTCGTCTGCGACGTCCTCCAGATATCCCTTCTTTTTGAGGAAATCGCGCACTTCGCGCTCCGTCTTCATCGAAGCCGTGATGTGCAGGAGCGCCTTATCGAACGCCTCATCTTGCTCGCTCTCGAGCTGATAGGCGGCGAGCTCCTCTTCGGTGACGGTGCTCCCCGCTTTGAGACGGTGCCGCATGACCGTCTCCAATTTCATGCCGCACAGAAACCGCCCGTCCACTTCGATGTTGCAACGGGCCGCGTCGTACTTTTGCGGTGTGATGGCTGTGATCTCAGACATGGGTGCCTCGTTTTGCGTGTACTATACGCCGTAAGACGGCCAAATGCGGTTTGCTTTGAACCAATCGGTGTCCTTTAAGATCGTGGAATTGTTCGTGCCCGAGACGGAGAATGCGGCCCCGTCGGACCTTACCACGATGTTCCCGTTCATAGACGTGTAGCCGTCGCCCGTCGACAGCGTCGTCACATAGATGTTCTTCGTGTAGCGGGCGACGCGGTCGATCATGGCCTGCGTGGGGAATGTGTTGTCGCCGTTATCGGTATATTCGTTGCTCCCCGCGATACAGCAGACGCAGACGTATTCGGGACGGATGACGGAGAGCAGGGCGTCCGTCGAAGACGTCTTACTGCCGTGATGGCCCGCCTTGAACAGCTTGCACTGCGGGAGCTCGTTGTATTGTACGAGATATTTCTCCCCCTTCTCCTCGAGATCGCCCGTGAAGAGGTAATTGTACTCCCCCTGCGCGATATAGAAGCAGACGGAATAGTCGTTCTCATCCGAGGCGCTGTGATCGTAATAGTAGTTATAGAGAAAGTTGAGCGTGATCCCCTCTGCCAATTCATAGCTGCGCTGCGCGCCGTTTTCGTTGTTGTAACATTCGAGCGCGGTATAATGCACGGCGCCCTCCGCCACTTCGGCGTCGCGCTCGGTGCAGTAGCGGCCGTAGACCTGCGTCGTCTTTTTCGTGTTGGGGAAATCGATGATCGTCTCGCAGACATAGCGGCGGAACAGGCTCTCGTGATAGGAATTGCCCGCAAACGCCGCGATGTGGTCCTGGTCGGCGTGCGTCACGATGACGTATTCGAGCACGCCGTCGCTGCAATAGGAATCGACATAGCGCTCGATGGTATCCGCGGAAGTTTCCCGCGAGCCGCCGTCGATCAGGAGCTCCGTATTTCCCGTCTGAATAAAGATGCAGTCGCCCGTATAGCGATTGCCGAGTTCGAGGAAATGGATCGAAAGCTCGCCCGTCGCAGGCTCCTCCGCGGAGGGTCCTTCCGTGGAAGGCCCATCCGTAGAGGGACCTTCCGGGCCGGGCGCCTGTCTCTTGGAATAGACATAGAAATACCAATACGCCGCCGCGAGCAGGACGATGACGAGAAACAGGCAGACGAGGGCCAAGAGGAGTTTGCGATTGCGCCGCGCCCTCTTTGCGGCGTTCTTTCGATGTTTGGAATTTGCCATAGGATAAAATCAGGCGACGGGGTCGCGTCAGTAGCGGAACGTCACAAAGCTCCAACTCATGGCGGGGAGCGTGAGCGTTACTTTGCCGTCTTTGACGGCGGGAAGTTCCTTTTCGTGCGGGACGACGGCGTCCGGCCGATCGAAACCGTTGGTCGCGGCGAGATCGCTCTCCGCCATCTCCACATAGGATGTCGCTTTCAGCGCCCCGAACGAGCGCAATTCCAGCTCCACTTCCCGTGCGGACTGGCTGTAATTGCAGAGCGACGCGCAGACCGTCCGCGTCGTTTTATCGTGGTTGACGGCCTCGTTGATGCAACGGGCCGCGCCGTACATGGTCTCAAAGCTGTCGGAATCGGAGAACGTGCGAAGCGTCTCGCCGCGCGCCGTCGAAGCGATGGCCCGGAAGGGATAGAAAGTCGTCTGTTTGAAGGTCCCGCCGCCCTTCTCCGTCATGATGGGCGCGATGACGTTGACGAGCTGTGCAAGGCAGCCGAGCTTGACGACGTCGCAGTTGTTGAGCAGCGTGTTCATGAGCCCCGCGAACACGATGGCGTCGCGGAAGGTATAGACGTCTTCGAGAAGGTGCGGCGCCGACTTCCAGAGCGGCTCGCGGCGGGGCGCGGTGACCGACCAGATGTTCCATTCGTCAAACGAGATCGCGAGGCGCTTCTTCGAACGCACCTTGGCGCGGACATATTCGATGGTCGCCTTGAGCGTTCCGATGTATTCGTGCATGTCGTCTGCGGAGCCGAGGAAATCCTCGAGCGGGCGCTCCCGGTCCTCATCGTACATATAGTAGCGGTGCATCGAAAGATAGTCGACGGCCCGATAGGTGTGCTCCAAAACGACGCGGTCCCACTCGGGGAACGTCTTCATCTCATGGTTGGAGGAGCCCGAGACGACGAGCTTCAGAGGCTCGGACCCCCACGTTGTGCCGTTGTCCTCCTTGAGTTCGCCGTTGGCCCAGCGCATGACTTTCGCGGCCTCGAGCGCCTTCTTGCCGTACTCATCGGCCGAGAGATGGCCGATCTGCCAGGGGCCGTCCATCTCGTTTCCGATGCACCAATAGCGGACATGGTATGGCTCGATTGCGCCATTGGCTTTCCGCATTTCGGAAATCGCCGTCCCGCCCGCATGGTTGCAATACTCCACGAGCTGTGCCGCATCCTTGATCGTGCCCGTCCCCATGTTGACGGCCATCATGGGCGTAACGCCCGATTTTTTGCACCACTTCATAAATTCGTCCGTGCCGAATTGATTGCTCTCCGTCGTAAACCATGCGAGGTCGAGGCGGGTCGGGCGCGTCTCTTTGGGGCCGATGCCGTCGCGCCAATCGTAGCCCGAGAGGAAGTTCCCCCCGGGATAGCGCACGATGGGCACGTTCAATTCCTTGATGAGGCCGATGACGTCGGCGCGGAAGCCGTCCGCGTCCGCCGTCGGGTGTCCCGGTTCATAGATGCCCTCATAGACGGCCCGCCCCAAATGCTCGATGAATGAGCCGTAGAGATTGGGATCGACGGTACCGACTGCGAGATTGGCGTCGGCAAAAATTTTTACTTTTTTCATCCTGGTTTTCCCCTCGTCTTCATATGACGCCGAGAAGCGACGCGATATTGACGACCGCTTCGTCGATGTTGTGCAAAAATTTGTTGATGGCCTTGCGGGCGCCCTCGTCGATGACGCCGTCTTCCGTCGTGCGGAGAACGGCTATGATCATGTCGAAATTTTCATAGATGACTTCGCAGTCGGGGTCGATGGCGCGAAATACCTCGTCCTCACTGCCGTGTTGTTCGCGATACATCTCCTTGACGGCCCGATTCATCTCCCCGAAGAGTTCGAGGTTGCCGCTTTTGAAGAGTTCGGCCATCGTGCCGTTGAGGCGCACAAGCTGGGTGATGAATGCGATGTGATGCTGATTGGCTTCCTGTTCCATTATAAAATCACTCCGTTTTTTTCAAGAAGGGCGCGCGCGGTATCCACGCTGTCGACGCCCGTCTTGTTTTTGATGGGGGCAAATTCGTGCTCGCGCTCCACCTCAAAGGGAAGGCAGCTCCCCGCCAATTTGACCATGTCGAGGATGAGCGTCTCGAATTTATAGCCGTTCTCCCGCTCCGGCTTTTCGTATGCGCCGTTTTGATAATACGGGATCTTCTTTTTGACGACGTGCATGGGAATGCTGCGGGAGGCGATCTTCTCGAGCTGCTTTGCCTCGAACAGATAATTGAGAATGACGCCATAGAGATAGAGGAGGTCGCCGTTCCCGTCCCGCGCGTTCGCCATCTCCTCCGTGAGTTCATAATATTCCACGACCGATGGAAGCCCGTCTTCGAGACACATGACGCCCACCTTCTCGTGGGGTTCGGCCTTGCAGACGACTTTGGCGCCGCATTTCTTGCCGCTCAAAATCGTCGCGCCGATAAAGACGGGGTCGGCAATGCGCTGCAAAACGTTGTCCACCGCAAAGACGTTGTACCACTCGATCGCGGGGAAATCGGCGTCGGCCCCGGCGCGCTTCATGGAGGAATACCAGCCGCCGTTGCCGTTGGGCGAAAGCGCCGGCTTGCCCCTGTCCTCGAGGAGGAGCCTGCCTTCGAAATCGACGGCGGGCGCCATCTCCTGGCGGAAAAAACGAACATATGCGGCCGGATAGCCGAAATAGGCGTGCGCCGCGAGGAACGCCTGCGTCTCGGCGTCGTTCTTTTCGCTCGTCATGATGAGGAGCGGCACATACGCCCCGCAGTGCGCCGTCACCTGCAGAAGGTTGGCGATCAACTGTTCGAAGATGTAGAGCGGGCGCGTGAGGCCGATGTCGTACATGCCCTTGGGGGCGTCCGAACCGAGCCGCGTGCCCTGCCCGCCCGCGAGAAGGACCGCGCAGACCTTCCCCGCGCGGATGGCTTCGACGCCGACCGCCTCAAACTCCGCGCGCTTCGCTTGGATCTCGGCGCGACGCAGACCCGCAATGGGCGTGATGACACCCCTGCCGTGCAGGTCGCCGGGGTCCTTCCAATGCGACACAAGATCCCAATCGAGCGCTTCGAGCGCGGCATAGAACGCGGCCTCCTCCTCGCCGCCGAGCGGCTCCGCAAGAAGATGTTCCTGCCCCCTTTCTTTGAGTAGCTGTTTGATGTCCATAATTCCTCCCTTCTTTCCTTCCTTTCCTTTCTTTGCGGCGCAAAATTATGCGCGAGTCCGGCGCAAATTCGGCGCGATTTAGGCGCGATTTGGGCGTTTCGTCGGGCGCCATATGATGCGTCCGCCTACTGCCGCTTTTCCAATAAAAATGCGCCGCCGTGATACGGTTTTCCGAAAATGTGAAGCCCATCCTCGGACATGGTATGCTCCAAATCGGTGTAGGCTTCGACCAAACGATACCCGGCCGCGCATACGGTTTCCTCGGCGCAGTCCAAAAAATGCGCCAAGACCAGGAGACGGGTCTGATACTGTTTGAGATAGAGCTGACGGCCCGCGGGAGCGCGGTAATATTCGACCGTGCTGTCGATGGAGACGATGTCGCCGAAGCGGACGATATCCTTGACGCGGCCGTAAAATTCCAGCCCGCGCAACACAAGCGCCTTCTTTTCCGGGGACATTCCGCAGACGTCGCCCGAGAGGCAGATGCGCCCCATCATCGCCGCCGTCAGGGAATAGACGGTGCGGCTGTCGGGCTCGTTTTCGCGCAGGACCGCCCAGATCTGGGACTGCCGCGCGGGAATGACGCGGGAGACATTGGCCGCCACGAGCGGGATCTCCTCGCACTCATGCGCGTCGGAAAAGGAACACATGGATACCATGCCCATGCGCTTGGGCTCGATGCGGCTGCCGCCCGAGGAACAGTTTTCGATGACGAGATCGGGCAGGGCGTCTTTGAGGCGGGCCAGCCATTCGAGGCTCGCCTCCGCGACCTCCCGTCCGCCCTCTCCGATCGCCGCGCCGTCGTCGCTGTCGCACCCAACGCCGTAGGTATCGTTGTAGTCGATCTTGAGATAGCCGAAGCCGTTCGCGCGGAGGAAGTCGATCATGCGCTCCCGGAGCAGGCGCTCCGTCTCCTCCGACCTGAGATCGAGGAAGCGGCGATTCTTGGACGTAATGACGCGGCCGTCCCGCCGAAGCAGGAGCTCCTCCCGGGAAAACGTCTTGCTGTCGCGCCCCACATTTTCAAATTCGAACCAAATGCCCGGTACCATGCCCGCGTTTCGGATGCGCGCGGCGACGCGGCGGATGCCGTTCGGGAAGAGCAGTTTGCTCTCGTCCCAGTCGCCGATGGCGTTGCACCAGCCCTTGTCGTCGGGCTTATACCAGCCGCAGTCGATCATGAAATAGCCGATGGGAAAATCTTTGACGGCCGAAAGGATGCGCGCGATGTTTTCCTCCGAGGGACAGCCCCATGTGGTGCAATATTCGTTGAAGAGCACGGGCATCTCCGTCTCCGAAGCGGGAACGGCGAGGCGGGCGTCCTGAAAGTGCACGAACGCGTTGCAGACCGCCGTGACGTCGCGGCCGAGCGCAAAGTATGCCCGATCGGTGGAAAACGTCTCGCCCGGCAGAATTTCCTTGCGCCAATGGGCCGTCTCATAGTCGGAGAGGCCGCCCGAAAACGCACAGCTCTCCTTCTCCTTATAGAGCTCCAACTGCCACGAATAGGGCGCTTCGAGGAACACGCCGAGGCAGTAGCCGTCGCCCTCCACGGCGCCGAACGGGAACCAGCCGCGGTTGGGCATGCTGCCGACTTCGCCCCACTTCTCCACTTTGACGCCGTAGCGCGCCCAACTCATGTCGAGGCCGAGCGCGGAAAATTCATCCGCCCGCAGGCGGCACTCGCGCGACCACGCCGAGGTCATACGGTACAGTTTGAAATGCTCCGTGCGCCCCGTCTTTGCGGCGCCGATGCCGGAGAGCGAAATGCTGTCGAGCCGCTCCAAACACCGCACCTCCTCGCTCTTGTTGCGGTATTCGACGCGCGTCGAGAAGACGCCCGTCTCCGCGTCATAGCGAAGTTCATGCAGATATTCGTTGCCGTTTTCATCGGATAAGACCGTATCGACGCCACCCATGTCCGAAGTCTGCGCTTTGATTTTCAAAATAGTGGAACTATGGTCCCGCATCGTGACGCCCTCGGTATAGTCAATGAGCGCTTCGTCGCCGGAAAAGGCGACCTGCACGAGACTGTCCATCATGAGTTTTTCGACGGCGGCCCTTGCGTCCTTCGGATAGACGGCGAGCCCGACCGTCGTCTTCCCCTCGTGCCCTTCGATGGGGACCTCGCGGTAGATGACTTCGGCATTGCCGAAGACATATTGTTTCAAAAACATCCGATCACCTCGATCTCGATCCCGACGACGCCGTATTGCGCCTGACGGGAGGGTGCGTAGTATTGTTCCATGTCCCTGTAACTCGCCGCGGCGAGCTCGCTTTCGCGGTATCCGCATGCGGGGAGCGGAAGCGCGGCGTAGAGCGCCGCGAAATCGGGAAAGACGTGCAGTGCGAGGACCCGCGCGTTTAGCGGCTCTCCCGTCTCCGTGTTGCGGAACGTGACGAAGTCCCCCACGGACAATTTTCTTCGCTTCTCGTCATAGAGGCGAAGTTCGATCGTCTTTTCCCCGCTCTTGACGCGCGCCCACGGCCCGGGATCCAAATTCATTTGCAAATTCATCGTCTTAAAAATCGAGGCGGTACGTTTGTACCGCCTCACGGTTTGCTTTCGGTTATTTCTTCATTTTCCAAACGGCGTCCGCCCACATGAGCTGCTTTTTGAAGTCTTCGATCTTGGTGTTCTCATCAATCAGAACGACTTCCACGCCCCACATGTTGCCGAGATCGACCATTTCCTGCGCCGTGACGACGGAGGAGACGACGGTGTGATGCGCGCCGCCCGCATAGATCCATGCGGCCACGCCCTCTTTGAAGTTGGGTTGATATTTCCACATCAGGCCGCCGACGGGGAGATTGGGCATCGGATGAGGATATTTCACGAGCTCGATCTTCTGAACGATGAGGCGCATCCGGTCGCCCATGTCGATCATGGAGACGGCGATGGCTTCGGGCGCTTCGATCCCCTCGAAGACGAGGCGGGCGGGATCGCTCTTGCCGCCGATGCTCAGAGGATGGACCTGGATCTCGGGCTTGGTCGCCGCGAACTGCGGGCTGACCTCAAGCATGTGCGCGCCGAGGCAGAGGCCGTCTTCGAGATCGTAGGTATAGTCCTCCATGAGGCCCGTGCCTTTCTGGTCGGCCATGTATTGCATGGTCGCGCCGAGCGCCGCGATCTTCCAGTCGCCCTCCGCGCCGAAGCCGTAGCCCTTGGATTGCAGGTCCTGAATGGCAAGGCCGGGAAGCTGGTTGAGCCCGTGCAGCGAGCCGAAGTGATCGACGATCCCGAGATACCCGCCCTTCTTGCGGCAGAAACGCTCGATCGCGATCTCATACTTTGCCTGCTCGCGGACGACCTCTATGCGGTCCGTGGCCATCGTGTATTTTTCATTGTATTCCGCCATGAGCGCGTCGACGTCTTCCTCGGAGACTTTGTCGATATACTCGACGAGATCGCCGATGGGGTAATAGTCGACCTGCCAGCCGAGACCGATGTGCGCCTCGACCTTGTCGCCCTCGGTGACGGCGACATCGCGCATGTTGTCGGAAAATCTTGCGACTTTCACCTGCTTGGAGAACGCGTAGCCGGCGGCGACGCGGCACCACGAGGCGAGCTCTTCGAGCGCCGCGGGATCCTTATAGTAGCCGACGATGACCTTGTTGTCCATGCGAAGGCGCGAGACGATATATCCGAACTCTCTGTCGCCGTGGGCGGCCTGGTTCTCGTTCATGAAGTCCATGTCGATGGTATCGTAGGGCAGTTTTTCGTTGTATTGCGTCGCGAAATGGCACATGGGTTTTTGAAGCATCTTGAGGCCCTTGATCCACATCTTGGCGGGCGAGAACGTGTGGCACCATGTGATGATGCCGACGCAGTTTTCATCCGCATTGACGCGTTTGACGGCGGCAACGACTTCATCGGAGCTCTTGCACGTCGTGAGATAGCGGACGGTCACGGGGACAAAGCGGTTGACATAGAGCGCCATCTCCTTGGAGTGTTGGGCAACATGCTCGAGCACGTCCTCGCCGTAGAGCGTCTGAGAACCGGTGAGCCAATAAACTACTTTTTCTTTCATAATATTTTTACCTCTCTATTGATTTTTATGGTTGGCCGCCGCTGCGGCATTACTTCTGTCCGTAGTAGGCGTTCTTGCCGTGCTTGCGGAGATAGTGCTTATCCATCATGAAACGGTCGGCGCGGACGATGCCGGGATTGATCTGCTCGGTGAGCGCCGCCATCTTGGCGACCTCCTCGATGACCGTCGCGTTGTAGACCGAATTGTCGCCGTCCTTGCCGAACGCAAAGACGCCGTGGCTTTTGACGAGGACGCCGGGCACGGCGAGCGGGTCCAGATCGTCCGTCTTGAAGCGCTCGATGATCACAAGCCCGGTGTTCTTCTCATATTCCCCCTCGATCTCGGCCTGTGTGAGAGACCGCGCGCAGGGAATATCGCCGTAGAAATAGTCGGCGTGCGTGGTGCCGTAAAACGGGATGTCCCGCCCCGCCTGCGCCCACGCCGTCGCATACGTCGAATGGGTGTGCGTGACGCCGCCGATCTTGGGAAACGCCTTATACAGTTCAATATGGGTGGGCGTATCCGACGAGGGACGGAGCGACCCTTCGACGACCTTGCCGTCCAAATCGACGACCACCATGTCTTCGGCCTTCATCCCGTCATACGAGACGCCCGAGGGCTTGATGACGATCAGGCCCGTTTTGCGGTCGATCTCGGAGACGTTGCCCCATGTAAACAGCACGAGGCGGTGCTTCACGAGATCGAGATTGGCTTGCAATACTTTTTGTTTCAATTCCTCTAACATTGAGTTCCCCCCTTTGACCGCATCGGCGTGTGTGCCGCCGCGGTTTCTTTCAACCTGATTTATTTCAAACTCTGCACCGCTTCGCGAACGATGGGCAGCCCCGCGACATAGCGCTCCGCAAACGCCTCGAAGCCGGCGACGTCGGCGGGGTCGGGCGCAAGCGTGACGCCCTCCTGTCCCGCAAAGACGCGGTTTTCGAGGTAATCTTCGAGCGATTCATCCTTCGTCTTGCGGATCATGTAGTTCGCGAGAACGGCCATACCCCATGCGCCGCCCTCTCCCGCCGTCTTCATGACGGTGACGGGCGCATTGATGGCGGCCGCGAGATAGCTCTGGCCGACGCGCTCCGTCTTGAAGAGGCCGCCGTGGCCCGTGATGCGGTCGAGCTTGACGCCCTCCTCCTTGAGCATGATATCGCAGCCCACTTTGAGCGTTCCGAACGCGGAATAGAGATGGCTGCGCATAAAGTTGGCGAGGTTGAAGCGGCTGTCCGCCTTTCTGACAAACAGCGGACGGCCGTGCTCGACATGGGTGATGTTCTCATTGGAGACATAGTTATAGGGAAGCAATCCGCCGCAATCCTTGTCGCCCTCTTCGGAGGCAAAGTACAGCATGTCGTAGAGCTTCCACTTGGGGATCTCCACGCCCGCCAGTTCGGCAAATTCGCCGAACAGGTTGACCCAGCCGTTGAGATCGGATGTGCAGTTGTTGCAGTGCACCATGCCGACGAGGTCGCCGACCGGCGTCGTGACGAGGTCGATCTCGGGATAGGGCTTGGAGAGCTCCTTTTCGAGCACGATCATCGCGAAGACGGAAGTGCCCGCGGAGACGTTGCCCGTGCGCTTCTTGACGGAATTGGTGGCTACCATGCCCGTGCCTGCGTCTCCTTCGGGAGGGCAGAGCGGAATGCCGGGCTTCAGATTGCCCGTCGGGTCGAGGAACTTCGCGCCCTCGGGCGTGAGGCGGCCCGCGTCTTCTCCGGCGAGCAAAATTTCGGGCAAAATGTCTTCCACGCGGAAGGGAACCTTGCCCTTGACGAGCTCATTGAACTTGCGGAGCATGACGGGATCGTATTGCTTGGTGCGGGGATCGACGGGGAACATACCCGAAGCCTCGCCGATGCCGATCACCTTCTTGCCCGTGAGCATCCAGTGGACATAGCCCTCGAGGGTCGTTTGGAACACGATGTCCTTTACATGTTCCTCGCCGTCTAAAATGGCCTGGTAGAGGTGCGCGATGGACCACCGCGCGGGAATGTGATATCCGAAGAGTTCGGTGAGACGTTCTCCCGCATAGGCCGCCGTGTTGTTGCGCCAGGTGCGGAACGGCACGAGCAGACGGTCGTTCTTATCGAAGACCATGTAGCCGTGCATCATGGCCGAAAATCCGATAGCGCCCAACGTGGTGAGCGTGAGACCGTATTTCTCCTTGACGTCCTTCGCGAGGCTCGCATAGGTATCGCGCAGACCCTCGTGGATATCCTCGAGCGAATAGGACCAGATGTTTCCGATATGACGGTTTTCCCAATCATGACTGCCCGACGCGATGGGCGTATTGTCCTCGTCCACGAGCACCGCCTTGATGCGCGTGGAACCAAATTCGATGCCGAGCGCAGTCCTTCCCAACTCGATCGCTTTGCTTGCTTCCATAGTATCTCCCCCCTGCTTTGATAGTACGCATGCGCACATAATTATTATAAATTAGTTTCCCTGAAAATTCAATAGGGAAAACAAAAATTTTTTGTATTTTTTCCAAATCATACCGCCCGCCGTGCGGTTCGCACGGCGGGCGGTGATCCGATCATTCCTCTGTCTCGGGCGCGTCCTCTGCGGGCGCGGCGTTTTCGTCTGTCGGGGCTGTGTTCTCGCTTGCGGGCGCGGCGTTCTCGTCTGAGGGCGCCATGTGCACGTCCACCTGCGGGAACGGGATGTGGATTTCGTTCTCTTCGAAAACCGTCTTGATGGCGCAGCGCATTTGGCGCTGGGCTGCGAAGAAATCGCCCTCGCTGCACTTGGCGCCGAAATGCAGATCCACGCTCGACGCCGAGAGACTGTCGACCCCGTTGAAGTCGATATCGCCGAGAAGGGTCGGACACATCGCCCTGAGCTTTGCCTTGTTCGCCTCAAAAACTTCCTTGACGTGCTGCAAATTCTCCTCATAGCCGACGCCGACGAGGACGGTCGGATAGGAGATCTCCCGGCTCTGGTTGATGAACACTTTGATGGTGCTGTTGTTGGCGACGCGGATGTCGCCGCTGTAATTGATGAGCTTGGTGTTGCGGATGCCGATCTCCTGCACGGTACCGCGCCAGCCGTCGATGGTAACGATGTCCCCCACCTGCAGCGTGCCGTCGCACACGAGGAAGACGCCCGCGACGACGTCGGCGATGAGGCTCTGCATCCCGAGGCCGACGATCAGAGTGAGGACGCCCGCGCCGGCGATCAGCGCGGCCACGTTGACGCCCCAGACGGCGAGCACCGCGATGAGCCCCGCGGCCCAGATCACCACGCGCGCGATGCTCACGGCCAGCTTTCCGACGGTCACCCTGCGCGGCGTGCCCTTGAAGATCTTGCGCATCACAAAGCCGAGCACATAGAGGACGAGCAGCGTGATAAAGAGCGCTTCGATGCTTCCGAGGATGCGGGGCAAAAACGAGAGCAGCGTATCGAGAAATCCGTAGCCCGTCTTGATGCTTGTCCAACCGTTTTCGCCGTAAATTTCATCGTAGAAGATGAACCCCAGCACCACAATGACCGCGAACAGCACCAAAAATACCAACCCGACGATCTTGCGCGTCTTTCCCTTATTCACAGATCCCATATTGTCTCCTCCACTAATCACAGCTATGATAAAGAACGGCCAAGCCGCCCTCCGACGTCTCGCGATAGCGCGCCGAGAGGTCTTTGCCCGTTTCATACATCGTCTTGACGACGGTATCGAAAGAAATTTTGCGCGTCCCCGCCAACACATGGGCGAGTTCGGCCGAGGACAGCGCGCGCAGACAGGCGACGGCGTTGCGCTCGATGCAGGGGATCTGCACATATCCGCCGATGGGATCGCAGGTGAGCCCGAGCTGGTGCTCGAGCGCGATCTCGGCGGCGTACTCCGTTTCGTCGAGTCCCGCGCCGAAGAGGCGGCAAACGGCTGCGGCGGCCATGGAAGTCGCCGTCCCCACCTCCGCCTGACAGCCCGCTTCCGCCCCGCTGACGGAGGCGTTTTGTTTGACGGTGACGCCGACGAGCCCCGCCGTCGCGAGCGCGGCGACGATGCGCTTCTCGGAGAACCCGTGTTTGTTCGAAAGATAATAGAGCGCCGCGGGGAGCACGCCGCTGGCGCCGCATGTGGGCGCGGTGACGATGGTCCCGCCCGACGCGTTCTCCTCGCTCGTCGCAAACGCGAACGCGCATAAGAGCCGCTTTTCGCGCTCCTCGAGCTGTTCGTCCTCGGGGATCGATTCGAACAGCATCTTCGCTTTGCGCTCCACTTTGAGTTTGCCGGGGAGCACGCCCGACGCGGTGAGCCCCCTGCGGATGGTCTCCCGCATGGAATGCCAGACCTCCGCGAGGAAATCGTAAATTTCCTCCCCCTCGAAGTCGTAGACGACCTGTTCCAAACTGCAATTTTTTTCCCTGCAATAGGCGAGGATCGCGTCGAAATCGGCGAAGGGATAGACGTGGGCGCGCGGGACCTCCGGATCGGAAGCCTTGCGGATGGTCCCTCCCCCCACGGAGAGATAGCGCGTCCTTTCGAGGAGACGGGCGCCGTCGTAGGCCTCTAAATCCAGCGTGTTGGGATGCGGAAGATCGCGCGCGGCGGGGTCGAAGACGACTTCACAGGGCTTGGAAAATGCCTCGATCAGGGCGCGGTCCGTGAGATGCCCCTTGCCCGTGAGGGCGAGCGAGCCGTAGAGCACGGCGACAAAACGCGTCGCGCCGGGATGTACGGCTTCAAATTCCTGCGCCGCGCGGACAGGGCCCATCGTGTGCGAGCTCGAGGGCCCTTTGCCGATCTTGTAGAGTTCCCGTAACGATTCCATAATGCTCCTCAATTCTTGAAGTGGCGGCGATCGCCGACCAACATGGCCATGCCGTATGTATCGAGCAGGGCGAGCGCGTCGGCATCGGGCGCCTCGGAGGCGACGATGGCCGTAATGCCCGCCCGATGGCTCAGTTCGATCAGATCCGCGGAGGAAAAGGCGGCGTCGGACGCGAGCACGGCGCCTCTTACGGCGTCGCCCGCGAGCGCCAAAGCAAACGAGAGCGCCAACGCGCGGCTCGTCTGTCCCGTTCCGATCCCCACCGTTTTGGTCGCCGTTCCGATGACGACGGCGCTCGAGCGCGCGTGCTTGGCGACCTTGTAATTGAACGCGAGGGCGGCGAGCTCCTCCTCCGTCGGCTTCCGCGCCGTGACGACCGACGTCGTTCCAAAGAGCGACGTATCATAGGTCTGCACGAGCAGACCCCCGTAGATCTTGGTCATATCCAGCGTGGAAAACTGCACTTTGCTGCGGATGTCGGGGCTCTCCATCAGGATCAATTCCGTCTCGCAGGCGAGCTCGGCCATGGCTTCGGGCGTAAATCCAACGGCCAATACCGACTCGATCCCCCGCCCCGCAAACAAGTGGGCGACGCGCGCGTCCACAATGCCGTTGACGGCGATGATGGTGTTCCGGAATCCGCCCCCAAGTCCCGAAAAGGCCTCGTAGATGCTCCCGCCCGTACTCACCGCCGAGACGGCGCAGTGCTTGCAGACCACGGCGGCGGGACCGTCAAATTCCTTGACGAGCTCCAGCGCGGTATTCAGGTCCTCCATGCAGTTATAGGTGAGCGCGGGCCCCGAGAGCTGCCTGGCGCGCGCCAGAGAGCCCTCTTTGAGCAGACGTTCGCGGTAGACCGCCGCCCGTTGGTGCGGATTTTCGCCGTAGCGCATGTCCTGCGCCTTCTCGAACGTCACGGTGAGTGTCTTGGGGAAGGGAATATCGAGCTCGTGGGAGAGATACTGTGCGACCAGCGCGTCGTAGGACGCCGTATAGGAGAACGCCTTATACATGAGATACTTCCGCTCGTCCTCGGGGATGAAGCCTGCCGCGAGATCGCAGAGGACCCGGTCGTAATCATCGGGATCGCAGACGGCGACGGCCTGCATGAAGTGTTTGGCCGCGGCGTCCAAGAGCGCAACGCCGCCCGCGTCGATGTGCGAGGAGGCCTCCTCAAACGAAAGCCCCGCCTCCATATCGCGTTCGAACGGATAGAGGTTGACGACGACGAGCTGGATGGGATAGACGTCCTCCTCGTCGAGCGCGGCGCGCTGTTCGGGCGTGAGACACCCCGCGATGATGCCCGTATAGATGGCGGGATGTACCGCGCGCACCTTGCCGCCGAGCGGCTCGGGATAGCCCGTGAGATCGTGCGCCGAAAGAACGGGGAGCCCGCCCTCTTTCAGGACCTGCGCCGTCCCCTCCGTCGCGATGAGCTCGTAGCCGTATTCCACGAGATAGCGGCAAAATTCGACGACGCCGCGCTTATCGAAGACGCTGATATACGCCCGCTTTTTCTCTTCCATGGTGACCTCTTGCGATAAATTCTTCAAACCGCACATACTGCATACGGCTATGATCTTCCTCTACGTTCTCCTGACCGTCTATATCGCCGCCGTCAACTTCTACGGCTTCCGCTTCATCAAATTGCAACGGGACAGCGCGGACGCGGGCGAGACGCCCGCAGGCGACGGAAAACTCTTTCTCACCGCGATCATGGGCGGCGCGCTCTCCATCTACATCTCCATGTTTGCGATGCGATACCGCCTTTCGAGCTTCGTTCTCATGGTATTTTTGCCCCTTCTGGCCGTTTTCAATCTCTACTGCTTCTATATGGCCTATCGCATGATCTGGCTGTTTCTATGACGCCGCGGCTACGGGCGGAAGCGCGCTTCGAGGAACTTGGCGACGCCGTCTTCCTCGCAATAGCCGGTAACGCCCGTCGCCTTCGCTTTGAGCCATGCGTCCGCATTCATGACGGCGTATTTCTCTTCGCAGACGTCGAACATATCCGAATCATTGGAGGTATCGCCGAAGCACACCACCCGGTCGCAGCCGAGATATTCCCGCAAAAAGCGCACGCCGTTGGCCTTGGTCGCCTCGCGGGGGGAGATCTCCATCCAAAAATCGTTCTGATAGGTCTCCTGGTGAAAGATGCAGATGAAGCGGGTATCGTATTTCAGGTCGTTCCACGCGCTCTCGAGCTGTTCCCGGGGACCGACGCATTTGAAATACAGAACGGTATCCTCGATGAGCGCTTCGGGCGATTCGACGGCGACGAGGCGGTCGTCGCCCATGCGGCGGGAGAGATAGCGGCGGATGCCCTCGCTCTCGGCGCCCTTCATCCACACGACGCGCTCCTTCCCGGGCACGGCGCTGAACACGATGGGAACGATGCCGAACCCGAGGAGCACGGAGAGGACGTATTGTTTCCAATCGTCCTCGAATACGACGTATTTCAGCGTCTCTCCCTTGATGAAATCGTAGATGATGCCGCCGTTATAGAGGATCGCCGGCACGCGGATATTCAATCCGGAAACCGCGCGGCAAGCGCTCCGCGCAGATCTTGCCGTCGCATAGGTGAGCATCAGGCCCTCGTCGATCAGGCGGTTGAGATGCTCGCGGCTGTATGCCGATACCTTTTCCTCGCTGGTCAGAAGCGTTCCGTCCAAATCGGTCACAAACAGTGTCTTCATAATTCTCCGTATTTACTTCTCTCCACCATTATAGCACGTACAGCCCATAAATGCACCGCCGACAAGGCGGTTTTCCGGAAAAAGTTTTGTTTGTCAGCTATTGACAGAAGTTGTGAAAACACTCGCGAAAAAAGCGGTTTCTTGACAAAAAAAGCGTTTTTGGAAGACAAGATGCGGACATGGTATGCCCGCATGACTTCATGAACCTATAAAAATTCCACGCTGCCCGTCTCGAGACGGTAGAGCGCTCCGACGGTGCGCGCAAATCCGCCGCCCAATTTTTCACGGACGGTCCGAACGCCGTGCAGCACATTTTTCCTGCTCGCCTCGACGGGGTCGGCCGTTTCCCCGACGGCGAGGGCGATCTCCTGCGTGAGCGCGGCGATATAGCCCTCCCCGCCGCCCGAAAGCGCCGCGGCGACGGCGCCGCAGCCCGTATGGCCGAGTATGACGACGAGCGGACAGCCGAGATGCGAGACGGCATATTCGATGCTCCCGAGCTGGTGCGGGCCCATGACGTTGCCCGCGACGCGGATCACGAAGAGTTCACCGAGGCCCGCGTCGAAGAGGGCCTCCGGCACGACGCGGGAATCCGAACAGCAAACGACGACGGCAAAGGGCGCCTGCCCCTCCGCACAGAGCTGTTTCCTCCGCGGGACGGTGTAATCCCCCAGCCGCCGCTCTCCGAGGTAGCGGGCGTTCCCCGCCCTGAGTTTTTCCAGCGCGCTCTCCGCCGTAATGGATGGTTTCATAGTAAGATTGTATCATCCGGCCGCCCGGTTGTCAAGAGATTGGAAAAAATGCGCCGCAAATTTCGTTTGCGGCGCAAAAATCAGTCCTCTTTGACAAAGTACATGCAACCCGCGGCGAGATACTCCCCGATCTTTTCGCGCAGACGGAGCTCGGAGACGCCGAGTTTTTCCGCCATACAGCGCATACAGAGGCGCGCCGCATTGGCATTCAGCTTGCGGTTGAGGCCGAGCTCGTTGAAGGAGAGCGGCTTTTCGCACTTCGCGCAGGTCACTTCGCGACCACCCGAAGCCGATAGACCTTGCAGGAATGCGGGGGCAACGACGCGAACAGAATGCCGTTGACCGCGCGCAACGTCTCTCCCGTATAGAGCTCTTTGCCGCACAGCGTCCTGCCGCTGATCGAGGGCACGCCGAGGTCGTCGGCCGCATACCATGTGTTCGCGGGCGCATCGGAGAGGTTGAAAAATCCGCATGCGATATCCCCGTTCGCGAGTTGGCGGATGATCACGGGCACGTCGTCGGTGAAGTTGCGGCAGATGTAGGGCCGGGCGCCGCGCGCGTCCTGCTGGATGGCGATGAGCTCCCGGTTGGTGAGGATGGAATAGGTCGTCTCGTCCATATTGCGGACGTCACAGCCGATCATCAGAGGCGACGCAAGCAGGCACCATGCCGCGAAGTGGACGCGATATTCGTCGTCTGTGCACCCCTTGAGGCCGACATGCCCCTTCCCGTGCATGCCGACGATCAGCATGTCCATATCGTTGAAACACCCGACGCCGCCATAGGGCAAGATATCGTATTGCCGCTTGATGAGTTCGCGCACGGATTCCCAGGTATCGACAATGTCCCCCGTGGAGCGCCACATGTTGGCGCCGGTCGTCCCGATCCATTCGTGGGTCTCGTCGGCGCCCCAACTGCACGCGCTGAAGAGGATGTCCCGCCCGCAGCCCGCGAGCGCCAGCCCCATGCGGCGGTAGAGATTGGCGCCGTCCGCCGAGAGCGGCTTATGACAATAGTCGTATTTCAAAAAATCCACGCCCCAGCCCGCGAACGTCTCCGCGTCGAGGAACTCCCGATCGTAGCTGGAGGGATAGGCGGCGCAGGTCAAGAGGCCCGCGCAGGAATAGATGCCGAACTTCAGCCCCTTGGAATGGATGTAGTCGGCGACATACCGCATGCCGTGCGGAAACTTTTTCGGATCGGGCACGAGCCGCCCGTCTTCGCCGCGCTCCCTGCAGGCCCAGCAGTCGTCGATGACGACGTATTCATAGCCCGCGTCTTTCAGCCCGGAGGAGACGATGGCGTCGACGGAGGAAAAAATCAATTCCTCGCTGATGTTTTCGGCAAATGTGTTCCAGGTGTTCCAGCCCATGGGCGGCGTATTTTTGATCATGTTGCTCCCTCGCTCGATTTTTCGTGTTTGGTTCATTATAGCGCGGAGGTCCCGCATTTGTCAAGCCGTTTTTGATATTTTGAAAATGATGCGGCATATCGCGGACATGGTATGCCCGTTTTATGTCATGCACCTAAAATTTCATAGATGACGGCACGCATGGCGTCTTGGGAATGCTCCATCTCTTCGGCCAGCCTGATCTGCGTGCGGGCGCGGATGAGATTGTGCGCGGGATATTTGGTCGCAAAATATACGTCGCCGGAGAGATAGTCCCCCAAAAACCGCATGCCGCATTCGGCCGTCATCAGATAGGCGCCGTAAGGGAGGAGCTCCGCCTCGCGCGCCGTGATGCTCCCCCTGACCGCCGCGCAGAAGCCCTCCGCATAGGCGCGGAAGAGCCGCAACGAAAAGTGAACTTTGTCGAGGTCCGGTTCGTCTTCCGCCGCCGTAGAGGCGCCGAAGCGGATGCTGTCGCCGAAGTCGTAGAGCATGCTTCCCGGCATCACGGTATCGAGGTCGATGACGGCGCGCCCCTCGCCCGTCTCCGCGTCCATCAAAATGTTGTTGAGTTTGGTGTCGTTGTGAGTGACGCGGAGCGGCAAACTCCCGTCCGCGAGCCCGTCTATCGCGACATGGTATGTCGATGCGCGCTCTGTGAAGAAGGCGGCCTCCGCGCGGCACGTCTCCGCCCGCTTGCATGCGTCGGCCGCAAGCGCCGCCGAAAAATCGGCAAACCGCTTGGGCGTATCGTGAAAGCGTCGGATGGATTCCGTGAGCCCCGCGGCGTCAAACCCGGCGAGCGCGTTCTGAAATTCCCCAAAGGCCCTGCCGGAATTGGTGAAGACGGCGAGATTGGGCGGCGTCTGATAGGTGACCGTCCCCTCGATGAAGTCGTAGACGCGCCAATGATGTGCCTCCGCGAGATAGGGCGCGCCCGTCTTGGTGGGCACGACGCGGAGCGTCTCCATCCCCCTCCCCCGCAGATATTCCGTGACGGCGCAGATGTTTTTCATGAGGCTGTCGGAATCGGGGAAGACGTTGGTGTTCATGCGCTGCAAGATGTAGCGCTTCCGGTCCGTCGTGACGAGATACGTCACGTTGATATGCCCCTCGCCATAGGGGCACACCGTGCGCACGGAACCTTCGATGCAAAAGGCGGACGCGATCTCGGCCAGCGCGGTTTCATCCGTCATAAAGATGTCCTCCGTTCGTAAAGGATCCCGCCCGATTCTCTTGACTTTTCGGATGGGATATGTTACAGTTATATCATGAAAGAAACAAAATAGATATACGATTTTATGCCTTTCATCTACAAAATCCGGTAAAAAATTCCCATGAATGCATATCAAAAGTTTGAAATCAAATCTTTGCGCGTCAACGCGCTGTATACCGTCTCGCGCAGAAAATTTCCCGCCGATTATTCCTTTGTCGGCGAGACGCACGACTTCTACGAGATCGTCTATGTGGCGGGAGGCCGCGCCGGCATCACTGCGGAACGGGAGGTCTTCGTCCTGTCCGAGGGGCAGCTTGTGATCCATCCGCCCAATGAGTTTCATCGCATCTGGTCGGACGGAGAGGCGGCCGAGATCATCATCTTCTCGTTTGACGCCGATTTCCCGCCGCCGCATGCCCATCTCTTCTCCCTCGGCTATTCTCAAAGGGAGAAACTGCTTGCGCTCTATCAGGAGGCGGAGGCCGCCCTGCTCTTTCGCGGCGTGCAGATCGCGGGCATCCGCGATGAGGCGCGCGCCATGGTCTTGATCAAGGAGCTGGAGATCTTTCTCATTCAACTGCTCTCGGGCCGTGCGGAGGCGCCGATCTTGCGCCCCGCCGCCGAAAATTTTCAGCGCATTGTGGCCGTGATGGAGCGCGGTCCCCACCCCATGTCGCTATCCGAGATCGCAAGCGAGGCGCATATGAGCGTTTCCGCTCTGGAAAAGACGGTCAGAAAATACGCGGGTTGCGGCGCGCGGGCGCACTACAACAACCTGCGCATGCAGCGCGCGGCGAAACTCCTCAAGAGCGGGGCAAGCGTCAAGGAGACGGCCCTCTCCACGGGATTTTCCAATCAGAATTATTTCTCGCTCGCGTTCACGAAATGGGCGGGCGTCTCGCCCTCCCGCTACGGCAAATAGATCGAAATATCGAAATCGCGATAAAAAAATGACCGAGGTAACGAGATGAAGGTATTTTGTTGGGATTTTCATGGGACGCTCACCCTTGCAAATTCGCTCTGGGGCGACTGCATTTTCGACATCTTAAAGGAGGTCGTTCCGAATTGCACAGACGAACTCTGTGAAAGCGTGCAAGAGGGCATGTGGGGCAAATATCCTTGGGATATGCCCGAGCAGTTCCCCCTCCGCGGCGAATCATGGTGGGCGTGCATGGAACAAAGTTTTTCGGAGAACTGCGTAAATTTTGGGATCCCCGCTGCGCTCGCGGAAAAGGCTGCGCGCCTGTTCCGCCCGACCATCAAACAGCTCGCGCGCTATACGCTGTATGAAGACGCCATCCCCACCCTGCGCGCAGTTCGGGCACGCGGAGCAAAAAACGTGCTCCTCTCCAACAACTATCCCGATCTCGACGAAGTTGTGGAAAAACTCGGAATTGCGCCCTATTTCTCGGACATGGTGGTCTCCGGCGAGGTCGGTTACGACAAGCCGCGCAGGGAAATTTTCGAACTTGCGAAACAAAAATTCCCCGATGCGGAGTACTTCATGATCGGTGACAATCCCGTAGCCGACGTTCAGGGCGGCAAGCAGAGCGGCATGACGACGATCCTCGTCCACCGAGGTTTTTGCGAGGAGGCCGACTTCTGCTTCGACGATTTGAAGTCCGTCCTCTCTTCGGAGACAATATGGAAATCGTAAATTTTGATATAAGAACCTCGTGTCCTTTCTCACCCTTTCCGCACAGGACTGCATTGCAGAACCTACCCTTACGCCGTGGCTTGGGTTTTTCCATACTACGCCCGCCTATCGAGGGCGCCGCTATGGGAAAATCCTCATCGACCATGCCTGTCGAGCCGCCAAAGAAATGGGTTATCATAAAATCTATATCGCGACCGACTATATAAATTTATACGAAAAATACGGCTTTCCCCACCTTGAAAATCGCGTTGACATTTATGGCACAGACAGCCGTGTCTATGAAAGGAAATTGTAAAATAGAATGCGAAAGATAAATTTCGATGCAGACGAGATCAAGGAAGAATATTGGAAAGCGATCGAGGAGTCAGTCGATCGATCTTAAAAAACGACATGAAAGGAGGACGCCATGGATTGTATTTTTTGTAAGATCGTGCGCGGCGAGGTGCCGAGCAGAAAGGTCTATGAAGACGCGCACACGCTCGTCTTTATGGACGTCGCGGGGGATGTTGACGGGCACATGCTCGCCGTCCCGAAGCGGCACTGCGAAAATCTTCTCGACTGCGACGCCGAGGATCTTTGCGCCCTCATGCGCGCGGCGAAACATGTTGCAAGCCACCTCACAGAGCATTGCGGGTATGACGGCGTGAATCTTCTGCACGCAAGCGGCGAGAGCGCGGGACAGTCCGTCCCCCATTTCCACGTTCACATCATTCCGCGGAGGACGGGCGACGGCGTTGACGCATGGCCGAAATTCGCGGGCGCAGAGACGGAAATCGACGCAATCTGGAACAAAATCAAGCTGTAAATCAGCTTTGGCGCGATTTGCCGCGAATGCTTTACTTTTTTCTCCCCGTATGATACAATAAAAGTCCCCCGTCGGGCCGAAATGTTGAGACGGCGGGACTAACAAGAACGGAGCAGCACCATGCGGAACAGAAAGGATATTCGGTTGCAACTTCTGCAAAACTATTTCTCCATTCGGGGGAACGAAGCGACGTTGATGCTCGTCTACGATTCGTTCGAGGAATTGATCAACCAAAATTTCGGGGGCGACAGCATCCAAAAACTGAACGATAAGCTGTTCTCGGACATCAACGAGGCCGTTGCTCTGCTGCCCCGAAAATTCAAATTGAATCTGCAGATCGTGATCAAAGACTTCGGCGAATACACCCAAGCGGAGTGCGCGGAGATCGTCAAACAAAATATCTATCTGACCGCGTACCGCACGATCAAGGCCGACAATCAAAAACTTGTGAGCGGGTGGTCGCTGATCGGCATCGGCGCCGCCGTTCTCGTTTTGAGCTACTTCCTGCGCAACTACGATCTTTGGTTCGACCTCATCAACATCAGCGGGACCCTGTTCGTCTGGGAGGGCGTCAATATGGCGTTCCTCGAACGCAATCTCGAGCACAAGGCGATCAAAAAGCTCGCGAGGTCCATCCGCAACATCACGATCGAATCCGACGGGCAAGCCGGAGCGCAAATTTCGTAAAACGCGCCCCCTCGTCCCCTTTCGGTTCGGATTTCATTCCATATGAGCATTTCAAAGACATAAAAACACATGCCCCGCCGGCTTGCCGGCGGGGCATGTGTTTTCCGATGCGGTCCCGTTACAGAAGTTCTACGCTGTGGCGCATAGCGCCGAAGTCGTTGGCCATCAGATTGTATTCCATGACGATCTGTTTGACGCTGTGCGCGGGGATGACGATCTCCCAACTCGTGGCGATGTCAAACGGATCGCCGTCGGTATGACCGGGGCCGGCATGGATGGTAAAGACGGGTGCGAGGCCGTCCTCGGTGATGACCGAGCCGTCCGGGTTGCGGAATATCATCGGGATGACGCCGTTGGGCAAGATGTTGATGCGCACGGTGCGCGGCTTATCGCCCTGGTTGACGAAGGTGAAGACATCCTGATAGTCCTTCATCCAGTTGCCGATGCTCGGAAATTCCCCTATCGCATCGTAATTCGGATATTTCCCCGTGGCCGTGTAATGATGGATGTCGTAGGTGACGGGCTGGCCCTTAAAATACGTGTGGAGGACGCTGATATCCGTGCCGACGGCGTCGGTCATGGGAGCGTTGATCACGTTGCCGGCGGAGTCTGTGCCGGCGGATTGAAGATTGATGTGGGTCACCCACGACGTCTTATCCTTCTGTTCGTGCGCCGTGATGCCGGGGATGAGCGACGCGGGCTCTCCCTTTACCGGCGTGTCCTTGTCGTCGCTGTAATAATTGGTGAACGTGACGGGAAGGCTCTGCGGCTGCGTCGCGTCGTTGAACGTCCACGCCGCGCGGCCCTCTACGACATACCCTTCATCCCAGCCGTCTCCGAAGGGATAGGAGTTGCCCTTATACTGCGCGCTGTCCTCCTCGATGTTCTGGGGTTTGGTATAGATATAGAAGGCCCCCTCCGCGTTTCCGCCGACGACATCGAAGAGCACCGCTCCGTTGGCGATCCATGTGAGGAGCTGGTTGGCCGTCCCCGCGACGTTGAATCCCGAAAAGGCGTCTTCCGTCGTCCCGCCGATGGGATACATATGTTCTCCCGCGGGGATGCGGTAGGTCGTGGGTTGGAAATTGTGGGGCGCGGTATCGACGAATTTCAGCCATGCGTCAAAGAGCTGTTTTTGGCCGGGGAGGAGCGACTTCACGCCATCCAGCGAGAAACCGGTGTTGTAAAAATCCACCCACTCCTGCTGGCCGAACCAAGCGCCCGAGCCCTCATGCTGATAGCCGATGTTCCTGACGGTGATATACATGTCCTCTTTGCTGTTGTTGGTGACGCGGTAGCCATAGTAGACGCCGTTGCTTCTGAGCCCGCGGTCCATGAGGTACATGCTCTGGTGCTCGAACGTGAAGAAGACGGAGCGGTCGGAGACGTCCTGCCGCGTAAGGCAGGAATTGACGACCTCCGGCGTGAGATCTTCGGGCGCGTTGCTGTAGATATACAGCGTGTCGGGGCGTTGGGTATAGGTGAGCGCGGCCGATTCCAGCGGATCGGCAGTGGGGTCGGCGCTCGTCACGCTGAACTGCTTGGGATCGGGCGCCTCGGCTACATCGAACGGAAGCGGCGATTTGTTCTCCTTCGCGGTGACATCGAGGCGGACCGCGCTCTTGACGGGAAACGCATTGAAATACACGATGTCGCCCTCTTTGAGCGTGAGCTGAAAGCCCTCCGACGTGTTCTCCAATTGTTTCCCCTCTGCATCATAGACCTCGACGCGGGAGACGACCGACGTCGCAAACGAGACGGAATAGGTGTCCGTCCACGGCGCCTGCATCTTGAGCTTGCAGCTCGCCCCCTGTTCCACGCCGTAGAACGACGAGAGCCGGACGGCGGGCAATTTTTCAAACGTCGCAAGGTCGAACGCGCCGCTGTCCACGGTCTGGTTCGTGATCGTTTGCTTGCACTCGTCGCAGACGCCGTCGTGATCGGCGTCGACGTGGGTATGCGCGGGCTCCCCCGCGCAGGCGCACAAGAGAAGCATCGAGAGCGCAAGCGTTACTGCCGAAAATTTCTTGAATTTCATAATTCCTCCTGTAATCATTCACCAACGCTCGATGCGCTGAGAATTTTGTTCGTCGTGGGGAAGTGCGACCTCGATGCCCGCAGAGAGCTTCAGATCGCGGGAAGAACTGCCGACGAAGACGGTATAGCTGCCGTCTTCCACGCGCCAATCGCGGATCGCGGGGCTCCAATAGGCGAGATCCCGCCGGGTGAGGCTGAACGTGACGCACTGCTCCTCCCCCGCTTTCAGCGCGATCTTCCGGAACCGCTTGAGTTCGTGCGGCGGACGGGCGACGAGTGGATGCTTTTGGCCGACATAGAGCTGTACGACCTCCTTGCCCGCGACCGCCGACGTGTTTTTGACTTTGACGGAGACTTCGTATCCCCCGTCCTTCTCCTCGACGCGAAGCGCCGAATAGTCGAACGCGGAATAGGAAAGGCCGTAGCCGAACGGGAAGAGCACCTCTTCGCCGCGGGCGTCGTAGCCGCGATAGCCGACAAAGACGCGCTCCGCATAGACGTCGGTATACCCGTCGCCGTGGCGGACGACGTTGGGGCTGTCCTCATAGGGGAAGCTCTCCTGCAATCTGCCCGAGAAGTTCTCCCTGCCCGTGAGCAGTTTGCCGAGGGCCTCGTTGCCGCCCTCGCCGTTGAAATTGGTGAAGACGACGGCATTGACGCAGCCGATCCAATTGCTCATATCGACGGCGCTGCCGCCATAGACGACGACCGTCGTGTTGGGATTGGCCGCGCCGACGCGGCGGATGAGTTCCTCCTCCAAAGGCGTGAGGCGGAGCGTCATGCGGTCGCCGGCCTCGCAGTCCGTCTTGGCGTCGAATCCCACGACGACGACGGCGGCGTCCGCCTGTTCCGCAAAGGCGATGGAGCCGCGCAGGTTGTGGAACCTGTGAGACGTCCCGAAGGGATAGTAATGCGTCTCGCGGTAACGCAGATCGAGCGTTGCGTTCTCCGCCTGTATGCAGTCCATGAGGTTGACGGGCTCGAACGCGCTCGCCACCTCCGCCGACCCGCCGCCGCCATAGACGCCCGTCCGCGCCTTACAGCCGCAGACGAATACCTTTTGGCCGTCTTTGAGCGGCAACGCGCCGTCGTTTTTGAGAAGCACCGCGGCCTCCGCGGCGATGCGCACCGTGGCCTTGTGGCGCTCCTCGGGCGTCGTCGTCACGACGCGCTTCTTCTTGTTCTCCTCGATCCGCTCGACGAGCGCAAGAAGGCGGTCTACGGCGGCGTCGATCTCCTCATCCGTGATGTAGCCGCGTTCATAGGCGGCCTTGAGATTGGGAAATGCCTCGTCGGAGTGCGGCATCTCGAGGTCGAGCGTGGCTTTCAGCGCCTTTGCGCGGTCGACGACGGCGCCCCAATCGGAGATGATCGCGCCGTCGAAGCCCATCTCTCCTCTCAGGATGTCGTGCAAGAGCAGGCGATGCTCGGAACAATAGACGCCGTTGAGGAGATTATAGGAGCACATGACCGTATACGGCTTTGCCTCCACGGCGCGCGCAAACGCGGGCAGATAGATCTCGTGCAACGTGCGGTCGTCCACCTCGCTCGACTGATAGAACCGGTCGTGGTCGCTGTTGTTGACGGCGAAGTGTTTGACCGAGGTGCCGATCCCCTTGGACTGCACGCCCTCGATATAGGCGTATGCCATCTCGCCCGCCAGATAGGGATCCTCCGAAAAATATTCGAAATTGCGGCCGTTATACGGCATGCGCTTGATGTTGATGCCCGGCGCGAGCAAGACGTCGATATTCTTTTCGATCGCCTCGTCGCCGAGAAGCTGCCCCATCTCATGGGCGAGCGCGGGGTCCCATGTGGACGCCAACGCGCTCAGCGTGGGGAACGCGACCGCCTTGTCCCACTTCGCCTCCGTCTCCGTCTGGTGGATCTTGACGCCGTGGGGGCCGTCGGAAAAGGTGATCCGCGGCAGATCGCCGAGGCGTTCGAGATACCAGCAATCATATCCCGTGAGCAGCGTGAGTTTTTCATCGATCGTCATGGTTTTTCTGTTCATGATCTACCTCTCAGTCTTTGCATGAATTGCAATGCGCGCACCGTTTCTGCGGCGCGACTCCTCGGCGCAGATGGCCATGAGGTGGCTCTCCACGGAATTTTCGAGGGATGTGACCTGTTCCGTCTCCCCGCAAAGCATGCCGTAGAGCGTATCGAGAAGGCCGTATTCCCCGCCGCCGTGCCCTTTATCCGTGTTTTCGAGCGAGGCGATTCTAACGGTCTCGGCCGCACCGCCGAACGGCTTCAGCACGATCTCGCCGCGCGGTTCATCGAGCACGATCTCGCCCAAAGTCCCGAACAGCCGCATGACTCTGCCGCAGTCCGCCGTAAACGCCGTCATCGTGAGCGAGGCTTTGACCCCGTTTTCAAAGGTGAAATCGGCGATTTGATGGTCTACGACGTCGTTGTCGCAGAAGTAGACGCACCGGCCGTATTCCCCCGTCTCGATGGCCTGTTCGAGGGCCTCCTCGGTGATGGGATAGCGGGAGGTCAGTTGCACATACGGCCAATCGGACGCAGGCCGCCCCGCGGCCTTCCAACCGTCGACGTAGATGCGCTTGGCGCTGTATGCGCACGTCTCGACCAACGGACAGACGACGCAGCGCTTTTGGGCCGCCTCGGGGGCGCATTCCGCCTTGAAATAGGCGAGATCCCCCACCGACGAGACGCTCTCGCACCTCGCGCCGGCAAAATACTGCAAGAGATCGAGGTCGTGGCAACACTTGGCCAAGATCATCGGCGCCGTCTCTTCGCTGCTGTGCCAATTCCCGCGCACAAAGCTGTGCGCCTGGTGCCAATAGGCGACCTGCTCGATGGTTTGGATGGCCACGAGCCGCCCGATGGCGCCGCGCTTCAGATATTGCCCGATCGTGAGATAGGCCGGCGCGTATCGTAAGACGTGGCACACCAGCGCCTTCCGGCCCGTCTCCCGCTGAACGCGGAGCAATTCTTCGAGCTCTTCGCGGTCGGCCGAAACGGGCTTTTCGAGCAGAACGTCGTAGCCCAAACGAAACGCCCGGACGCACTGCCGCACATGGTCGCGGTCCATCGTCGCGATCACGAGGAGATCGGCGCGCTTCTTTTCGAAAAACCGCGCCTCGTCCGTGAACGTTTCCGAGACGCCGAAACGGCGGCCGTACACTTCCAAACGGTACGGCGACGTATCGCAGAGCGCGGTGATGCGGAATCTCTCCGCCTGTTGGGTGAATAATGTTCCGTAAGTTTCCGCGCCACGGTTCCCGCATCCGAGAATGGCCACGGTATAAGTAGGATTCATGCCTGGATTCGCTCCTCTCCGCCGAAGGCGGGACTTTGATTGAAAATGTCTACAAAATAACTCGTGATGTTCTGCGGCCGCGTGATCGCGCCGCCGATGATCACATGTTCGATCCCCGCGTCTAAGATGCTCTTCAGCTCCATGAACGAGTGGATCCCGCCCTCCGCGACCACCGTCGCCGACGCGATCTCCTCCTTCAGCCGCCGGCAGAATCCCACATCGGGGATCGCGATCCCCCGGGTCTCCTCCGTGTAGCTCCGCAGGGTCGTCGATATATAGTCGAAGCCGAGCCGCTCCGCGTTCTTCGCCTCCTCAAACGTCGCAATGTCCGCCATCAGCGCCTTGTCCGTATGCGCACGCGCATACCGGACCAGCTCCTCCAGCGTCTCCCCGTTCGGACGCGGACGCAGCGTCGCGTCCATCGCGATCACCGCGCACGACGCACCGATCAACGCCTTCACTTCCTTCCGCGTCGGCGTGATGTATACCGCCGAATCCGCATAGTCCCGCTTGATCAGCCCGATGATCGGCAGTTTCCCTTCGATCCGTCGGTTGATCGCATTGATGTCCCGCACCGTGTTCGCGCGGATCCCCACGGCGCCGCCCTGCCGCGCCGCTTCCGCCATCTTTGCGATCGTGCTCCCGCCGTACAGCGGCTCATGCTTCAATGCCTGACACGATACTACCAATCCCCGCGGGATCACTTCTTTCATACTGTCCTTCTCCATGTCTCTGCCATGCCGGCCGAAAACCGCCGCATTATGCCACGGTCACGTCCGCAAGATCGCTGTAAAGCCCGAAATCCACGTCGGCCTTGTCGCCCGAATTTTGCCGGAGGTAGAAGAGCACTTTGGCCGTCCCCTCGCCCTCGGATACGACGATCACCTCGCATTCGCGCTCCTCCACCCAGCCGTTATAATTCATGCAGGGCAGGGTGACTTTGCCCGCCGCAAGATCGGCCTTTGAAACCGTTTCGGGCACGAGGATCTTCTTCGCCAACATGGCGCAATCCTCCGCGACGTCCGTCGTCGCGACGTTGCACTTGGTGCGGAAGTTGCTGAGATCGTAGAACGTCCAACTGTTTTCGGCATAGCCGCGGGCGAGCCATGTGGCCCAAAGATTGTTCGTGAGCGGATTGATCGTCTCGTCGTCGTTGTGGGCGCGCTCGTCGAGACCGACGTTATACTTCCGCGTGACATGCCGCATGCATTCGGGCATCTTCTCCCGCGTGACATATTGGCCGTCCCAAAACTTGGGATAGTCGGGCTTGGTCTGGGTATAATAGGAATTTCCGCCGCCGAGGTAGCCCACCGGGATCTCGGGGAAGATGCTCCGCATCCTTTCCGCCCAGATGGAATAGAAGGTGATGGCGTACCACCTGCCCTCCATCTCGGGATGGCGGTCCATCACTTTTTTGAGGTTCTCGATGGCGTGCAGCGCGTCGGCCGCGCGCTCGGTGCCCTCGTCGAGCTTCATCTCGAGAATGAAGATGACGTCGGTTTTGGCGAGGAGCCCGATCACCTCTTCGAGCGTCGGGAACGTCTCCTCGTACTTCTTGGTGTAATCGCTGAGCGTATATTTGCGGATGGCATCCGCCGTCGTGTTGGGGAAGTTGCCATTGCCGTTGGACGTCATGCTCATCGTGGAATTGTGACAGATGAAGAGCTGTTCGTCGGCGGTGATCTGAAGGTCGATCTCGATGTGCGTGGCGCCCTCGTTGAACGTCGCCGCGACGGCCGTCGGCGACTGCTCGTTGCAGTAGCCCGTAATGCCGCGGTGCGCCGCGATGAACTGCGCGCGCGCAAAGCCCTCCTTCTCGAAGACGGCGAGCGCCTCCGAAGCCGTCTCGGCCCGATTTACGACGACGCCGTAGCAGCCGGCCGCCATCGCCTTGACCGCCTCCTCCTTGTCCTCCGCATACGCCCAGCAGCTTTTGGTCATTGCCTCGACGTATTCGGCCGCGACGGAGAGATTTTCCTCGCCCGCGTCGTAGAGAAGGACGTTACAGCCCGCCCGGTTGGCCTCCGCGATTCGCGGCCATTCCGCGTAGCGCGAATCGGTCAGCGGATGGGAGGTGAGATCGTAGACGGTGTTGACGAGAAAGGCGGTGTCGTCCGCATAGAGCGTCTCGATGACCGAGATGTCGTCTGTGACGGCCATCATATCGGAGATCGTATACGTCTTCTCGAGCCAATTGACGAAGGCCGCCGCCGTCGCCGCGCTGAGGCGGACGACGGGAATAAATTTCGCGCGGAGATAGGTGTTGAAGACGCTTACAAGCGACTTTGTCTCGCCGGAAAGCGTGACGTTCATCTCGCTGTCGGGCGTGACGATGACCGAGTCGATCCCGGCGGGAGACGACGGGATGTCGGCGAACGAGCGGGGTTCGAGCACGATCGTCGGATCGAGCATGAGTCCGCTCTCGCTGCCGCCCGCCGTAAGATAATCCGTATACACGGTGGCCGCCGCCTGTGCGGGGACGCCTTCACCGGCCGCAACGCAGGCGACCATCAGGCATGCCGCCGCGGCGACCGCAATGATTTTTTTCATGGTACCCTCCTCAATTCAGCCCGATGATGAGCTCGAAACTCGCGGAATATCCGCCGCATTTGACTGTGATGATGCAATTGCCGCGCTTTACCGCCTTGACGCGCGCGATCGGGCCCTGATACTCGACGGTCCCGAACGCCTCGTCCGAGCTCTCCCACGTGACGGGCTCTCGGAGCCCTTCGGCGATCCACGCCTTGACGGTCACGACGGTATTCTTGCGGAGAATGAGCTTGCCGGAGGGAACGTTGACGGTCACGGGGTAGGCCGTGACGGTCACTTCGCAGTGCGCGAGCTCGCGTTCGCCGTCCATTGCCTTTACGGTGACGGCGCCCTCCGAGACGGCCGTGACCGTCGCCGTGAGGCCGCTGCCCGCGACCGTCGCAATGCCGGGATCTTCGCTCGTCCACACATAGGAGACCGCCGCGGAACTTTCGGCGTAGGGAACAAGCGTGAGCGTGCCGCTCTCCCCCACCGCCAACGTCAATTCCGTGCGGTCGATGGTATAGGTGGGCGGGACGGAAGACGTCTGGTTGCATGCCGCGAGAAGTCCCGCCGCCAAGACGAGCCCGAGCAGGATCGGAATACTTTTTTTCATGATTTTTTCTCCATAAGATCGCATATCGAACTGCGCGCGCATTTCCCCTATGAAACCGCGCAATGTGCGCCGCCGCATAGAGAGAGGGCCGCGCGGGTCCTCTTTCTGTCCGGCGGGATCAGCCTTTGACGGAGCCAAGCTGCAGGCCGCCCTTGATGTAGCGCATGACGTAGGGGTACATGGCGATGATGGGAATGACGCTGACAAGCATGGCCGCCGCTTCGACGTTTTTGGCATTGGCTTGCAGCCACGGATTGTTCTTGTCGCCGCCGCCCTTGGAGAACTCCTGCAGCATGAGATAGAGATAGTAGGCGAGCGGCTGCTGGTCCTTGGCGCTGGCCTGGATGAAGAGGAGCGCCGAGCCGTAGCCGTTCCAGCAACCGACGATGGTGAAGAAACAGCATGTGCCGATGATGGGCAGCGACATGGGCACGACGATCAGGAAGAAGAGTTGAAGCTCAGACGCGCCGTCGAGCCGCGCCGCCTCTTCGATGTCCGTCGAAAGTCCCTCGAAGAACGTCTTGAAATACAGCATGTTGCCGATGTTGCAGAGGTTGGTGATGATGATGGCAAACAGCGTATTGAGAAGCCCCATCGAGTTGATCAGCAAATAGATGGGAATGATCCCGGGGCCGAAGAGCATCGCGAAGATGAAGAACGCGAGAATGGGGCCGCGGAACGGGAAATCGCGCTTGGAGAGCGGATAGGCCGAGAGCGCCATGATGAGATTGGAGAGCACCGTGACCGAGACCGTCAAAATGACGGAGTTCATGAACGCGCGCCAAAACTCCATCATTTTGACGGT
>CANQWO010000002.1 GCA_947627565.1 uncultured Clostridia bacterium
GAAGATTGCTTCACAGACTGTTTTGCCATAACTTCCCGCTTTTGATTTTTCCCTTAAAGCACTTGTTCTGTGGGGCCGGTGGGACCCGTTGCGCCATCAGCACCGGTAGGACCCGTGGGGCCGGTGGCGCCTGTTGCGCTGGCCGAACCTGCGGGGCCGGTGGCACCCGTCGGACCCGTGGGGCCGGTGGGACCCGTTGCGCCATCAGCACCGGTAGGGCCGGTGGCGCCCGTTGCGCTGGCCGAACCTGCGGGGCCGGTGGCACCCGTCGGACCCGTCGCACCGGTGGGACCCGTCGCACCCGTAACGCCCGCCGTACCGGCGATCCCCTGCGGGCCCTGAGGTCCCTGCGGACCCTGTACGCCCTGGAGCCCCTGAACGCCCTGGGGGCCGGTCGCGCCCATTGCGCCCGTCGCGCCCGTCGCGCCGCGGGGAATGGTGAAGGTGAGCACGGCGTTGGCGCCGCCCGTCGAGGTGACGGAGGCCGCAGTCCCGGGCTCGCCGGTGATCGTCTGACCGACCGTGATCGTCGCGGGGCCCTGCGGGCCGGTCGCGCCCGTCGCGCCCGTCGCACCCGTTGCGCCGCGCATGACGACGCCTCCGCCGCAGTTCGTGCCGCAAGTGCAAGGACAATTGCCGCATGTCTGGCAACGTCTGTAAATCATCATAGTTGTTACCTCCCAAAATGCCCCAATCGGGGCCGGACGAAACAATCCGTCCTACTCTATCATATCTTAAATTGAGAAAAGAGGTGACAAAATGACCATATCGCTCTGCATGATCGTCAAAAATGAGGAGGCGGTGCTCGCGCGCTGTCTCGAGAGTGCACGCGGGCTCGTCGACGAGATCGCGATCGTGGACACGGGCTCGGAGGACGGAACGGTCGCGATCGCGAAAAACTATACGGAAAACGTCACTTTTGAAGCATGGCGCGACGACTTTGCCCATGCGCGCAACGCCGCGTTTTCCAGAGCGCACGGCGACTACCTCCTATGGCTGGACGCCGACGACGTCATTCCCGCAGCATCCCGAGAAATTTTCCCGAAAATTAAGAAAATACTGGAAGAGGAAAACCCGGATACGGTCATGTGTCCCTACGAGACGGGCGACGTGATTTTTCGGCGCGAGCGCATCGTAAGGAACTGCGAACAGGCAAAATGGCAGGGACATGTCCATGAATGTATCCCACCGTTCGGGAAAATCGTCAATGCGGACTTCGCCGTCATACACATGGGCGCGCATAAGGAGCGGGGCGCAAGAAATCTCGATATTTACCGAAAATGGGCGCAGGAGGGGACGCTCGGCGGGCGCGATCTCTTCTACTACGGGCGCGAACTCTACTACCACAAACTGTATGTCGAGGCGGAGGCGATCCTCGAAAAAATGCTGGACGGAGCGGGCTGGGCCGTCAACAAGATCGAGGCTTGCAAAATTCTGGCGGCCTGCTATTGGGAGAGCGGCGAACGGGAAAAGGCGCTCCCCGCGCTCTTCCGAAGTTTTCTATACGGCGAACCACGCGCCGCGGTCCTCTGCGAAATCGGCGCGATCTTCAAAGAACAGGGCATGCGGCGCGAGGCGGTCTATTGGTATGAAAGCGCCCTCGCCTGCCGCGACCATACCGCCGACGGCGACTTCGAGCTCCCCGCCTGCCGCTCCATCATTCCGACTTTAGAGCTCGTTGCCCTATACCATGCCCTCAACGAGCCCGCGAAATCGCTCGAATACCATAAAAAATCGGAGGCAATCGCCCCCGATCATCCTTCGGTTCTTTACAATCAAAAATTCTTCGGGGAATGACGCTCACTCCCATTCGATGGTTGCGGGGGGCTTCGAAGTGATATCGTAGACGACGCGGTTGGCGTGCTTCACTTCGTTGGTGATCCGCGTGGAGACCTTTTCGAGAACTTCAAACGGGATCCGCGCCCAATCGGCCGTCATCGCGTCTACGCTCGTGATGGCGCGAAGCGCAATGACGTTTTCATAGGTCCTGAAATCGCCCTGTACGCCCACCGTCTTGCTGTCCGTCAGGACGGCGAAATACTGCCAGATCTCCCGTTCGAGCCCCGCCTTTGCGATCTCGTCGCGGAAGATGAAATCGGCCTCGCGAAGCGTTTCGAGTTTTTCCCGCGTGACCTCGCCCATGATGCGAATGGCGAGGGCAGGTCCCGGACATGGTTGCCTCCAAACGACTCTCTCGGGCAGTCCGAGCGCGAGCCCGACCCGACGGACTTCATCCTTGAAGAGGTCGCGGAGGGGCTCGACGATCCCCTGAAAGTTCACCTTCTCGGGAAGGCCGCCCACGTTGTGATGGGACTTGATGACCGCGCTCTTCCCCTTCCCGCTCTCGATCACGTCGGGATAGATGGTGCCCTGCACCAAAAAATCCGCCGCGCCGATCTTCTTCGCCTCCCTTTCAAAGACGTCGATGAACAGTTTTCCGATGATGTGCCGCTTCTTCTCGGGATCGGAGACGCCGCGCAGGGCGTCGAGAAAGAGGTCGGCGGCATCCGCCTTCACGAGGTCCATGCCGAGCCCGTCGCGGAAGACGGACATGACCTCCTCCGCTTCATTCTTGCGCAGGAGCCCGTTGTCGACAAAGACGCAGGTGAGGCGATCCCCCACCGCTCTGTGCACGAGCGTGGCGGCGACGGCGGAATCCACGCCGCCCGACATGGCGCAAATGACCCTCCCCGTGCCGACGCGCGCCCGGATGGCCGCGATCTGCTCCTCGGCAAAGCCCGCCATGGTCCAATCGCCCCGCGCGCCGCAGACGCGGTAGAGAAAATTCTTCAGAAACGCATTGCCGTACTCCGAGTGCACGACCTCGGGATGGAATTGGATCCCGTAGATCTTTTCGCCGATGTTGCCGTAGACGGCGACGGGGCAATCGTCCGTCGCGGCGAGCACTTCATAGCCCGCGGGAACGGCCGAAATGTAGTCGGTATGGCTCATCCAGCAGACGCTTTCCGAAGGGATCCCCTCGGACATGGGGGCCTCGTTTTTGATGTGGAGGGTGCATTTGCCGTATTCGCTTTTCGGGGCGCGGCCGACGGCGCCGCCCAAAGTCGCCGCGATGAGTTGGGCGCCGTAGCAGATGCCGAGAACGGGAATGCCGAGCCTTAAAACCTCCTCGCCGACGCGGGGCGCGCCCTCCTCATAGACGCTGTTCGGCCCGCCCGTGAAGATGATGCCGATGGGCGCGTAGGCCCGAATGGCTTCTGCCGTCATGTCGCAGGGTTTGAGGTCGCAATAGACGCCGAGATCGCGCACCCTTCTTGCGATCAACTGATTGTACTGCCCGCCGAAATCGAGCACGAGCACGCGCTGGTGGTTCATAGACCCTCCCGGTTTTTGATATTGAAAAAGCCCCATCGGGAGGCTTTTTTCTTACGAAATGTGGATTCAGTTGCGGACGGTATAGTTGGGCGCTTCCTTGGAGATGGAGATGTCGTGCGGATGGCTCTCGAGAAGGCCCGCATTGGTGATGCGGATAAATTCGGAATGCTTGCGCAGTTCCTCGATGTTCGCCTTCCCGCAATACCCCATGCCCGAGCGGATCCCGCCCGTCATCTGGTAGATGATCTCCGAGACGCTCCCGCGATAAGGGACCCTGCCCTCGACGCCCTCCGGCACGAACTTTTTGGCGTTCTCCTGGAAATAACGGTCGTTGGAGCCCGCCGCCATCGCGGAGAGGGAGCCCATGCCGCGATAGACTTTGTAGCTCCTGCCCTGATAGAGTTCGATCTCGCCCGGGCTCTCCGTGGTCCCCGCCAGCATAGAGCCGATCATGACGGCGCTGCCGCCCGCCGCGAGCGCTTTGACGATGTCGCCCGAATACTTGATGCCGCCATCGGCAATGATGCGCTTCCCCAGCTTGTCCGCCTCTTCGGCGCAGTCCATGACGGCCGTGAGCTGCGGAACGCCGATCCCCGCGACGACGCGCGTCGTGCAAATGGAACCGGGGCCGATGCCCACTTTGACGATATCCGCGCCCGCTTCGATCAGGGCATGGGTCGCCTCCGCCGTCGCAACGTTGCCCGCAATGAGGGGAACGCCGGGATATTTCGCCTTGATCTCCTCCACCTTTTTGATGACCATGCGGGAATGGCCGTGCGCCGTATCGATCGCGATGACGTCCACCTTGGCCTCGATGAGGGCGGCGATACGCTCCATCGTATTGGCGGCCGTACCCACCGCCGCGCCGACCAACAGTCTTCCGTTCTTGTCGCGCGCGGAATTGGGATATTGGATGGATTTTTCGATGTCTTTAATGGTGATGAGGCCCTTGAGATTGCCCTTCGCGTCGACGAGCGGAAGTTTCTCGATGCGGTGTTTGCCGAGGATCTTCTGCGCGTCGGCGAGCGTCGTTCCGACGGGCGCCGTGACAAGGCCATCCTTGGTCATGACGTTTTCGATGGGCTGGTCGTAATTCGTTTCGAACCGGAGATCGCGGTTGGTGAGGATCCCGACGAGCCTGCCCTTTTGGGTGATGGGCACGCCGCTGATCTTATAGCGCTCCATCAGCGCCACGGCCTCGCGGACGAGGTTTTGCGGCTCGAGGAAAAAGGGATCGGTGATGACGCCGTGCTCGCTCCGCTTTACCTTATCGACCTCCTTGGCCTGGTCCTCGATCGACATGTTCTTGTGCAGAATGCCCATGCCGCCCTCGCGCGCCATCGCAATGGCGAGACGGGACTCCGTAACGGTATCCATGGCCGCGGAGAGAATGGGAATATTCAGTCTGAGCTCGTCCGTAAGCGAGGTTTTGAGGTCCACCTCGGCAGGCAATACGGAGGACGCCTGTGGGATGAGAAGCACGTCGTCGAATGTCAGGCCCTCTTTGATGATCTTGCTCATTGGGTGATCTCCTCCAAAATATCCTTGAAATTTTGCAGATAGGGGCTCTCCTCGTCGAATCCCGTTGACTCCAACGTCTCGAGGATGCGCCCGAGAAAGGCCTTGTCGCCGTTCTTTGCGGCCGCCTGAATGAGAAGGATGACGGGATTCCCCTGCGGGAAGGAGAGATCCGTCTCGGAGAGCGCAAACGCGAGGACTTCCTCCCGCTCTTCGTCCTCCTTGGCGAGACGGTAGCGCACCTGCGCCGCAAGTCCGCAGAGATACCCGCGGGATCTGTAGCCGGAAAGTTCGTCCCGGATCTCCAGATCTTCATCCATCGCGTCGCAGAAAACGGAGAATTTTTCATCCTCGTAGAGCCGGTTGAAGCGGTTCAGCGCAGTACGGTCCTCCTGTTCGTCCGCAGAAATGACAAATGAGCGCGCGAGACAGGAAAGATCCCCCGAGCGCTCATATTCCCGATAGGCGTAGTCGCCGCTGATGCTTTCAAGCCCCATGTCGGAAGTAAAATCCATCATGGCCGCGGGCGCAAGTAAAGACGCGATCCCGAATGCCGAAATCGCCAAAATCAAAATGACGCCGAGAGTCAGAAGAACTGTTTTGAATACGATTTTATTTTTCATTGGCAACGATAGTGTTCCGATATTTTATCCATTTTAACACACACGGAAAAAAAATGCAACCGAATCCATGTAAAATGTCATGAAGAAAAATACATTTTCATAATCCTATATTATGAAAAAAACAGCTTTTGTACTCATACTGCTTCCGCTGCTCATGCTATTCGGCGCATGCGGCAGGACCTACGACTACACCGCGCATCTCTCCGAGGTCCGGCGCGACATCTTCCGCGCGGAGACCGAGGCGTTTACGCTCACGCTCTCCTGCATCGAACGCGAACATCCCTATGCCTCCGACGGCGTCACCTGCCCGATCTCCCGCTCCATGGAGGTCGTTCTCGTGCCGGCGGACCGCGGCGACGCGTCGTATCGCGTCTTCCTCGCGGGCGACGCGGCCTGGGGCGGCGAAATGTCCAAACGCAACATCGAGGACGATTGGTACTACTCCGAGAGCATCGAGGTATTCCCCGAAACGAGCGTGTCTCTAAGCGTGGAGCGGAACGGCGAAACGACGGAAATTTCGGCGACCTCCGTCAAAAACGAGGATACCATGTCCGCGGAGGAGGCGTTGAAAATCGCCGTCGAGCACGAAAAGGAGGCCATCAAACGGATGACGGCCGACGGCGCATTTCAGGGAGAATTTCGCGTCCGTCTTCTGAGGCGGGAAGTCAACTATTACTATGTCGGCATCGTCTCCAAAGACGGCAAGACCATCTCGCTGCTCCTCGGCGCCGAGAGCGGAGAAGTCCTCGCAAGGCGCGAAGCCTCTTGATTCTCTTGACAAAGAGCCGAAGATTTGCTATACTGATTTCGAAATACGGAAGAGGTGCTTTCGGTGCGATTGAAAACCATTCGGCGGTTGCGCGTCGCGACCGCCGTCCTGCTTGCGATCTTCATCTTTTTGTTTGCATGCGATCTGCTCTTCGTCTGCGCCGCGCTCACGGTGGACCGGACGGCAAGGGTCACGCCTTCGTATGAAAAAATCGACCTCGAACCCATCCTCGAAAAGCCGCGCGCGGAGTGGTCGGACGACGATTTTGCCGTTCTCTCCCGCCAGACGGGGATCCTGCTCCGCGAGGCGTTCGACGGACTTGAAGCCGACGAGATCCGCGCCTTCCAGGACGCATTTTTCTTCGAGGGCGACGTGGAACACGAGGAGGTCGCGGCGGGGCTCGTCTATCACGATATCCTCATCGATCCCGCGGACGGACGCACGTTCTATGCCCCCATCGTCGCGCTGGAGCCGGGCGACGTTTTGATCAGCTCGACGAGCCATCTCTTCGGGTGGCGCCACGGACATGCCGCCCTCGTTCTGACTTACGAGCGGCTGTTGCAGTCGGCCGTCATCGGCACCAACTCCTCGATCTCGAATTTCGTCGACGGCAACGGCATCGGTTGGTTTACGAGCGCCTCCAACTTTATGGTCCTCAGGCTCAAGGGCGCGGACGCCGATGCGCGCCGGGCCATCGCGGAGGAAGCGGAAAAGGATCTCGTCGGCGTGCCCTACCACTTCACGGCGGGTATCTTCACGCCGAAGGATCAAGGCACCTCGCCCACCGATACGTATTGCTCGCATCTCGTCTGGCAGGCCTTCAAGAACGCGGGCTACGATCTCGACGCCGACGGCGGCCCGTGCTGCACGCCGCGCGACATCGCGAACTCCTCCCATCTCGAAGTCGTGCAGACTTACGGCTTCGACATCGACAAGGGGTGGTGATCGCAGACATGGTATGGGCAAATGACGTCAATGGCAAACGGCGCGGCCGCATGAAAATGCGGCCGCGCCGTTCTCGTTTTCTCGATCTTCTCGCCGTGTTCTCCCATTCACGCCATAAACTCGGTCAAAATCCGGTTCTGGACGTAAAGATACTCGTCCTTGATGCGCGTGGCGTCGCCGAGCTCCTCGAAATATTGCGCGGTGCGGGCGTAGGCCTCCCTGAAATCCTCCTTCCAATCGCTCCCGAACGCCTTCTTGTACGCCGAGGCCGAGACGCCGAAGACGGTGCGCAGGGCCAGCATCACAAATTCGAATTTGGCGTCTTGCTCGCCCACCTCCTCGCTCTCGACGACGGGAAAATAGCCCGACAAAATGCACTTCATATATTCGTCGAGGTCAAACGTGTTGGTGAATCGCTTGCCGTCCATGAAGGAGCTCGCGGAGACGCCCAGCCCGATGTATTCGCCGCGCTTCCAATAGTTGAGATTGTGGCGGCTGCCGTAGCCATTTCGAGTGAAATTGGAGACCTCGTAGCGAAGATAACCGTAGTCCCGAAGAAGCGCGCGGCCGTAGTCGTAGAGCGCGGCGACCTCGTCCCCGTCGGGAAGCTCGCCGTTCAGATAATCGGTATAGATCGGCGTTCCGTCCTCGGGCGTCAGGGCATACATTGAGACATGGGTGGCTCCGTTTTCGTGAACGAGGTCGATCGTCGCCTTGACGTCCTCCTTCGTCTGCCCCTTGAGACCGAGCATGACGTCGGCGGAAAAGTTGCAGCCCTTCAACAGCTTGCATGCGGAGACGAAGTCGGCTTTGGTGTGGATGCGGCCGAGGTCTCTGAGCTGTTCGTCGTTGGCCGTCTGCAGTCCCACCGAAAAGCGGTTGATGCCAGCATTCCGATAGATGGCGATCTTGCGCGCGTCCACCGTGCCCGGATTCATCTCGATGGTGACCTCCGGATCGGCGCTCAGGCGGAAACACTGCCTGATCTGCTTCATGAGCCCCGCAATGTAGGTCGGATCGACGACGGAGGGCGTCCCGCCGCCGATGTAGACGGTATCGAACGTGCGCCCCGCATACATCTTTCCGCGCTCGGCGACCTCCTTATAGAGGCAGGCCATATACGCCTCGGCGAAGTTCAGACGGTTGGGAAAGGACGTGAAATCGCAATAGGTGCATTTGTGCTTACAGAACGGAATGTGAAGATAGATCCCGGACATGGGGTGCTCCTTTTATGTGCGGGACGCGCCGTCCCAGAAATATTTTTGTAGATCGACGCGGCCGTCTTCGACCTCGACGCCCTCGGCGCGAAGCAATGCGGCCTGGATCTCCATGCCGCCGAAGGCAAAGGCGGGCGCGAGCCGCCCCTCGCGGTTGACGACCCTGTGGCAGGGGATGACGACGGGCGTGGGATTGCGGTGCAGGGCGTTTCCGACCTGCCGCGACGCCTTCGGATGGCCGATGGCGCGCGCAATCATGCCATACGTCGTGACCTTCCCCTTGGGCACGCGGGAGACGACTTCATACACGGCTTCATAGAAATTGCTCATAAAATCCTCCTTTTCCACCTTAACCTTTCATGAAAAAGTGTGCAGCAAAGGATATTCCCCGCATTCATTTCATGATACAATGTAGCACTTCCCACCTCAACCATCTTGAAGAATTATTACTTGATTGTAAGCAGGAGAATATGCTATCAAAATTTGCTTCCCGCAATAGTTTTCCAAATATTTATGATAGCCTAATACTATATTCGGCCGCTGTGTTTGCTCCTTTTCTGCTCCGTTGTATTCAAAACGAACGGCAACTTGATGGGGACTATAATACGAGGATAATAAATCTAACCTGCGCACGGTTGCTTTTACTAAAACTGCATCTTGCATCCATTTTTTTATTTCTTTGATATTCCGCTTATGATACAGTAACAAACTCGCCGCAATACATATCAGTAAAAATGCAAAAGCATTTATTAAGATCAAGGTAGTTACGATCTCGCTCTCTAAAACCAAAATTCCTCCGAGTGCACTCATGACGATCGCTAGCGTAACGATAGGTATCAGCAGAGCGCTTATAAGTAAAAAATACAAACCTATAAGGCCACTGCGACCTACATATTTTCCATATTTTACTGTGGCAGCGATTTGGGATTCCGATATCATACCATCACTTATCCTTATTGGTCTTCAAGATCTGCATAAAGACTTCGGAGGGGACCTCCACCGTGCCGATCTTACGCATGCGCTTTTTGCCCTCTTTTTGCTTTTCGAGCAGCTTCTTCTTGCGCGTGATGTCGCCGCCGTAACACTTGGCGAGCACGTCTTTGCGCACGGCTTTGACCGTCTCGCGCGCGATGATCTTGCCGCCGATGGCCGCCTGAACGGGCACCTCGAAGAGCTGGCGCGGAATGGCGTCTTTGAGGTTTTCGCACAGCATCCGGCCGCGCGGATAGGCGCGGTCCTCGTGCACGATGATCGAGAGCGCGTCGCAGAGTTCCCCGTTCAGGAGGATGTCCAGCTTGACCAATTTGCTCTTTTCGTACCCCGCGATCTCATAGTCGAAGCTCGCATAGCCCTTGGTGCGCGATTTGAGCTCGTCAAAGAAATCATAGACGATCTCATTGAGGGGGAGCCGGTATTCGAGCCTGACCCGCCGCGTATCGAGATAGGTCATGTCCTTGAAGACGCCCCGCTTGTCCCGGCACAGATCCATGACGGGGCCGAGGTAATCGGGCGGGGTATAGACCTCCGCCTTGACGATGGGCTCCTCCATCCACTCGATCTCGGAGACGGCCGGCAGGTGCGACGGGTTGTCCACAAACAATTCCTCGCCGTTTGTCTTGTGTACCTTATAGGAGACGGAGGGCGCCGTCGTGATGATGTCGAGATTAAATTCCCGCTCGATGCGCTCCTGCACGATCTCCATATGCAGGAGGCCCAAAAATCCGCAACGGAACCCGAATCCGAGCGCGACGGAATTATCGGGCTCGAACGTGAGCGAAGCGTCGTTGAGTTTGAGCTTCAGAATGGCCTCTTTGAGATCGAGAAATTTGCTCCCGTCGAGGGGGTAAATGCCGCAAAAGACGACGGGCCGCACCGCTTTATAGCCCGGAAGCGGCTCCGCGGCAGGCCGCAGGGCGCCCGTTACGGTGTCGCCCACCGCAACGTCTTCGATGGATTTGATGGAGGCCGCGATGTAGCCGACTTCCCCCGCGGACAAGACGTCCTTGGGCTGGAGCCGCGGCGCAAACGCCCCCACTTCGGTCACGTCATAGGTCTTTTCGGAGAGGAAGGTCCTGACGGTATCCCCCACCTTGACGCTCCCGTCCTTGATGCGGACAAAGAGGATGACGCCCTTATAATTATCGTAGTAGCTATCGAAGATGAGCGCTTTGAGGGGGGCGTCGGTGTCTCCCGCGGGCGGGGGGATGAATTTGACGACGGCCTCTAAAATGTCGCGGATGTTGGTGCCCTCCTTCGCGGAGACGCAGGGGGCGCCGCTCGCGTCCAAGCCGATGACGTCTTCGATCTCCGCCTTGGTCTCCTCGATGCGGGCGGAGGCAAGATCGATCTTATTGATGACGGGCACGATCTCGAGATTGTTGTCAAGCGCGAGGTAGACGTTGGCGAGCGTCTGGGCCTCCACGCCCTGTGTGGCGTCCACGACGAGAAGCGCCCCCTCGCAGGCCGCGAGCGAACGGGAGACCTCGTAGGTGAAGTCCACATGGCCGGGCGTATCGATGAGGTTCAATTCATACTCCTCGCCGTCGAGCGCGGTATAATACATGCGGACGGGCGCCAGCTTGATGGTGATGCCGCGCTCCCGCTCGATGTCCATGGAATCGAGCAGTTGGTCCTCCATGTCCCGCTTCGAAACTTGCCCCGTCAGCTCCATGATGCGGTCGGCAATGGTGCTCTTGCCGTGGTCGATGTGCGCGATGATACAGAAATTGCGCAGATTTTTGTTGGGGTTTGCCATAGCTCCTATTATACCTGTTTCCTCGGAAGATTGCAAGTATTTTGCGGAATTTGAAGAGAGAAGCGCCGCGCCCGAGGAAACCTCGGGCGCGGCGCGCTTCACAATTTTTATTTTCTTGTCTCGGCGGCGACCTTTGCGCGTTACTTTGTTGTCTCGGTGCCGTCCGCCGCGATCGTCCCGTCCGTGCAAACGACCGTGTAGTTGCTCACTTGGGGCTCCAATTCGTCAGTCTTCTTGATCTCCTTCCATTCGTCGATCGTGCCGGCATAATGAATTTCCGTAAGCTCGACGCAATAAGAGAACGCCCCAGATCCGATCTCGGTCACGCTCTTGGGGATCTCAATGCTCGTAAGCTCGACGCAATAAGAGAACGCCGCAGATCCGATCTCGGTCACTCCGTCGGGGAGCGTGATGCTCGTAAGCTCGACGCAATAAGAGAACGCCGCAGATCCGATCTCGGTCACACTCTTGGGGAGTTCGATGCTCGTAAGTGCGTTGCAACACGCAAATGCTCTGGTTCCAATCGTCTTCACGCTGCCGGGGATCGTAACACTCGTCAGCTTGCTATATTCCTCGGCCATGGAGTTATTGAAGGCATCCCCGCGGATCGCAGTCACGAACTTTCCCTGATAGCCATAGGGAATGACGAGCGCAAGCTCTTCCACGCCGTCCAAAGCCGTATTGACGCCCGTCACCATGTAGGTATCCGTTTCCGTATCCAACATGTAGGAAAGGCCTTCCGTGTATTCCCACTTGTCTCCGCAACCGGAGCATACGTTCTCCACGGTATAGGTGTGGACATGCCCCACGGGGCCGCCGTTTTCGCCGCCGCAGGCGGCAAGGCCGAGCGAAAGGCAGAGCGCGGGAAGCAGCGCAATCAGCGCGATCCCAAATTTTTTGTTCATCATGGTACCTCCAAAAATTTTGTAAAAAATAAGGACGCTCCAATATGGAACGCCCGCAGAGAGTATCCCATATTGTTGCGTCACAATTGAATTTTCCCGGTTTTGTAAGCGGAAAAAAGGATACACCTATGCTTAGGTTGTAGCCGCCTACAAAAACCTATTCAATTATGACGCATGTTCAGTATACCACGTTTGAGGGCAATTTGCAAGCATTCCGCGGGAAAAACAGAAAATTTCCGCGAGACGGGTTGCATTCCCCGAAAAAAGGGTGTATACTTAGAGCCATGAAAACTTTTTTAACGCGCCTCCCCGTCGCGCATCGGGGACTGCATGACAGCGAAAAACCCGAGAACTCCCTCTCCGCCTTCCGCGCGGCCGTAGAGCACGGCTATGCCATCGAGACGGACGTCCGCTTTACCAAAGATAAGCGGCTCGTCGTCATGCACGACGACAATTTGCAGCGCATGACGGGTGACCCGCGGACGGTATCGGAGTGTACCATGTCCGAGATCAAAGCTCTCAAATTCGTCGGAAGCGACGAAACAATCCCCACCGTTGCGGAATTTTTGGAGGCGGTGAACGGGACCTCGCCGCTGCTCATCGAGATCAAGGATATGCCGGGCGTCAAGGGCAAAGAAGTTGCGAAAGCGCTCTCGGAGGCGATGAAGGGTTATGGCGGCGAGTATGCCGTGCAGTCCTTCAATCCGCTCTATGTGAAGGCCTACAAAAAATTGCATCCCGCAGTGATGTGCGGCGTGCTCGCCTCGACGGGGATGTATCAAAAGAGCGATCCCCTCATCTGGCGGACGAAAATGTATCTCGTTTCCCGCCTCAAGCTGAATTTCTATATCAAGCCCGACTTTGTCAGCTACGACATCTGGTCGCTGCCGCAAAAATGGGTGACGAAATTCAAGGGGATCAAGCTCGCGTGGACCATCGGGTCGCCGGAGCTGGAAGAGAAAGCGCGGAAGTATGTCGACAACATCATTTTCGAAAATTATTGCGCGGAAATTCCCAAACCGTGAACCGTGCGCCGTGCCCCCATGTGCCATGGGGGCACGGCGCACGCGAGCTTTCGGCAAAAACGGGCATACCATGTCCGCGATCGTCCGTTCAAAATGAAAACCGCACAGACAAATCGTCTGTGCGGTTTTGTATTCGATAAAATGTCATTCCGTGACAAGCGCGATGCTGTGTTTCTCCTCATCGATCGTGAAGTGGCGCCCGGATTTCGTTGTCACATTCAACAAACCGTCTACCTCTTCCGTCGATTCGGCGAAGTATGCGGCGCCTTGGAAGACAACCAGCTCGACCGTCTTCTTCCCGTCCGCCACGGAATAATCCGCATAGGTATTCTCCTCTGCGCCGTTTATGGTGAACACGGTCTTCTCGGTGACGGTGGCCGTATCGAGGAACGGCACTTCGAGCACTTCCTCCGCGCCCTCCGTCGTCTTTTCCGTCAGTTGGATCACATAATAGGTGGCTCCGGTTCTGATCTGCTGATCGTCGTAGGTGCGGACAATGTGCGTGATGACCAAATTTTCGCTGTCGAAATAGGCCTCGGTGGACGCAATATCCTCGCCGTTCTTCTTGAGTTTTACATCGTAGACGCCGCCGACTCTGACTCTTTGGCTGTCGGTGGCGATCACGCGCTCGATCTCCATCTCATAGCCGCCGTCCGCCGTCAATGTCTCCGCACGGGTGAAGGCAAAGGCGCTATAACCGTATAAGCCGAAGATGCTTGCAAATGTGCCGTCGATGGTGAAGTGGAGCCGATAGATCGCCTGATCGCTGCCCGTGACTTCCACGGTATAGAGCCCGTTTTCCGCAGTGTATTTTGCGTCCTTGAAGCCGATGACCTCGCCCTTGGAATCAACAAACCCGGAATAGGCTCCGAACTCGCCCGTGGCCGTTTGGGAAGTGACTTCGCCGGCTTCGTTGTAGGTATCCAGGATCGTGATCAAACCGAATACATTCTGCGGTTGCGTGAGCCCCTGCATCGCATAGATGTAGACGCTGGCCAGATAGAGAACGGACGGAAGCTGCCGTTGAAGGTACATCGAACGCAGCGTGTAGGTATTGTTGGAGACGCCGTCGGCCGTCTCGCCCGAATACTCCACTTCGAGCGCAAAGCGATATGAGCCCAAGATGAGGGTCATCGTCGTCGTTTCATCCTCATTCAACGTGCGTTCGACATAGCAAGAAGTCGATCTCCCGTTGAAGACGACGCTCCCGCTCACTCTGAACTCCGTTGCGCCCGTGGGGGTGAAGGTGAGATTTTCGAGCTTCGCCGTGCTGCCGTCGCTCATCGGGATGGGATAGGCGTCCTGATTCCCCTCGGCGCGCGTGAACATCAGTTGATAGCCGTTGGTGAGGTAATACGTCTTATCCTTCCAGGTGATCGAGGAACCGAAGGCGCCGAACTCCTCCTCAACAAATCCGTATTCGTTGGCATCGGGATCGCTGCTATCGCGATGATACAGATAGACCTTCTGATTCTTGACATTATAATAGTATTGCGTCTCTCCGCCGTAGATCATGAAGCCGTAGCTGTAGAAGACCATCGCATCGAGATCCTTGGTAAAGTAGCTGCGGGGCGTGAAGTCGCTCGGAACGGCAGTGCCCTTTTCGAGATCGTAGGTATAGATGCAGGCATCCGACCCCTCACGATTCGCATAATAGAGCAAGCTATCGTTGATTAACACATACCGGCCGAGTTCGGGAATCCCATATTCGTCATAGCGGATGGCATTGCCGAAGCCGTCGAACGCAATCACCGAGAGTTCCGCTTCGTTGACGAGAATGGTGACGATCTCCTCGTTGTATACAATGAACGTGTTGTAGAGGGTGGTGGAATCGGAACCGATCGTAATGGTGCTCCGGATCCCGCGGATGGTGTGTTCTTCCGATCCTACTTTGTAAACAAGGGTGAAGAGCTGCGTATTCCCGGACACCTCATAGGTATAGGTGCCGTGATAGACTTCCTCACGTTCGCCATCCTTGATCGTAAAGACGGTGAAATTGCCATGGCCGTCGAGTTCAAGGGACTCATCCCCGATGCTCTGATTGCGCATGAGAAGATAGGAGGCGAACTCGCTGCCGCGCCGCGCATAGGTTCTGTCCTCGGCGATGTCGAAATACATCGAACCTTCACTCGTGAGGAAGCAGATCACCTTCTTTTCCTTGTCGCGGACATAGTAGACGCCGTTCAGAATGTTGCCGCCGACGGAGAGGCTCGCATTGTACCCGAAGCCATCGAGTGTGAGCGTGCCGAAGCCCGTCTCCGTGCTACTGTATTCGCCCTCAAAGTCGCCGTTGTGCTTCGTGAAGAGTCTGGTGTTGTTGATTTGGATGAGAAGGAAATCGAACTCCTTCTTTTCGCCGCTCTCGTCCCCGTTCAGCGTCCCCGTGAAGTGATAGATGACGCCATCGAAGGCCGTTTTTCTGCCTGTGTTTTCAAAGGTCCCGTAATAGCTCGTGACGACGGCGTCCTCGCCCTCGGTTTCGGCGGGCGTGACGATGGTGTAGACTGCGCCGTCCTTGCCGTCGAAGTCGATGTATTCGAGCCGATCCGCAGCGCCGTTCTCGTTCATGCAATACACGGTGCCGAGCAGTGTGCTGAGAATGATGAAGGTCTGATCCTCATCGTTCATCTCGAGAGAGAGCGTTCCCGAAGAAGTGACGATCACAAGGATGTTCCCGCTGCGCGTGTAGGAGCCGACGATCTCCTGCCTCACGCCGCCTGCATCATAGGTGAGCACCGCAAACCCGGCGATCAAGGAGAGTTCGGCGGAGAGGCTCGTCTCCCCCTCTTGCTCGTGATAGACGGTATCGTAGGTCTCCGCTTCGCCCTCTTTGGGGGTCACGGAATACCAATAGGCGATGGGGTAGGTGCCGGAACTTGATATCGAGATGTACGCGGTATCGAAGACGATCTCCGCAAGATCAGAGATGTCGATGGGCGTACTCAGATAGGAGACGTCGTCGAAATACTTGGAAACGGTGGCATGCCGCCTTCCGTCCTCCTCGGTATAGGTGCCTTCGGCGACCTTCACAAAGACGCGCGTAGTCGTGCTGGCGGTGCTGATCGCATAGAGGGAGAAGTCCCCTTCCTCGCTCTCGTTGAGCACGATGAGAGGCGCATAGTGGAAGTAGACGCCCTCCTGATCGTCCTTATAATAATATTCGCTGTAACCGAGAGCCTTCTTGTCGAAGTGATACTCGACGACAACTTGATTTTCCACCAACGTCTGCGTAGCATAGACGTGGAACATCAACGTCTGCGTGGAGGTGTAGACGGTGACGATATATCCGCCGAACGCAGAGGACGTGTAGGTATAAGATCCGTTTACGATGGAATCGCCCGAATATGTGGCATTGTAGAGGCCGTCAAGCGTGAGCGTCTCCGCGCCCGAGGTGAAGGTGTTGTCGAACGACGCATTATAGCTGGTATATGCCCTCCGGCCCGAAACATTTACGATCTTGCAGGTATCGAGAAGTCTGCCCGTGCTGGTATCGTAAAGATAGAACGTATCGGCCTGCTCGGCGAAACGGTAGTAGTAATTCGCAATCGAGGTCCCCATATTCATGGCCGCGACGCCGTATCCGTTGAACGTGAGCGCATTGAGATTTTGCGGGTAGACCATGGGCGCACCGCGATACATCGCGGCATATTCGAGAATGCCGATCGAATAAGACGCTTCGTCGCGGATGCTGAAGACGGGGGTGTTCACATTGTTGACGGTGGCGATCCCCTGCATGAACACGAAGGATGTGCCGGCGAGCTCGCCGCTCGTAAACGTTGCCTCGTATTCTGCGCCCTCACGGTAGGCATACGTTCCCTTGGATTCGGCAATGACTGTCTTGCCGCCCTGCCCGTTGTCTTCATTTCTGGTATATGTGACGTTGTTGAGCTCGTCGAGGATGAGCACGGTATTGGAATCCAGCCCGGTCCCCATCACATAGAGCGAAAGATTGTGCTGACGGGCCGTCACATAATAGGCGAAGGTCCCATTCTCATCGTTGAAAACCCCTTCTAAGATGACCTTCTGCGCATCGTCATAGAAGAGGAAACCGTTGGTGATCGCGTCGTACTCGCCCTTGAAGAAGACGCCCGCACGTTCGAGATAGACCTCCTCGGCGTCTGCCGAGAAGTGATAGATGTAGTCGATGCTCTCGAAATTATCGATGTACCCCTTGGTCCAGATGCCATAGAGGAACACGTCCTCTTCGAGCGGGAAATAATAGAGGTCCTCATCCTCCCCGCCGAAGAGGAAGGTGTTCAGATAGTTGGAGGGGATGAGCTCCTCGTCCGCGGCATCGCCCGTGGCGCTCTTGCTCCATCCCGTCAGGCAATACCCGCTCGCATAGAAGTTGCTTTCGGGAAGAAGCACTTCCGCGCCGTATAGGCCGCTGATCTCGGCCGTCTCCTCCTCGCCGTCCGGATAGTTGGCATAGAGGAGGACGCGGATCTCCGCGCGGTCGAAATACATCCTGAACAGGTTCTCGGAGGGAGTTTCGCTGAGCACTTTTTCCGTGAGATCTCCCTCGTGCTCTGTGGCATTGAACCCCGCGGGTGCGACTTCTTCGGGATCGAGCACAAAGGCAGAGCTACTCCCATACGCATACCCAACATAGTTTTCCTCTCCCTTCTCGTAGGTAGCGAGATCGTCGAGGCTCTGGAGATAGCGCTCCACGGTATAGCCGACCATGTAATGCGCAGTAAGCGTGATGTCCTCGGCGGGCATCGTATCCGTGGCGCCGAGCGCCTTGCCGGAATAGAGCCACTCCCCGAACCGGAAGTTCTCCTTGACGGGTACATAATTCTCGAGCGTAGTGCTCAGATTCGTCCCCGGTTTCAGATAGAAAGACGCGGAGGAGACGGAGCCGCCCGCAACATCGAGGGTGACAAGGTACATCTTCTCCCATTTGGCATAGAACGTGCGGCTTTTCTCGACCGTCTGCTTCTCCGAAACGGGATCCCCGGTGCATTCTGCGTCTTCGAACCAGCCTTCGAAGCTGTATCCTTCGCGCTCGGGAACGGGGAGCGTGACCTCCTCTCCCTTTGTCACTTTCATGCTTGCGATCGCATTGCCGCCGTTCGTCTCGAATTTGAACGTGATGCCTCCCGCGCATGCCGCAATGGCAAAGCACAGGACTGCGAGCGCTGTCATCAAGACAAGGGCAAGACCTTTTCTCATCTTTTTCATAACGGATATCTCCTTTCGACCTTACTGATTTTCCGGATGCTCGTCGTAGAGGGCATAGAGCACGGTGCCCTCCGCGGCATCTCTCCAACTCTGCACGTCGTATTCCGCTTCCCCGTCCTCGGAGGTCGCCCATCCGGCGAACGCGAAGCCATCCCTGTGGGGCGCGACCGCCCCGAAACGCGCATAGGGATTGGATACCTGCCCCACCGTTACGCTGAGAACATTCCCCGTTTCATCCAATGTGCAACCCCAGAAAACGGGGCGGAAGGAGGAGTTCCACAGGCCGTCCCATGCCGCAGAGGCGGTCATGGGCGCGGCGGAATAGACAGTCATATTGAAACATTTATAGAACGCGTGCGGCCCGATGTAGCCGATCGCTCCGCGCATGACAACGGAGCCGAGCTGCACACAGTCGCGAAACGCATTTTCACCGATATATTCGAGGCTTGCGGGCAGCGACAGCGAGGACAATCCCTCGAGCCTATAAAACGCGCATGTCCCGATCCTCTCGAGCCCCTCCGAGAAGTTGATCTTTTCGATCCCCGCTCGGAAGAACGCGTAATCCCCCACCTCTTTGACGGTAGCGGGAAGCGTGAGCTCTTTCAGGGAGATACATTTGCTGAACGCAAGGGCCCCGATGACCTCCGCGCTCCCGAGATCGAGTTCGGCGAGCGAATCGCAGTTGCTGAAAGCGCGATCCCCCACATAGGTGACGGAGGCGGGCAGTTTGACGGAGGTAACGGCCGCGCACTGGCAGAAGGCATAGGCCCCGACTGTCTCCAACGCATTGCCGAAAACCAAGCTGTTGAGGCTGCTGCACCCCCAGAAGGCGCCTACATCAAGGGTCTTGAGCGAGGTGACGGAAAAATCAAGCGATGTGAGCGCCGAACATCCCGCAAAGGCGAGGGCTCCCACCTCTTCCAACGAACGGGGAAGCGAAGTTCCCAGCGAGATCAGAGAGGTACAGCCGAAGAACGTCTGCGCTCCGATGCTCTGCAGATTCCGGCTGAGCGAGACGGAGGTAAGAGCAGTACAGCCGGAGAATGCGGCGACGCCGATGTGTCCGACGCGGTTGAGATTCTGCACACCCGTGATGATCTCACAGTTTGCAAACGCAGCGTCTGCAATCCCCTCCACGTTTTCGGAAAGCGCCACTTCGCTCTGCGTGATATCCGCATATCCCACGACCCAGTTTCCCGCATAGATGACGCCTTCCGCCGTGGGATTGTTCCAGAGCGCGGTGCCGTAATAGGCGCGCTGCCCGATGGCCTCCACCGTCTCGGGGACGAGAAGGTAGGAATTATCCCTGTTGTTGCTCACGCTGAGGCAATTCGCGAAAGCGCCGTTGCCGATGCGCTTTAAGCCCCTTCTCTGGAAGACGATATTGCTGAGCGTGCCGCAATTATAGAAGGCATAGTTGCCGATCTCCTCGAGCGCGCTCCCTTCGTCGGTGATCAGACTGCGGAGTTTGGGAGAATCCGCAAAGGCATAGGCTCCCACATATTTCACGCTCACGGGGAGCCTGACCGTGCCGAGTTCGGGGCAGGACTGAAATACTCTCGAGGCGATGCCGACCGTATTTTCTTTGAAACTCGCCACTGTGAAATCGGAGACGGCCTTACTTTCCGCCGTGGCGCCCACGAGCCAATCCCCTGCGTAGACGAAACCGCCGTGGGTATTGTCGGCGACCTGCTTCCGGTAGAGTTCCGTCCCGAGAAATACGTCGCGGCCGATCGCATTGACCGATCCGGGAAGCGTGATTTCCTCCAACGCCTCACACCCGGAAAAGACATAATTGCCGAGGGAGGCAAGTCCCTCCGCAAGCCCGACTTGCTCCAGCTTTTTGCACCCGGAAAAGGCATAATTGCCGATGGAGAGCCCATCGGTCTCTGCAAATGTCGCCTTTGCGAGGTTCAGACGGTTGGAGAAGGCGTTCTCGCCGATGGAGAGCAATCCCTCGCCGAAGGAAACCGAGGTGAGCGCGTCCTCCGATGAAGAGGAGGCGGAGAAGGCGTCCGTGCCGATAGTCTGCAACGAATCGGGAAATTCGAGCGAAGCGATGCCCGTACAGGAATAGAACGCCGTATCGCCGATGGAAAGGAGATCTTCACCGAATGCGATCTCCTTGAGATTTCTGCAATAGGCAAAGGTCGTAGGGGCGATCTCCTGCAGATGGGCGGGAAGTTTGACGGATGTGAGACTGCTGCAGCCCTGGAAAGCGCTCTCGCCGATGGAGACAACGCTGTCCGGAAGTTCGACGGACACAAGGCGCGGGCACTGATAGAACGCATTGGCCCCGACGGTGCGCACGTTGGCGCCCACAATGAGGTTTTCGATCCTGCCCGAGGCGCGGAATGCCGCATCGAGGATGGCGGTGACGGGTTTCCCGCGGTAGACGTCCTCGATCCGCACCGTCCCCTGCGCCGTCCCCGATTGAGAGATGGCGTACTCCGTATCCCCGTTGATGAGGGTATAGATGAGCCCCGTTTCGTAATTTTTGTGGAAGTTCTGGACGGCGGACCATTCGGAGCGGAGGCTGTTTTGGCTGCCCCCCACGGCCATCACCTTGATCTCATAGTCCCCTTCCGCGAGATCGGAAAGGGTATAGGAGGTCCTGCGGGTAGTCGCCTCCGATTCGGTCTCCGTCTGGAGATCGCGGATATTCAGGGTGTAACTGCGAGCCCCCTCCACTTCCTCCCAAGAGAGCACGTTGTTCTCATCGATCGAAAAGCCCGCGGGCGCGTCCAACTGCGCACCCGAGCATGCCGTAAATATAAACGCTACAAAGAGCGCGACGATGAGAGCAAGCGTCGAGTTGAATTTTTTCATGGATTCCTCCTTGCAGGGGGCGTGTCTCAGCCGTGCGTCTTCTTTGCCTTGTATTCGCGGTAGAGCTCGTGCGGCCACTTGAACTTGAACTTCCTGACGACGATGTCGAGCAGGAACAGCACCATGGCCAAAATCATAAAGAGCATGGTGGGATCGAATTGCCGCTCGAGTGTGATGTCGAAGCCTTCGAAGATATCAAAGCGGTCCTCGATGGCCTCGATGAGTTTGCCGCCGCCCCTTGCCGCAAGGGACGAAAGCGAATCGCGGGCCGGAGCGTCCTCCGCTTCGGCGAACAGATCGTATTCCTTCGAGAAGGAGAAGGATTTATAGGTCTCGAGGGTTTCAATGACAGTGCCGTCGGCCGCGCACTTTTCGAGGACGATGCGGTATGTTCCGCTTCGCTTGATCACAAAGGAGCATCCGCTGTATCCGTTCTCCTTCGTGAGGTATTCGGTAGCGTAAAAAGCCTTATCCGCCGTCGCCGGCGCCGTATTCAGAGAGAGGGCGTCCCCGCCCGCGACGGGCACGATCTCCGCCCGCACATACTCTCCTTCCTTCAGTTTGGCGTCCACGCTGAGCCGGTTGATATAGTTCCCCTCCGTGAGCGTGTATGTGATGTCCCGAGGATGGATGTTGTCCGTGGGCATCAGCCCTCCCACCAGATTGAGGAGGAACTTGCGGCCGTCGTCGTCGTGCATGAACTCCGAGGACCACCGCCCGTTGAGATCGCACATGAAGGAGCCGACGCTCCCCGCGCCGTATTTCCACTGCGCATAGATGGGAACGGAATACTGCCCCTCGAGAAGAAGGTAATCGCTGTCGCGGACCTTTACGCCGTAGAAGCCTCCGAGCTGGGCACGCATCTCGTCTCTGTCGTTGTCCGTGCCGTATTCAACGCCGTTGAAGACGTTGGAGTGGGAATTGGTGACGATGGGATGGAAGGGCTCGGGCACGACCTCCTGAAGGGCGTGTTCGAGAAGATCCCCGCGGATCGTTTCGGCAACGTCGCTGAGCCTGCCGCTCGTTGCATACACTGTGCCGTGGCCGTGGTTTTCATCGGTAAGTTCTTGCATGGCTTGATAGGGCCCGCTTCCCTCGCTGAAAAATCCGATCACGGAGAGCGTCGTTCCGTTGGTTTCCCAGCAATTCTTCGCCTCGTCGAGATAGGACACCCTGTCGTTGCCCGCGGGTTCGCCGTCGGTGATGATCACGATGTGGCGGCGCTCCACCTCTTTGAGTTCGAAGAGGAGCTGTCTTGCACGCGCAATGGCCTGCGAATACAGCGTGCCGCCCGTGCTGTCGACGCTGTTGATGGCGTTGACAATGACGTCCTGCTGGGTAAATCTCGTCAGAGGGAGCACCACGCTGTAAGTGGTATCGAGGGTCATCAGGCCGAAGTAATCCCTGTCGGTAAGCACCTGGTTGCGCACAAGGTCGATGAGGCCCTCCTTGGACGCCGTGCGCCTGCTGACCCCGAATCCCGTGTTCGAATCCATGGAACTCGAGGTATCGAGGATGAAAATCACGCCGACGGGCGGGGTATAGTTGATCGCCTGCACGGGCAGCATCTGTTGATAGAGCGTACCGCCCATATCGTCGCGGTTGTATGCGTGCGCCGTATCCGGGTCGTCTTTCTCGCTTCCGCCCACCGTGAGCAGGCCGCCGCCGTACTCGCTTACATAGGTATTCAGAAGTCTGTCGAGCCCTTCATGGATCTGAAGGTCGGCATTGGAGACATTGTTGAGGATGACCTGGTCGTATTTTCTGAGCGTCTCGATATCGGACGGGATGTCGTCGCTCGCGACAAGGTTTTTGACGTCGATCTCATACTCCGCACCGTTGGTCGTGAGGAGGGAGACGAGCTCATTCGATTCCCCTTCAAAGCGCTCGAGGATGAGCACCTTATTGAAGACTTCAAGATAGATATAGGCGAAATATTCGTCGTTGTCTTCGAGATTATCCCCCTGCTGACGGATGCGCACTTTGAGTTCATGGAGCCCCTGCGTCTCGAAGGTACAGCGGAAATTCACGAGCTGGCTCCCCTGAGGGAGATCCAGCGTCTGGGACGCCGTATCCTCGTTCAAAACGTTGTTGTCGTAGAGCTCGATGACGGTGTTCTTTGTGGCCGCTCTGCTCTTGAGCGAAACGCCGACGGTGCACTCCTCCCCCACGTTGACGTGATAATCGGGGAGCGCCACATCCACGACTTGCACGGTGTCATCGTACTCGGAGGAAACGCAGACGGCGTCCACGCGCACTCCCTGCGCGGCGATGGTGCCGATGACGGACGAGGCCGCTTCATCGGTCTCCTTTCCGTCGGTGATGAGCACGATCTTCGAGGTGCCCTTCCCCGAAAAGAGAGAGGCCGTATAATTGAGGGCGGCCGCGATGTTCGTGGCGCTCGTATCGGGCAGATCCGCCTTCCGATAGGCTTCGAACATGCCCGAAGTATCGTAGCCGAAGGGCACGGCATACACCTGATCGAAGCCGAAGGTGACGACCCCCGTCTTAAATCCGTCGTAGCCGCAGTCCTCGAGAATGGCCTGTACAAATTCATCGCGCCGCTCTGCGGACTCCTCCTCCGTATCGGAAACATCGACAAGCAGGAGAATTTCGTTATCGGGATTATCTACATGGTATGTGAAGATCATTCCCGAAAGGGCGCAAACGGAGAGGACCATCACCGCAAGGTGCAGCACGAGAGAGATGATGCGATTGCGCGTGCGGCGATATCGTTTCGCCACCCTGAAGTGGAGGATGAGAGGCACGACGATCGCGGGAATGAGCAACAAAAGCAACCAGCCCGACCACGGGTAGGCAAATTGGATCCGGAATTGACTCACTGCTCCTTACCTCCCCTCATGCGTGTGGAGCCACCACTCCGCAAATGCCAGCGCGACGAGCGCCGTCGCAAGATAGATGATGAGATCGGTGGCGATGTCTCCCTCCGCGAGCTTCTTATCGGGCTCGGCAAGGGAATCGCGGGACTTGAAAATATCGCTTTCCTCGGCGGGCATCTTCACAAACACCTGCGCGGTGAGCGTCTGGTCATACCACGTCGTACATGTAAAGGTATACGTTCCGGGGAGGGTGAAGGCGATCTCGCCCGGAAATTCGGTGATCTCCTCCGAGAACGCCGCGGGCCCTGTCGCGGAGAGCGTTTCCCCGCGGGAATTGACTTCCACGCTGCCCCCCACTTCCGCGGAGAAATCCGAGACGATCCCGGGGAAGTAGTAATCGAAGAGGTTGAAGAAGAGTGCGCCCATCTCGATCTCGCGGGGAAGCGTCGAATTGTGCACGCTGAACGAAAGCACGGCCACCTGGTTCTTCTCATCCTTCCTCACCAAAAGAACGGGATCGGAATCGCACGTCATGAGGACGTCGTAGGAGGGATCGCAGGTGAGCACTTTGTAGCTCGATACTCCGATCCTGTCCGGGACGAGTTTGAACCCGTTCGGATCGTTCATCACAAAGTGATTTTCGTTGTCCACGTCGGCCATGCACGACGTGAGCGTCTTGTTGAAGTCGTTGACGGAGATCACGCTGATGCCTGCCCCCGCCCAACCGACATTCGGATCGAGCAGGAAGACGACGCCGTCGCTCGGAAGAACTTCGGGCATGTCGTGTTCAAACACATAGAAATCAAAGCCGGTGAGCGCGGGTTCCTTGCCCTGCTGGACTTCCGTGATCTGCACATCATAGCGTTGCAGACGGGAGAACGCGTTCTTCACCATGCCGAGGGCGCCGTTCACAAAGGGATTGGGGCCCGGATTGTCTCTATCGCTGCCGCTTGCGGGAATGCGCCGCGAACTTGCATACTGCACCTTCAAAACGGGCAGTCTGCCCCCGTAGAGATTGAAGCTGTCGTCCGCGCTGAGCGAATCGCCGCCCGTTCTCAGCGAGATATTGATGGATTGGAAGGTCTGGAAACGTTCCTCGATGCCCAACTCATGGTAGATCACGCCGGCGTCGTCCCCGCCGCTGCCGTAGCGGAAGACGATCTTCTTCACCGTATCCTTCTCACAGAAGACGGGTTTTAAGATGACGATGGGCTTTCTGTCGGGGTTGAGCTCCGTGACGTCGGGCCCCGAGACCTCCACATAGAGATCGAGCTCGCGCGTCTTATTATAAGACGCGATCTCCACGGTGAGCTCGCAGTAGGTATCCACGATCTCGACCGAAGCGCCGAGCACCGCACCGTTCCATTCGGAAGCGTCGTTGACGTTCCTGATATGGATGTTCCGCCGCTCTTCAAGCTGTTCCGCATACGTCTCATCGTAGACCTCATCGGTAAAGAGATAGATGTCTGCGGACGGATTTTCTTCGAGCACTTTCTCGGTCAGTTTCATCGCGGCGTCGATCTCGGAAGTGCCGTAGTAGCAGGCTTGTTCGTTGTCGCGGAGCGCCCTGAGCTCCGAAAGAAGTTGCGCGCTTGCCTCGGGCGCCACACGGCGGCTCAGATAATCATCGGGCGAATCGTCCGCCACGATCACGGAGACCATGCCGCCCTTCGAGAACGTATCCGTTGCGAGGTCGATCACGGAATCCACAGCCCGCTGAAAACGCGTTTCGCCGTTCGTTTCGGCATACATGCTCGCCGAGGAATCAATGATGGCGATGACGTCGTTGCGGTCGGAGGCGTTGTGCTTCACCAAAGCGGGCTGTGCGAGAATGCCCGCAATGAAGGCGAGAATGAGTACCTGAAAGATAAAGAGCAGGATATTCCTCAGTTTGCTGGTGGGAAGGCGGCGCTTTTTATAGCGCAGACTGAGCCTCCACACATAGGTGGTAGGGATATGCTGCACGAGATAGTTGGGGCGGATGATATAGATGATAATGAGCGCCACGATGCCCAGGAGCCCCAAAAGCCCGAGGGGAAGCAAAAATTCAAAACTCATGATATCACACCTGCCTTCAGGAGTTCGCCGAAGAGCACCCGCTCGATGGGCGCGTCCGTGGAAACAGACATAAATCCGGCCCCTCTCTTCCTGCAAAACTGTTTCGCGTCCTCAATGAAGTCGTTGAGCGCTTCCCGGTATGCCTCCTGCATCGCACGGTTGATCCTCAGTTTCATGTTCTTCCCATCCGAGATGTCGGGAGCTTCGGAGTCCATCAGGTGCACTCTTCCGTCGTAGAGAGGATCGCGCTCCTCAGGCGTAAGCACTTGGATGACGAGCACCTGCCGCTTTTTATAGCACAGGAAATCCACTGCCTTTTTCCAATCATAGTCTGTGCAGAGATCGGAAATGATCACGGAGAGCCCGTTGTTTTCCGTCACGTTGGGACAGCCGGTCACGCAGGCCTCGATGTCGACGTCTCCGTCAAATTCGAGATCGGAGAAGGAACCCATTGCCTTGAAGAAAGAATTTTTGCCCACAATGGTGCCGAAGGGGTTTTCCGCCCCTCCTTCCTTCATGAAGTGGAATGTGAGTTTATCCATATTCTGCACGGCGAGAAACCCGAGCGCGGCCGCCGCCATCACGGCATATTCCCCCTTCGCGGGGCAATCCAACCCCATCGAAGCGGAGCAGTCGAGAAAGATCTGCACGTGCATCTGGCGCTCATCCGTGAACAGGCGAAGATAGTACTTCTCAAAGCGGCTGAAAAGATTCCAGTCGATCCTGCGGATGTCGTCTCCCAACTGATACTCGCGGAAATCGGAAAATTCCACCGTCTGTCCGTAAGAGTTGACGAGGTGTTTTCCTCCGAAATATCCCGCGAGGTTGGATCTTAAATTCAATGACAACGTCTCCAGCCTGCTGAAGAAATTATCATTCAGTTTCTCAAGTTTCATGCTTTTTGTGTTCTTATCGGCTGCGGGAGGGCTCTCGGCGAGTCCCCCTCTTCATAACGTGATGTCGCGGTGTAAAAGGCTTATTTCTTCGCAAAGAGGCCACGCTTTTTCTTGCCGTCCGCCTCGTCGGAGGGTTCCTCCGCGGCAGGCGACTTCATGCGCTTTCCGACCTCGCCGATGATCATCGTGATGATCTCGTCGGGCGTGACGCGCTCGGCGACCGCCTCGAAGTTCAGCTTGATGCGGTGACGGAGCACGGGATAGGCGAGCTCGTTGATATCCGAATAGGCCACGTTGAATCTGCCCTTGATGAGCGCCATGACCTTGGCCGCCGAGATGAGCGCCTGTCCGGCACGAGGGCTCGCGCCAACGCGGACATACTTCTTCGCCGTCTCCGTTGCGCACTCGCTGTCGGGATGCGTGGCGGAGGTGAGCACCATGGCATAGCGGAGGACCTCCTGCGCCACGGGGATCTGGTTGGCCGTCTCGCGCATCCTGAGGAGCTGTTCGCCCGTGCAGGCCTTTTCGGCGACTTCCGCCATCGTCTTTTGGGTCAGCGTGACGATGTCCATCAGCTCGTTGAGGCTGGGATTGGGCACGAGGATCTTGAACATGAAGCGGTCCATCTGCGCCTCGGGGAGCGGATACGTACCGTCTTGCTCGATGGGGTTCTGCGTGGCGAGCACGAAGAAGGGCTCGGGAAGTTTTCTCGAAACGCCCATGACGGTAACGGTGTGCTCCTGCATCGCTTCGAGGAGGGCCGACTGCGTCTTGGGGGTCGCGCGGTTGATTTCATCCGCAAGGATGATGTTGTTGAACACGGGACCGGGTTGGAAGGAGAACTGCGAATTTCCGTCGTCGTCCTTCACGATGATGTTGGTACCCGTCACATCGGCGGGCATGAGGTCGGGCGTGAACTGGATGCGCGCGAAGGGAAGGTCGAAGACCCTGCCGAGGCTTCTTACAAGTCTCGTTTTGCCGACGCCGGGCACGCCCTCCAAAAGCACGTTGCCGCCCGCGATCATTGCGATCACCGTACCCTGCACCACCTTTTCCTGGCCGATGATGTCCCGCGCGATCTGCGCAAAGATCATGTTGCATTGGGTGCTAAATTCCTTGATGTCCTGTTCCGTTACCATAATCTATTCACCTTTTCCTGGATTTTCCTTTTACGGGGTCTGTTCTCCCGATCCGCTTCCGCCCTTTTCGATGGACCCAAAATAGTCGTCGATCCATCCCTTGCGGTCGTCGTCGAGGCTGTCGTCGGAATCGAGCCGGCCGTTCGCCTCGTCCACGGCGTTGTCGTAATCGTCGCCGTAGTAGTGTTCGCCATCATAGATCTGTTGGTTGGCGTCGTTGCGGGAGCCGCCGCCCTGATTGCCTGCACCATCCCCGCTGCCGTTTTCCCCGGGATCCGCAGACTGCGACTGGTCGCCCTCATCGCCTTCGCCCTCATCGCCCGGCCCGCCTTCGCCGTTGGACGGAAGCTGCGGATCGGGCACATCGATATCGTCGAGCTGTGCAAAGACGGCGTTCACGTTGAGATTGCCCGAGACGCCGACGTCCTTCCTGTAAGGGCTCATCACGCCGTCGGACCAACGCACGAACACCCAATTCTCATCGGTATCGGGCAGCGCGTATACGGCGGGCGCGTCCTCCCCCTCTTTCACGGAGACGGGGCCCTCAAAGGGCGTTTCGGCCGTGAGGTCCTCGGTATAACACACGATCGTCCCCTCGCCTTCGAGCACGCCGTAGGAGACGGTATAGACGTTCTCCTTCGCGGTTACGTTCTCCGCGATTTTGATGGCGCTCGGGATGACGCCCGCGACGTGCAGGGCCTCCGTTGTGACGGAGCCGACGCCGAAAACGGCACACACGCAGAGCGCGACGATGAGCGACGTGGAGATCGCGATTTTGATGAGCGATTGGTCGACGCTCTTCACCGCTTTTTCGGTATCTTCGCGCTGCAAAAGGGCGATGTACGACTCATCGGCTTCGAGTTCGGCCATGGTGATCATGCGTTCCTCGAGGCCGAGCGCATCGACCCTGCGGGCGATGGCCTTTGCCGTGGGACGGTATTTTTTGAAATAAAAGAGCGGCGTGAGCGCGGCTATGACCGCGGCAAACGCAAGAAATCCGATCCAAAGCCCGGCTTTGAATCCGAAGATCCACGAGATCAATTCGATGAGAGCGAGAACGACGCTTCCCGCGGCAAGGGAAATGAAGAGCGCTTTCAAAATTCCTTCGCTCGCGATGCGGCGATAATATTTTTTATAGAGCTCTTTCGCCATGATATGCCCTCCTTTTTATGAAAAATGATTATATACAGAGATTATACATACCCTTATAACAATTATATTATATAGGGGCAAATTTATCAAGTAAATACGGGCGCGAAAATATCAAACGACAAGTTTTTATCTCATTTTCACTTTTCCTACAAATTTTTCAAAAAACACTCGCATTCTGAAAAAATCTTACAAACGAAAAATCCACGGAAATCGCTCGCCGCCGCCCTCGGAAAATGTGCTCTCTGCGCCTCGCCAACGCCCGGAAGCGCCCCGCAAGAGCGCCCCAAACGCGGGCAAATAAAAGAGAGCCGCGCGTTGGCGCGGCTCCCCGTTGGGTGATTTTGATGCTGTTTTCGCCCCAGAGAGGCGGCAGGATCACGCTACGGTCCCCTCTTCGGCTCCCTCTTCGGTCCCCTCTTTGGGTCCCTCTTTGGGTTCCTCGGCCTCCTCCGTCTTGGGGAGCAGGGCCTTATAGTCGTCGAGGTTCTTGTAGTCTTCGAGCGTGGTGTCGCCGACAACGGTGAGGTTCTTGAGCGCAGCCCAGTTCTTTTGGACATCCGCAACTTTGCCGTCCGTGTAGACGGTGAAGCCCTTGCAGTTCGTGAACACGTTGGCATTGAAGCCGGAAGTCGTCTTGGCGACCTGCATATCCTTGGGGATATACACGAGCTTGAGGTCGGCGCAATCCTTGAAGACATTCGTGCCGAGAGTCTTGAGCGCCGCGGGAAGTTCGATGTGCGTGATACCCGACCCCTCAAAGGCATTGTTGCCGATGACGGTGAGGGTTGCGGGCAGTTCCACAGACTTGAGCTTCGTGCAGCCCTTAAACAGTTCCTTACCGAATCCAACGAGATCGGTGGGCAGTTTCACAGAGGTGAGCTCGGCGCAGTTCGCGAACACAGAGCAAGCAGTAGTTGCGCTCGTCACTTTAGTGGTCGCAGACGAAGTTCCGAGATACAGAAGATTCTTGCAAGCGCTCATATCGATTGACGTGATGTGCGACCCATCAAAAGCCTGCGTTGCAACGATCTTCACGGTCTCCGGAAGCACGATGTCGCCGCTGAGTGGCATGCAGAATTGGGTACCGATCGCCTGCAATTTCGCAGGGAGCACAAAACCCTCGAGCTGCGTGCAGCCGTCAAAGAGGTGACCGCTGAGCCAGACGACGGTCTCGGGCAGCTTCACTTCGGTAAGCGCGGTACAGTTCTGGAACAGATATCCGTTCGCAACACTTGTAGGAAGCGTCGCCGAAGAAGTTCCGAGAGCCTGCAAGTTCGTCATGTTGCTCCAATCGACCTTCGAAAGTTTGGTGCCGACAAAGGTGTAGGACCCCGTATACTTCATGCTGGTGGGAAGCGTGATGTTCGCAAGCTCGGTGCACCCGTCGAAGGTATGAGAGCTTGTAAATCCTTCAAACACGGTATTGCCGTTGAAGTCGACCTCGGTAAGCGCAACGCACTTCGAGAAGGCATACTCGGCGATCTGTTTCAGGCCCTTCGGCAGTTTCACGCTCTGGAGCGCATCGCATTCGGCGAACGCATATTTTTCGAGCAATTCGAGTTTGCACGCGTCTTCAAACACGACTTTCGTAAGCTGTTTGCATTGAGAGAACTGATGTCCGCCCTGTGTGGTACCTTCATTCCCCGCAAACGCCTCGATCTGCGCGGGGATCGTAACCTGTTTGATCGGAGTCTTTTCGAACGCGTGCCGTCCGATGGTAGTGACTTTGTTAAAGTTGATCGTGGTGATCCCGCTTCCGGAGAGGATGCCGGAACCCGTATCCTTCACGCAGTTCGGGAAGGTAAAGCTCGTGATCGCCGTGCAGTTCTGAAGCATGTAGTTCGGAAGTCTCTCCAAGTTGAAATCATCTGCGAAGGTCACGTTCTTCAGCTTTGCGTTGTTCGCAAGGAAGTAGGTGCCGATCGATTTTGCGTTGGGAACTTCGAAGTTCACAAACTGGCATCCGTCGAACACGTTGTTTCCGAAGGTGATATCGCTCGTGTTCTCGGGGAAATCGACCTCGGTGAGACCGCTGTTTTGGAACGCATAGTTGCCGATCGAGACATGCTCAGACTTGATCGTAAGTTTTGTGAGCGTTGTGATGTTCGCAAACACGCTTGCGTCAACGGTTTCGGTGCTTGCTCCGATGGTGAAGGAGGTGAGCGCCGTTCCCTTGAACGCATTGCTCTTGATCGCATGGACGTCGTTAAAATCGACGGTGGCGAGGCTTTCGCATCCGGAGAACATGTCGGACGGGATCGCATCCAATTCCGGCGCCTTGAAAGTGACCTTCTTGAGCGCGGTGCAGCCCGAGAACATGCCCGAGTATCCGCTGTAAGCGCTGGACGTCGCGACGTCGCTCATTCTGAAGCTCACGGGGAAGACGACTTCTTGCAGCGCGGTGCAGCCCTTGAACGCTTGCTTATAGAGTGCGTTCACGCCTTCGGGAATGGTGAGGCTGGTGAGCTGGGTGTTGTTCTCAAAGACGTTATCCCCCATGTTGGTGTAGGTATAGGAGGAGCTGTATCCCGTTACTTTGATGACAGGAAGGGTGAGCGACTTCAAGCCGCAGCCCGAGAATGCCTGTTTGCCGAAGACGGCGATGTTATCGAGATTGATGGTCGTGAGCGCGGAGCAGCCCTCAAAGGCATTTGCGCCGATCGCGCCGACGGATGCGGGCAGCCGCACCGTGGTGAGAGACTTGCAATTCTTGAAGGTATTCTCAGCGCTGCTGTTCGCGCTGATTGCGAGCGTCCCGCCGATGCCCGTCATATCGGTCATCTGCGAGAGATCGAGGGTGGTGAGTGCGGTGCCTTCGAAGCCGCTCGTGCCGAGCGTAGTGATCGACTTCGGAAGTTTCACGGTCTCGAGCGCCCCATCGTTCTGGAACAGGAATCCGGCAGCCCCGCTCCCCGAGGAGATACCCAAATTCGTGCCGAGGATCTGCAGATTCTCGTTGCGGCTCAGATCGACGGAAGTGAGGCCGGGGCAGTTCTTGAACGCGGAAGCGCCGAGGTGCGTGAGGTGGCTCGTCGCCTCGAGGTTGATGGAGGCAAGATTGGTGCAGCCTGCGAAGGCCTTCCCTGCGATGCTCTCGAGCGCACTGCTCGCCTGAATGGTGACTTTTACAAGGTTCGTGCATCCCTCAAAGGCAGACTTGTTGATCGTCACGACGCTTGCGGGGATATAGACGGAGGTGATGCCCGTCTGATTTGCAAAGGCGCTTGCGCCGATCTCGAACGCGCCGAGCCCGATCGTGAGATCGCCCTCAATCGCGCCGAAGACCATCATGACGGAACCGTCTGCATCGTAGAGGATGGGCTGCTCTTCGTCCACGCTGAAGTAGATGCTGTCCTCATCCACCGTGATGTCCTCGATGGCGCATCCCGCAAAGGTATTGTTGATGGACTTCACGGAAGCGGAGAGGTGATAGGTAACAGCCGTTGTGTTTTTGTTGAACAGGGTCTGCCCGAGTTCGATGCCGTTCTCCGATTCGGGGAAGGTAATCTCGGTGATCGCGGTGTTCTGGAACGCATTTGCGCCGACGGATTCGAGCTTGGTCATGCCGCTCGCAAAGTTCACCGTCTTGAGGCCAGTGCAAGAGAGGAACGCGGAGCTCGCGATCGTCTTGAGGGTGGCGGGAAGCGTGATGCTCTCGAGCGCGATGCAGTTCTCGAATACGTTCTCGCCGATCTCGAAGGGATTGACGGGATTCCCGAAGTTGACAGTTGCGAGTTTGGTGAGGTTGGGATCGTTTGGTTTGTCAGGATTAAAGGCAAACGCGCTCTTGCCGATGTATTCGATCTGGCTGTTCGGCGCGAAGGTGACCTTCGTGAGGTTGACAAGGGGCTGCCAAGACGCCACGGAGCTGAGCGCATTTCCGTAACCGAATGCCGAGCCTTCGATGCGCTTCACGGAGGCGGGAATGGTGAGTTCGCTGACGCGAAGCCCCATGAATGCGGCGACGCCGATGGTCTCAAGCCCTTCGTTCAGGGTGAGGGACTCAAGGTTGCCCCCCTTCAAATTATAGGTGAACGCCTGGTCCCCGATCGTGCGCATGCTTGCGGGAAGTTTGAGTTCGGTGAGCGCCGTAAGATCATAGAAGGCGCGGTAACCCACTTCACGCAGGGCGCTGTCCGCGGGGAATACGAGTTCCGCGAGCGCGGTGCAACCCGCGAAAGACCCGATGCCGACCGTCTCCACGCTCTTAGGAAGCGTGAGAGACTCGAGTTTCAACATGCCGGAGAATACGAAATCATCGATGTGCGTAATACGTTCGGGAAGTTCGAGCGCGGTGATGGGCGCCGAGCCGGAGAACAGGCTGAAACCGCTTCTGAGGCTCGCCCAAATGGTCGAGGGATTGTAGCCGCCCTCGATCATGAGTTCGGCGTCGCCGCCCTTCTCGAAGGTGACCGTCTTCAGCTTGGTGCAACCGTTAAAGGCTTTGAAGCCGATCTTCGTCACCGTGTTGGGAATGAAAACAGAGGTAAGGGTCGACGTGGAGCCGAGCGCAACCCGTCCGATCTCGGTCGTCCCTTTGGGGAGATGGAGATCGGTGATATTCGCCTGGCCGAACGCATACGGTTCGAGAACGAGTTCGTCCACTTCTTCCGCAAATTTCACTTCGGTGACTTTGGACGCAGATACGGAGGTGCCGCCGAACGCATAGGAGCAGATGACTTTGACGGTTTCGGGAACGGTGACCGTGCCCGTCTTTGCGCCGGGGCAGAAGATGAGGCTGGTGGGAACGCTCTCTTCCAGTCCATAGAGCACGCCGTCAATTGCCTTAAAGTGCGTGTTGCCGTCTTTCACCGTGATCGTAGTGAGCGAATTGCACGAAAGGAATACATCCATCGTTTCGTAGTTCACCGTGGCTCCATCTGTGCCGGACGACAGGCTGCCAACGCCGAGTTCTTCGAGGGAAGCGGGCAATTCCACGGTTGTGAGGGAGGTCTTGGCGAACGCTTGCGTGCCGATGGTCTTGAGCCCTTCGTTGAGGGTCACGGTCTTGAGTTTGCTCGTGCCGCTCGAGGAAAAGCTGCTTGCCCCGATGGAGACGGTGCGTTCGGGCAGCTCGAGGGTGAGAAGCTCATTGCAGTTATAGAAGGCGCTGTCGCCGATGGTGAGGCTCGTCGCCTTTTGGAGCCCCTTTTCGGCGCTGTCCGCATCGAGGTCTTTGCGGAACGTGACGGTCGCGAGCTTGGTGCAGCCGGAGAAGGCGCCCGAGCCGATGGACGTGAGCGTGGCGGGAAGCGAGATGGCGGTCAGCGTGGTGCGGTTCGCAAAGAGGTTGTCGCCGATTTGGGTGACGGTATCGGGCACGTCATACTTCGTGACGTCTGCGGGATAGAACAGGATCTCCGTCATTTCATGGTTGAAGAGAACGCCGTTCGCATCCGTGATCTGCTGGTTAGCCGGATCCACTTTGACATCCGCGACCTTGGCGCCGAAGACGGCGGCGATGTTCACGCCGTGCACATACTGCCCGAGGCGGACAATCGTGATCGTAGAGGTGTGCGTCGTCCCTTCGTCGGAGGCAAACGCATTCACCGAGAAGTTGAGCGTCCGATTGTTGCTGCCGCAGTTGACGACGGCCTCTTTGAATCCACTCGCATAATACGATCCAAACGCATAGGAGCCGAGATTGACGAGGTTTTCGGGAAGAACGTAGATAAGTTTCTCCTGCGTAGAGGGACCATTGGCGGTTTCCACGGTGATCTTGAGATCCTTATTCGGGAATCGGTAGAACGCCCTCGCTCCGATCGTGAGATCGGGGTCTGCCGCCGTGGACTTGAAGATGAGCTCGGTCACGTTCTTGAAGCCGTCGGGTATGTTATAAGGCTGTGCCTTCGTATCGAACGCACCCGCGCCGATGTTGGTGACGGTGCGCGCGATCTCGATCTTCTTGACATTGTTGATGGGCGATGTCATCTTCACCCCCTTGGGAATGGCGTCGGAGGGAATGGAGGTGACGCCTTCGGGAATGATGATTTCGCTCACAGTGAGGGCACTCGTGCTCGGGGCAGGCTGCTTGTAGGGAAGCGGATAGAGCACAAGCTCTCTGCCGTTATCCGCCGTCTTGCGGCAGACAAGGCCTTCGATCATCACGAAGTGCTTGGCATTATCGGGGACCGTGAGGGTGGTGAGTCGGCCAAGCCCGTAGCTGCTCTCTTCCGTGAAATCGAACGCGGAGCCCGAGAAGCTCGAGGCAAGGCGCGCGGGAAGATTGACCGTCTGCAAGGAGTTGACCTTGTGGAACGCGCCGTTCTCGAAGGTGAGTTCTTCGCCCTCCCCTTCTTCGGGATCGAGGAAGGTGATCTCGCGGAGGATGTTGTGGTTGTAGAACGCATCGGCAGACACATGGGTCACGCTCGCGGGGACCACGATCTTGTGGATCGTCCACGGGTTCACCGTGCTCAAAGCGCTGCTATCCTGCGGGAGCCAACCGGAAGTGAGGCGGGTGACCACGTCGGGGACATAGAACGTATTCTCCTCGAGCACATGATGCCCGGGATAGTAGTAGATCTCCACGTCGCCCGTGATTTCGTTGTGCGTGAGCAGAATGCCGTCGACGCTGAAGAAACGACGGGTGTGGTTGCCCTCGGCCTGCAACACGTTGATGCTATCGAGGTTGTTGCAGCCTTCAAACGCGATGCCCACCGAACCGACGGTGATTGTGTTGATCGTGTCGTAGAAATTGACGGTTTTGAGAGTGGCCGTCGAGGAGAAATCGCTGATCGCCACGACCGGCTCGCCCAAGTGGGTCTGCGGGATGGTGATCTCCTCCACAAAGCCGATGCCGACGCCCTTGGAGACCGCATAGCCGCCCTCTACCTTGGAGAACGTGAACAGTTCTACCCAATAGGCATAGAGCGAACGCGCTTCATCCGTCCAAGGGCGGAGCGCAACGCCGTCTTTATCGGTATATTGCGTGCCTGCGCCGTTGGGCTGGGAATACCAGCCGGCAAAGGCCATCTCTTCGGTCTTCGCCTCGGGCACGGGAAGGGTATACTCTTCGTTAAACTCTACGAGTACGTCGTCAACGGGCTCGCCGTTGCTGCCCTCGTTGAGCGTCGCCTGATACTTGTTTGCAAGCCAATTGGCATAGAGTGTGAGATCGTTGTCGTCGGAATAGAGCGTGTCCTCGAACTTGACGCCGCCCTTCGCCGCACCGGCGGGATCGGTGTACCAGCCGGCAAACGTATAGCCATAGCGCTCGGTGACCGCCGCGGGCACGGGATCGCCCTTGGCAAGATACACGGTGCCGACCGGTTCGCCGAACTGCGCGTCGAACGCAAGCCGATATACATGCACACTGATCGACTGCAACGGAGAAAGCGTTCCGTCGGTGAATTTCGCTCTGAGCGTGATGGTGGTGTCGCCGGTCTCGGTGAACTCCACATTGAGGCACTGCTCGGCGGATTCATACGTCGTCACGCCGACGGTGACGAGATATTTTTCGACGTTGAGCGCGGGTTCCCACGAGAGAACGCCCGCGTAATACTTCAGCGTCTTGGGAAATTCGTTCGCGTCCTGCAAGCTGTGGACCGTGAGAGGTTCGCTGGGAAGAGACTCCGCGGCGGGGTTCGCATTGCATGCACTCACGGACACGGTATACTCCGAAACGCCCTCCACGAGGTGCAAAGCAAATTCAAAGGAGGTCGCTCCCGCTTCGGTTTCGAACTTGGTATCACCGATGGTGACGCTGTAGTGATCGGCGCCCGGGACTGCCGTCCACGAAACGGTGCCGCCGCTGAGTTTGAGCCCGGAAGGCGTGGAGAGACGGACTTTCTCATAGCCGAGTTCCGCCTCTGCGGGAGAGGTCCAGCCGCGCGCAACGGGGAAGACTCTCAGCGTGTATTTGCCAGCGCCGTAATTTTCGAGCGACAGGCTCTCGTCGTAGACATAGCCCTTCCAGACCTCTTTCGTGTCGAGCAGGAGGGTGACGTAATAAGAGGTAGCGTGATCGACGGGCGACCAGGTTGCGACGTCTTCGGCGGTGACGGTAAGATCCTTGACCGTTTCGAGTTTGCGGTCGAAGACGAGCTCGGAGGTGGCGGAGAGCCAGCCCTCGTTCTTCGCGGTAACCGTGAACGTGAAGCCGCCCTTCGGCATCTCGCACGCGCTGAAATCATAGCTCGTTCTGTTGCCGAGCTCGATGGAGGTGTGGGAATGGCCGAGCGTACCGCAGGTCATGGAAAGCGTATAGGACGTGGCGTTTTCCACGGGGTTGAACAGCAGCGTGGACTCGGAGACGCGGAGCGCAGTGGGCTTCGCAAGCTGCTTATTGCGGAAATAAGCGTTCGTGGTGTTTGTCCCCAGCGAGACGGAGACGACATAGTCCCCCGCCGCCTGTGCGGAGAAATCGAAATCCGTCTTCGTGAGCGACGTCTTATCGGACGTGAGGCGGAAAACCTCGTCTCCGTTGGGGCCCGTGATCACGACCGTGTAGTTGTTCAGCGTGCCGGACGCGGACCACGTGATGTCGTCCTGTTCCACGGAGACAACGGGCGCCTCGCTCTTCCACACCGCGTATAAGGTGGTGTCGCCGGAGAGCTTCTGTTCATTATACTTATAGGTAAGTTTGGAGGCTTCGCCATAGTGGCTGACCCACCAACCGACAAATTCCGCCCCTTCCTTCTCGGGTGCGGGTGCGGCATAGAGCACGCCGCCGATCGTCTGCTTCGCGGCAATCTCCGTGGCGCCTTCACCGGAGACGAACGTCACGGTGTACTCTTCGCCGACCACTGCGTCGACATAGCGCGCATGGAGCGTGAGGTCGGAGGTAATGGGACGATTGAAATTAAAGAGGTTTTTGTGCTCCGTATCGGTATACCAGCCGACAAAGACCTTGTTTGCCAAGGTGGGGCCCTGTTCCGGTGCCTCCGCCGTCTTGCCGTTGAGCACGCTGAGCGCCGGAACCGCGCTTCCGCCCTCTGTATCGAAAGTGACCGTATAGTTCACCTTTCTGAGGAAACGGAGGGCGACGTTGTTATATGTCATCGTAATGACGTGGTCCGCATACGAGGCGCTGTAGGTCTGCTCGCCAAAGGTGACGGTGAGGACGCCCCCGTTCGGAACATAACTTCCGATGACGGGTTCGCCGCTCATATTGAGGGTGATCGAGCAGTCCTCGGTGAGCGTGAGAGTATATTCCGCGCTGCCGACTTCGCAGTAGTATTCCCCTGCTTCGTCGCCGGCTTGGTATTTACTCTCCTTCTCCTTGTTACAGGCCGTGATGATCGCCATGCCTGTGACAAGCGTGAAAAGAATCACCATGAAAACCAATAGCTTTCGTTTCATAGTCTCTCTCCTTTCTGAATTTTTTATTTCACTTTATTATATCCGACCCCGCGCTCATATGTCAAGCAAAAGGGTCGGGAAACTGCATAAATATTTATTCATTTTCTATAAAGATTTATGAAGTTTGGCATAAGCGATTCTTATACAAAAAGAAAAACGACTGTTTTTTGCCGTTTTTCGGGCGAAAAAGGCCATTTTCTGAAGAAAATTGAATAGTTTCCGACAAAAAAGCCCAAAAAGAACAAAACGCACAAAATATGTGCTTCATTCAACAAAAATACAGTCAGGTTCCGCAAAAACGGGCAACCGGGCGAGCTTGATCCCATTATAATCTTGATCCCATTATAATATTGTCGAACATGCAAGCGGCGCCGGCTAAAAGACCGGAGAGCATGCCACCCCACCGTAGCGCAGGTTGCGAGCCGCAGTGCATGAAGGACGGATTTGTGTTTTCATCGAAAACGGGCATACCATGTCCGCGATCGGCCGTTCAAAATGCAAGAAAAAAGTCCCTGCAGGGACTTTTTTCTTGCCTTGTTTCTTTTTCTTGCCTTGTTTCTTTTTTCTTGCCTTGTTTTCAGAAGCGGACACGCACGCGGCGCGGCGTTTCGTCTTCCGTCGCAGTGAGTCCGGCGGGACGGGTCACGGTCGTCGTCCCGTAGTCGTAATACACCTGCGAAATCTTTGCGCTTCTGGTCGAAGGCGTCGGCTGCGTTTCGCCGCCCTGGCCGGGCGTACCGGATTCATTCTCGCCGCCTTGGCCGGGCGTGCCGGATTCATTCTCGCCGCCCTGACCGGGCGTACCGGATTCGTTCTCGCCGCCCTGACCGGGCGTGCCGGATTCGTTCTCCCCGCCCTGACCGGGCGTGCCGGATTCATTCTCGCCGCCTTGGCCGGGCGTACCGGATTCGTTCTCCCCGCCTTGACCGGGCGTGCCGGATTCGGTCCCCTCGGTAGGTTGGCCGTCCCGCGTCTTCGCCGCCGCCTGTTCCGCGGTCACGATGCAGGCGCTGGGCTTGCCGCCGTTGATCTTGAGAATGACCTTCGAAGGCGCGCTCAGATCCTCGCCGAGCAGGCTGCCGAATGCGCCGCTGAGCTCCGTTTTCATTTCGGTGAGGCCGGAAGCCGTCGCAAGATAGCCCTTGTCGGCGTCGCTATACGAGAAATTGGCGAAATTGTCCTTGGCGAACGTCAAGCCGCCCGCGACGGAGAAGATCTCGGGGAGATCGCTCTTTTCGTAAGTCTCGCGGTCCCACTCCGACCAGTCCTTCTCGTCGGCCTCCTTGTAGCGCTGCCAAAAGGTGACTTCTTTGCCGTCCACTTCGAGATAACCCTCCGCTTCGTATGCGGTCTTCCCGCCTTCGGCGACGCGCATGGTGAGGCTGATCTTATCGGCAGTAAAATGATAAACGTAAGTGGCAACCTGAGACATGGTAGTGCCGTTTTCCGTCTCGGACATCGTGACGACGGATTTTACGCTGTAATTGGGTTCGGCGGTAAAGGCGGCATTCCACGCCGTTCTATCCACCTTCTCGCTCGTGATGGAGACGGGGTCGGTGTTTTCCGTAATGTCGGCGGTCTCATCGTTTCCGCCGCAGCCGGCGAGCGAAATGCAGAGCGCGCTCGCGACAAGCATCGGGATCAAGATTTTTTTCATTGTTTTTCTCCTTTTGCCCTCAGTATGCGCAGCCGTCGGACGGTTATACATCCCCGGGCGCGGACATTTTTCCTGTCTATCCCAGTCAAGGAAGAAAATTTTTCGAAAGTTTCTCGCGGAATCGGCAAAATCCTGTTGAAATCTGTTCGGATTTATGATATAATACACAACGGTAATAGAAGTTCTGCCTGATTTCGAAGATTTTGGGGCGGGATGAGAAAGAATAGGAGGTTACTATGGAACAAGAAGCAAAATGCGCTTGCGAAACGCTCGGCACGCCCGAGCAGGAAGCACAGCTTCATGCGCTCATCGAGGAATCGAAGTCGACGCCCGGCTGTCTCATGCATATCCTGCAGGAGGCCCAGGGGATCTACGGCTACCTTCCCATGCAGGTGCAGAAAACGATCGCCGAAGGGCTCGGCATCTCCCTCTCCGAGGTGTATGGCGTGGTGACGTTCTACTCGCAGTTTTCCCTCACACCCAAGGGGAAGAACCGCATCAGCGTCTGTCTCGGGACGGCGTGCTACGTCAAGGGCTCCGACAAGATCCTCGAAGAAGTGGAAAAAGAGCTCGGCATCAAGTGCGGCGAATGCACCGCGGACGGGCTGTTCTCCATTGATAGCTGCCGTTGCGTCGGCGCCTGCGGTCTCGCGCCCGTCATGATGATCGGCGAAGAGGTCTACGGCAAGCTCACCCCCGAGAAAGTCAAGGGGATCCTCGATTCGTATAGGGAGGAAAACAAATGACAATTCAGGAATTGGAAGCCATCCGCGCAAGTAAAAAAGAACTCATCGACGTGAGGCGGCTCGTCCAGGAGCAGGCCGCAGAGATGGCCAAACATACCGCGTACAGAAAGCAGGTGCTCGTCTGCGGCGGGACGGGCTGCACGTCCTCGCACTCCATGCAGGTCATCGAACATCTCGAAAAGACGCTCAAGGAAGAGGGTATCGACGACGTGCTCGTCGTAAAGACGGGCTGCTTCGGGCTCTGCTCTCTCGGCCCCATCATGATCGTCTATCCCGAGGGCGCTTTCTATGCGCAAATGACCCCCGAACATGCGGAGACGGTCGTGAAACAGCACCTCGTCAAGGGCGGCGAGATCGTAAAAGACCTCCTCTATAAGGGCACCGTCCACGAAGACGGCTCCATCATCCCCTTCGCCGAGACGCCTTTCTATAAGAAACAGATGCGTATCGCGCTCCGCAACTGCGGCGTGATCGCGGCAGAAGATATCGACGAGGCCATCGCCGCCGGCGACTACCAGGCACTCGAAAAGGTGCTCGTCTCCATGACGCCCGACGACGTCATCAAGGAAGTGCTCGACTCCGGCCTCCGCGGAAGAGGCGGCGCGGGCTTCCCCACCGGCAGAAAATGGATGTTCGCGAAGGCTTCGCAGGGCGACGTCAAGTATGTCTGCTGCAATGCCGACGAGGGCGACCCCGGCGCGTTCATGGACCGCTCCGTTCTCGAGGGCGATCCCCACTCCGTACTCGAAGCCATGACCATCGCCGGCTACGCGATCGGCGCGCATCAGGGCTACATCTATGTGCGTGCGGAATATCCCGTCGCCGTCCACCGTCTCAAGATCGCCTTGGAGCAGGCGCGCAGCTACGGCCTGCTCGGCAAGAATATCCTCGGCCTCGGGTTCGATTTCGATATCGACATCCGTCTCGGCGCGGGCGCGTTCGTCTGCGGCGAGGAGACCGCGCTCATGACCTCCATCGAAGGCCACCGCGGCGAGCCCCGTCCCCGTCCTCCGTTCCCTGCCGTCAAGGGTCTCTTCGGCAAACCCACCATTCTCAACAACGTCGAGACGTGGGCCAACATCAATCCCATCATCGTGAAGGGCGCCAAGTGGTATTCCTCCATCGGCACCGAGAAGTCCAAGGGCACCAAGGTCTTCGCGCTCGGCGGCAAGATCACCAACGTCGGCCTCGTCGAAGTCCCCATGGGCACGACGCTTCGCGAGATCATCGAAGAGATCGGCGGCGGCATCCCCAACGGGAAGAAGTTCAAGGCGGCCCAGACGGGCGGGCCTTCGGGCGGTTGCATCCCCGCGGAACTCATCGATACCCCCATCGACTTCGATAACCTCGTCGCCATCGGCTCCATGATGGGTTCGGGCGGCCTCATCGTCCTCGATGAGGACTCCTGCATGGTGGATATCTCCAAGTTCTATCTCGAATTTACGGCCGACGAGAGCTGCGGCAAGTGCACGCCCTGCCGCATCGGGACCCGCCGCCTCCTCGACATGCTCACCAAGATCACCGAGGGCAAGGGCGAAGAAGGCGATATCGAGAAGATCGAGGCGCTCGCACAGCACATGAAGGCCTCGTCGCTCTGCGCGCTCGGACAAAGCGCGCCCAACCCCGTGCTCTCCACGCTCCATCACTTCCGCAAGGAATATGAGGACCACATCAAGGAACATCACTGCGAGGCGGGCGTCTGCAAGGCCCTTCTGAGCTTCTCCATCGACAAAGAGAAGTGCATCGGCTGCGGTCTCTGCGCCAAGAACTGCCCCGTCTCCGCCATCTCGCGGACGGACTATGTCGCGCCCGGCCACAAGCTCGCGTCGTTTGCGATCGACTCCTCCAAGTGCATCAAGTGCGGCGTCTGCCAGAGCAACTGCAAGTTCAAGGCAGTTGAGAGAAAGTGAGGTGAATACCATGGCGAATATCAATCTCAAAATCAATAATATCCCCGTGACCGTTCCCGAGGGAACGACCATTCTCGAGGCGGCGAGGCTTGCGAATATCACCATTCCCACCCTCTGCTATCTCAAGGACGTCAACTGCGTCGGGTCCTGCCGGATGTGTCTCGTCGAGGCGACGGGCGCCCGCGGCCTCGTCGCGGCGTGCGTATACCCCGTGTCCGAGGGAATGGAGGTCAAAACCAATACCGAGAAGTGCAGAACGAGCCGCAAGATGACGCTCGAACTGCTCCTCTCCAAGCACAAGAAAAAGTGCCTCTCCTGCGAGCGCAACCACAACTGCGAGCTCCAGCGTCTCTCCGCCGAATACGAGGCCGACGAGGACTACTTCGAAACCGATCCCGGTCTCGAACATCCCATCGACGTCTCGGCGCCCTATGTCGTGCGCGACCGCGACAAGTGCATCAACTGCACCCGCTGCGTCGCCGCCTGCCAGAAGCAGTCCGTCGGCGCCATCGGCCCCATCGGCAGAGGCTATGTCTCCCACATCGGCAGCGCGTTTGAGATGACGCTCATGGAATCGGTCTGCGTCGGCTGCGGCCAGTGTATCGTGGCCTGCCCCGTCGGCGCTCTCAAGGAGAGATCGACGGTCGACGAAGTCTGGAACGCCATCGGCGATCCGCAGAAGAAGGTCGTCTTCTTCACCGCGCCCTCCGTCCGCGCGACGCTCGGCGAGGCGTTCGGCCTTCCCGTGGGCACCAACGTCGAGGGCAAGATGGTCGCTGCGATCCGCCGCCTCGGCAACGTCGAAGTCTTCAATATGGACGTCACGGCCGACCTCACCATCCTCGAGGAAGCGAACGAACTCATCGCCCGCATCCAAAACGGGGGTACCATGCCCATGTTTACCTCGTGCTGTCCCGGTTGGGTCAAGTTCGTGGAGCAGAAATATCCCGAATTTATCCCCAACCTCTCCACCTGCAAATCGCCCCAGGAAATGTTCGGCGGGCTTCTCAAAACGTATTACTGCGAGAAGAACGGCATCGATCCCAAGGACCTCTATGTCGTCTCCGTCATTCCCTGCACGGCCAAGAAGTATGAGTGCACCCGCGAGGAGATGAACGGCGAAGTCAACAACGCCATCACGACCCGCGAACTCGCGCGCATGATCAAGACGGCGGGCATCGACTTTGCCAACCTGCCCGACGAGAAGTTTGACGATCCGTTCGCGACCTGCTCGGGCGGCGGGACCATCTTCGGCGCGACGGGCGGCGTTATGGAAGCGGCTCTCCGCGTCGCGGCCAAGACGCTCGACGGCGATTTCAAGGTCGTTGAATTTCCCGAAGTCCGCGGCACGACGCCCATCAAGGAAGCGACGTACAGCGTAGCGGGCAGAGAGATCCGCGTGGCGGTCGCGAGCGGCCTCGGCAATGCGGCGGAAATTCTCGCCGGCATCAAAGACGGGACGCGCCACTATGATTTCGTTGAGATCATGGCCTGCCCCGGCGGCTGCGTGAACGGCGGCGGTCAGCCCACCCTTCCCGACAGCGTCCGCAATACCGTCAACCTCAAAGATCTCCGCGCGCAGGCGCTCTATGCGAGCGACAGCAACAACGAACTCCGCCGCTCCTCCGATTCTCCCGTCATCGAGACGCTGTATCGCGACTATTTCGGCGCGCCCAACAGCGAAAAGGCGCATGAAATCCTGCACACGCATTACCACGCAGATAAGAGAATCTAACCTCCTAAATCTTTCTCTTCTGAAAAAACGGGCCGTCTCCATCGAGACGGTCCGTTTTTTGATCTTGTCTGCGCTGCGGTGCGCACGGCGGCGAAAAAGAACACGCCGCCCGCAAAAGATGCGCGGCCCTTCCGCGGAAGGGCCGCGCCGACGCTTTCTGCCTCAGAACGATTGCGAGACGTCGAAGTAGATGCCGGCGAGCGTATCGAGCGCCTTCTTCGCGGCCTCGAAGAGCGCCGCGTCGTCCGGCTTCGCCCGGTAGGCCGCGTTCGCTTCGGTGTAGGCATTAAGGGTTTCCTCGAGCCCTTCCGCGACGCCCGTCTGTACAAGCGCTTCGACATACGCCGCGAGCTGATCGTAGACGACCTTGGCGTCCGTCGCGTCCTCGTAGATATAATCCATCACCGCCATCATCTCGGCAACGGTCATAACGGCAGTGGCTTCATCGCTCCCATAGCCCGGCTGCATAAAGCTGCTCACGAGTGTGGTCGCATCAACGGTGAGCAACGTGTAAATTATGGAGCTCTCATAGCCGCTGAAGAAATCCGCGAACATTTCCGGAAGCGTTTCATCCAGCGCGGCAAGGAGATAGATGGTCTTTGCGGAATAGCCGAACTCCGTCGTAAGTTTCTCCGCGATGGCCGCGCGCGAAGCCTCGAGCTGTTCGGGCGTGGTCGTGATCGCCGATGTGAAATTCTCGGGCATCTCTTCCATCAGCGAGAGGAAGGCGCCGTTGTCCTCTTCCGCGAGCAGTTTCTCCGCCTTTTCCACCCACGCGTTGATCTGCGTCTGATACGTTTCCTCGAACTTTAAGAACTTTTTGAGCGCTCGCGCGGCCAGTTCGACCTGATAGCGCGCCTGCAGTTCAGCCACGGCACGGTCCAAGACGGAGATATACCAACTACACGAAGAATACTGTCCGTTGGCGGAAACTTCGATATAAAGTACAATGCTGTCTTCGAGCACCTGCGTCACATTGAATGTAAACTGCAACGTGTAAGTTCCGGCGTCTTCGCTGCAATGATAGGTCAGCGTGCCCCAATCAAACGTGTTCTCCCCTTCTTGGAGCTGCTTCCCGCCCAATTGAATATCGACGATCTTCTCGAGCGAATTGAGCGTGAGCGTTTCTTCCGTCTGCTCGTTGGCATAGATCACCCAATTGAGCGCGGGGAACTCATAGCCCGGCTGGGACTGGGGCTCCGTAACCATCCAGGATGCTTCGAGCGTGAGCGTTTTCGACGTCGTGCTCAAATATTCGATGACGAGACGCACTTCCCCGGGCTCCATATGCGTGCAGCCTACCTCGAGCGTGATTTGCCGATCATTCATATCTGCCGTCTGGATATAAACCGTTTCGCCCGTTTCGGAAGAAAATTCAAGATAGTTATTCACAGTGGCTTCCCCGTCATCCAGGGTATACGGCGTTTCATTCACGGTCAGCGACTGAATGGAGGGATATGCTTCCGGCTCAAAATGAAAGTCGGGGTCGAAAACATGGAAGTAGATTCGATTCTCCTCTCCCACGTTGAGTTCCCCAGACATGAGATCTGTGGACACAAGAACGGGATCGGTCATCTGATTGAGATTTTTCAAAGTGAACGTCACGGTGCAATCCTTCTGCAGATAGTCCGAGTGGACCGTAAGGACGATCTCAAGTTGGGCCTCCTCTGAATATTCGCTCAAATTCGTGCCTATCGCGACGGTTCCGCTTACACACATGAGCTCCCACCGGGAAGGCTCCTCCAAAGCGTTCTCACTGTTGACCGTAAGAGCGGTGATGTTGAGCACTTCGGGCACGGTGAAATAAAAATTTATCTGCGCGAACTCGAGGAAAGGCAGATTCGCTTCTCCTCCATTCTCGAAGAACGAATTTCCGGCCTCAATTCCGGTTGCTTCCAAATCGGCATCCTTAGGGTAGGGGGCGAGATTTACGGTAAATTCCTTACTGCCGTTGTAGGGCGTTCGGATCTCGATTTTGATGGTGCTCTCGGCCTCGCAATCATCAAACTCGACCCGATAATTATCCCCATATTCATTCGAAATTCTGAGGTTCAACGGTTTTCCGTCGGCATAGACGCTCACCTCACCATCCGAAGGCATCCGCACAAGGAAAGTGCCCCAATAGAAGTTCGTCGTCGTTTCGAGTTCCCCCTCGGTCCCATTGAAAGTATCAACCCCTTGGTTATTGATTTGTAAATCAAAGATTCCAAGCTCGCCCTGCCAATTTTGCTCCCATGCGGCGACAAGCTTCATGCTCTTCATGATCGGGGTGACGTCGGTCACCTGCCCGCGGTTTGCACCCGTGCCATAGTACCACCCGACGAAGTGATAGCCTTCGCGCGTGGGAACGGGAAGTTCGGCTACGTCGCCCTTGGTCACGGACATGGTGGGGCTCTCGAGGCTCGATTCGTCTCCGCCGTTGACGTCGAAGGTGAGCGTCAGCGTCTCGGCCCCGGCGCTCGTGCCGTCCTTTCCGGGCGCGCCTTTGATATTGCCGATCTTCTCCCAGCTCTCTTCACCCTTGACGTAGATATCGCACGTCGTCGTGTCGAGGTAGAGATCGCCCTGTGCGCCCTCCGCGTCGTCGGGCTGTCCTGCGCCATAGCTCCACGTCGCACCGTTTTTACCGGGTGCGCCCTGCGGACCCTGTTGGCCTTGCGGGCCCTTCGGACCCTGCTCGCCCTGTTCGCCGGGAACACCCTGCGGACCTTGCTGGCCGGGTTGACCCTGTTCGCCGGGTTGGCCCTGTTCACCGGGTTGGCCCTGCTCGCCCTGCGCGCCTTTGAAGTTGCCGATCTTCTCCCAGCTCTCTTCGCCCTTGACGTAGATGTCGCACGTCGTCGTGTCGAGGTAGAGATCGCCCTGTGCGCCCTCCGCGTCGTCGGGCTGTCCTGCGCCATAGCTCCACGTCGCACCGTTTTTACCGGGTGCGCCCTGCGGACCCTGTTGGCCTTGCGGGCCCTTCGGACCCTGCTCGCCCTGTTCGCCGGGAACACCCTGCGGACCTTGCTGGCCGGGTTGACCCTGTTCGCCGGGTTGGCCCTGTTCACCGGGTTGGCCCTGCTCGCCCTGCGCGCCTTTGAAGTTGCCGATCTTCTCCCAGCTCTCTTCGCCCTTGACGTAGATGTCGCACGTCGTCGTGTCGAGGTAGAGATCGCCCTGTGCGCCCTTTGCGTCGTCGGGCTGTCCTGCGCCATAGCTCCACGTCGCACCGTCCTTACCGGGTACGCCCTGCTGGCCCTGCGGACCCTGCGGACCCTGCTCGCCCTGTTCTCCCTGTTCGCCTTGCTGGCCCTGCGGGCCTTGAGGACCTTGCTCGCCCTGTTCGCCCTTGATCGACTCCAGCCACGCCTCATAGGTGAGCGGTTCTTCCCCCAATTCCTCGGCGTATGCGACATACTTCTCATAGAGTTTCTGCTGATCGCTGAGCTGGGGATTGTTGTTGCCTCCGCATGCGGCGAGCGGCACGCACATCGCCGAGGCAAGCGCCAAAATCATGAAAATTTTGACTGCCCGTTTCATTGCATTCCTCCTTTTTCTCTCAAACGGCACCGACAGGCGCCGCCGTTGATTTTCATTGAGACCATTATACCCCCCCCCTATTTCATAAGTCAAGTAAAGAATTAATTTTTTTTCTATAATTTTTTCCAAGCGGTGCGAACGGCCCCGCGCAAAGTTTGAGGGCGTGCCGCGAAATTGGCGCGCCGATTTATGGGAAAATCGTTTGACGTTTCTGCGATTTCCACATATAATATTGTAGATATGAAAGCCAAACGGTCTCTCGGCATCCTGTTCATCCTCGGCGCGGCGGCATGCTTCGCGCTGATGAATTATTTCGTGAACGCGGCGGGCGAACTGCCCGTCATGCAAAAGGTCTTTTTCCGCAACCTCATCGCAACGTTCATCGTCTTTTTCCTGCTCCTGCGCGACAAACAGAAGTTCCGCATCAAGAGCAGGGAGTGCCTAATTTGGCTGTTTTTGCGCGCGGCCGTCGGATTCTTGGGCGTTGTGCTCAATTTTTACGCCATCGACCACATCGGAAGCATCTCCGACGCCTCCATCCTCAACAAACTTTCCCCATTTTTCGCCATTCTTTTTTCGGTCTTCCTCCTCCGCGAGAAGCCGAAAATCCCCGAGATCATCTTCGTCCTCATCGCCTTTGCGGGCGCCATGTGCGTCGTCAATCCGCGCTTCGACATGCAGGCCATCCCCGCGCTCGCGGGATTTCTGAGCGGCGCCGCGGCGGGATTTGCCTATACGTGCGTCCGCGTGCTCGGGATCAAGGGCGAGCGCGGCAACATTACCGTCTTCTTCTTTTCGGCGTTCTCGACCGTCGTCTCGCTGCCCTTCTTCATCGCATTCTACACACCCATGTCCGCGATGCAGCTTCTCTTTCTCATTTTATCGGGCGTCGCGGCCGCGGGCGGGCAGTTCTTTATCACCGCCGCCTACCGCATGGCGCCGGCCAAGGAGATCGCTGTCTTCGACTACGCGCAGGTCCTCTTCGCCGCCCTCCTCGGCTACTTCCTCCTCGACCAGATGCCCAAACCGCTCAGCATTGCGGGATATTGCATTATCCTCGTCGCCGCGGTCGGGCGCTGGCTCTATAATCTCGTCCGCGACAGGCGGGAAAACGCCGAAAAAGTCCGTGAAAATTTCAGTCGGTAATTTTGTTGCAATTCCGCGCAAATTGTGGTATCATACATCTTGGAGAATTTGTGATGGACGATGAAGAACGTCCCGAGGCCGGCTCCCAAGAGGCTTCGGAAGTACAATCTCAATCGAAACCGCTCCCGGACGACAGCGCAGCCGCCCGTTATCGGCGTGAAAAAGAATCGGACATGGACAAGCTCGCACGCGAGATCGAGGAGCGCCAAAAGCGCGATACGCGCGCCAAGACCATCAAGTGGTGGATCAAGACGGGGCTGCTGCTCGCCCTCATCGGGCTCTCGATCTTCCTGCTCTTCAGCATCACCGATTCGCTCACCGAGGACAGCATCAAAAGTTTCCCCGCTCTCATCCGCGGCATCAATCCGCTGTGGTTGTGCATTCTGATCGGGGTCATCCTGCTCTATATCGTATTCGAGAGCGCCAAATATTTCTACCTGCTCCGCATTTCCACGGGGAAAAATTTCTTCCGCGCGTCCGTCAAAGTGATGTTCCTCGGGAAATACTACGACGGCATCACCCCCCTCGGCTCGGGCGGCCAGCCCTTCCAAATCTACTATCTCCACAAGAAGAACGGCATTCCCGCCGGCGTCGCGACCGCAGTGCCCCTCGTGAAATTTACGGTGACCACCGTCGTGTTCTGCATCGTCGCCACCGTGATGTTCTCGTTCGCGCCCGTCCTCCTCAAAGACGTGAGCAACGTCACCATATCCAAGACCATCATCGGCATCGCGTGGGCCGCAATGGCGGTCAACTTCCTGCTCCCCGTGCTGATTATCGCCTTCTCTCTCTTCCCCAACTTCGGGCGAAGGGCCACTGCGTGGATCGTGAGCACGCTCGCGAAACTGCACATCGTCAGGCGGAAGTATCCCGTCATGCGCAAATATCTCTATGAGGTGCGCGAATACCGTGCGTCGCTCAAGGCCATTCTGAGCCGCTGGTGGCACTTCATCCCCCTCGCCGCGCTCGGGCTCGTGAGCACCATCATCAGTCAGTCGGTGCCCTTCTTCGTCATCGTGGCGATCGCGGACGTCACGCCCTCCTGGTGGCTCTTCTTCCAGATGCTGTGCCTCAGCATGCTCTCGTTCTACTCGGCGTCCCTCGTTCCGACGCCCGGGAACAGCGGCGCTCTCGAGGGTGCGGCCGCCCTCATCTTCGCCACGACGCTCTCCTCGCGGGCCGGCGCCGTCGTCGGCTGGGTCATCCTCGTATGGCGGCTCCTCACCTATTACCTCTATATCTTCGCCGGCATCGGCATCAACATCTTCGAGATCATCCGCAGCGCCTATCGGAAACGCAAGGCCGCAAGGGCCGCGACATAATTTTTGCAAACGAAACAGGGTCCCCTCCGCGTCATTCGGAGGGGGCCCTTCTCTTTTACGCCGCGCTTGAAGACGGCGGAAATTTTACGGAAACGGATCGTCTGCCCGGGCGCCTATGCGAGCGGGACGAGGCTCGGCGTCACCCGATCTCCGTGCACGACGAGATAGGCGTAACTCGGATCGGAATAGGCGCCCAAAGCGCCGGGGTTGACGAGCGTGATGCCACCCATGTCCGCGATGTCGGCGCGGTGCGTGTGTCCGTAGAGCGCGACCGTACACCCGAGCTCCTTGGCGCGGGCGGCAAGTTTTCCGAGCCCGCTCTTGACGCCGTAGCGGTGTCCGTGACAGCAGAAGATCCGGACGCCCTCGACTTCCAGCACGCACTCGTCTTCGCCGTAAGCGAAATCGCAGTTGCCGCGGAGCACATACGTCTTTTCGGGATATTCCGAAAAGATGGGCCGCATGTCCGCCGAACCGTCGCCGAGGTGGACAATATAATCGTTCTCCGCAAACAAGCGGCGCACGCGGTCGATGGCGCCGTAGCGGCTGTGGGAATCGGAAATGACGACCAACGTTTTCAAAGCAACTCCTTGAGCGCCGCAAGCGCACGCGCCCTGTGCGAAACGGAATTTTTTTCCTCCTCGGTGGCCTCGGCAAAGCTCTTTCGGAGGTCGTCGGAGAGAAAGAGCGGGTCGTAGCCGAAGCCGCTCGTCCCGCGGGGCGCCTCAAGGATGGTGCCATACGTCCTCCCCTCGGCGGTAAGCGTCCTGCCGTCGGGATAGGCCAGCACGATCGCGCATTGGAAATACGCCCTTCTGTCCTTCACCCCTTCTAAGTTTTTGAGAAGAAGCGCCTTGTTCCCGCCCGTCCAATCCCGGGGTGCAAAGAGTTTGCTGTAGCGTGCGCTGTAGACGCCCGGCGCCCCGCCGAGAGCTTCGACGCACAGGCCGCTGTCATCGGCAATCGCGGGCATGCCTACCGCATTTGCTACGGCGGTCGCCTTCAGACATGCGTTTTCGAGGAACGTCTTACCCGTCTCTTCGACCTCTTCCGTGAAGCCGACGTCGGCCGCGGAGACGATTTCACAGTCGGAGAGAATCTCCCTGATTTCCCGTAATTTATGGACATTCCCGGTCGCGGCAACCAATCTCATACTTCCTCCAACGGCACAAAGCCGAACTTCTCGAGGTCGAAGAGCCCCCTATCGAGCAATTTGAGCTTGGGAATGACGGCGAGCGATAAAAAGACGAGCGTCATAAAGGGTTCGTAGCACTCCTTCACGCCCATTTTCCGCGCCTTTTCCGCAATGGCGCCCGTGCGCGCGATGACTTCGGAGGCCTCCGCCGAGCTCATGAGTCCCGCGATGTCGAGCGCAAAGACGTCTTCCTCCGTCTCGGAGACGAGCGCCATGCCGCCGCCCGCCTTTTCGAGCAGGCCGACGACGCGGACCATGGCTTCGTCGCTGTCGCCGAGGACGACGAGGTTGTGGCTGTCGTGCGCAACGGAGATGCCGATGGCGCCGCCGTGCAGGCCATACCCCTTCACGAGCCCGAGGCCGATGTTCCCCGTGGCATGGTGCCGCTCGACGACGGCAAGTTTGCAAAGATCGGTGCCCCGCACCGTGAGTTCGCCCGCGGGCGTCTCGGCAAACGTCTCGCCCGTGTAGAGGCCGTAGGGCTGCACTTCCATGGCGCGCAATTTCCCGCCGCGGCAGACGATCCGAAAGTCCTCCGCCTTGACGGGCTTCACGCGGACGGTACTCCGAACCTCCGCGGGAAGATAGCGCGACGAAGTGCCGAAGAGCGCCTTGCCGCCCTCCGCGACGAGCACGCCGCGCTTGAAGACGGCGGAGACGTGGAACCGCTCCATGTCGTCGATGAGCACGATATCGGCAAAATAGCGGGGCGCAATGGCACCCATGTCCGCGAGACGGTAGCAATCGGCGACGTTGATGGTCGCCATCGCAACGGCATATTCGGCGGGCAGGCCGCTCGCGACGAGACGGCGGAGCGCGTCGTCGAGATGGCCGCGGGTCGCGAGGTCTTTGGCGTTCTTGTCGTCGGAACAGAGAATGTAGCGGCGGAAGTTGTAGCTGTCGATTGCGTCTTTGGCGTCGGCAATGTTGTTGACGGAGGAACCGCAGCGGATCTGGACATACATCCCCCGCGCGACCTTGTTCCTGCACTCCTCCGCGGAGAGCGATTCGTGGTCGGTGAGAATGCCCGCGCAGCGGTACGCATTGAAGCCGTCACCGAAAACGCCGGGGGCATGTCCGTCAACGGGCTTTCCGAAACGGTGCGCCGCCTCGATCTTACGGAGCACATCCGCGTCCCCCGAAAGCACGGCGGGGAAGTTCATCATCTCGCCGAGACCGAAGAAGAGCCCGCGTGAAAGTTCCTTTTCCGTCTCCCTGCCGTCGATGACCGCGCCGCTCGTCTCGAAGGGCGTGGCGGGGACGCAGGACGGGAGCTGCAAAAAGACGTCGAGCGGCTGCACGCCGCCCAAGCTGAGGCGGGAAAAGGCCTCCTTGATATACTCGGCCCCCGCTACGCCACAGACATTGACGATCTCATGCGGATCGGCGACGATGGCGGAGGTGCCGCGGGGCACGGCGAGCGAAGCGAACGCCTCGGGCGAGAGCATGGAGCTCTCGACATGGATGTGGGAATCGATGAGCCCGGGGATGGCGATTTTGCCGCCGGCGTCGTATACCGCCGCGGCCGTATACCCCGTGCCGATCCCGACGACGCGGCCGTCCGCAATGGCGATATCGCCCTCTTCGAGTTTGCCCGTGAACACGTTGAAGACGCGGGCGTTTTGAATGACAAGATCGCTCTTTTCGCGCTTCATGGCGCAATCAATGAGATGTTTCATGCCTTGATTATAGCACAAAAGCCGCCTGCATGCAAGCGGCTCGCGGGAGATTTTCTTCACGTTTTCAAATGGCCTTGCTCAGGCTCTGTTTTTTCCCCGTAAGGACTTTACCCAGTCGTCCAATCTCTTGTCGCAGTAGACGCGATGGCACCACTGAACAATGATTTCCGCGGCAAGGGAAACCGCGGCAAAAATCAGATATGGATACTGCACCGCATACGCCGAAGCGTCCCCGTATAAGATCATGGAGGCGAAAAACGATTGGAGATTTTCATGCGCGGCAAGGCCCAAGAACAAAATGAACAATCCCCAAAGCGCCATGCGAAAAAGTTCCGCCGCGATCGCAGCCCCCTGCCTTTCCGGAAATTCGGCCCAATAGAAGGCGGACATGATCTCCTTCTCTCCGTCCTTCGCCTGCAATTCAAATCCTGTTCCCTTCTCGAACATCTCCACATTCTTTCGCTCGAGAACGGATATCGGCTGAAGGTGCTTATCGCGGATCCACCCGCACATGCAAAATTTATGATAGCACCTTTCCGCTGTTGAAAGCGCCGTGGAAACGAAAAACGCAACGCAGGCTCCTATGATCAATCCGTCGATCGTCTTCAATTTTTCATTGGCATGAAAGAGGGCTTCGAGCGCATTCGGGCCACCCATGTCTGACTTCCACCCATTAAAAATTATGTACCCGACGACCAAGAGGATTCCGGCCAAGGCAAATATTCCGCCGGATAACCACTCCAAAAGTTTCTTCGTCGTCTTCGCCGAAGCGTTTGCATTTGTCCATAATTTACGGAAATTCTCGGCCTTTGGGTAGCCCAATTTCGACGTCTCGTCGGGCTTGGGCGCAGAGCCGAGCCCCATGCCGCAATTGGGGCATACCGAGAGACCGGGCGGAACTTTGGAGCCGCATTCGGGGCAAACCGTCTGCTCGGGCAACGGGACGGGAAATCCCGGGGCAGAAAATATTCTGCATCCGCAATACACGCAGTAATTCGCATTTTCCGGAATAAAATTCCCGCAATGAGGGCATTGGATCATCGCGATTTCCTCCTCATAGTTTATAATTTTCCGTAGGGATCGCGTCATACATCTTTTTCACCTTTTCGGAGGCGAACTTCGGCATGTAGACGATCCCCTTTTTTTGCTTCAACCAAGTCTGAAATAATTTTTCGCCCAAAAGCGCCTTGCGCAAATACTTCCCGGAGACGGCCATCCCGACGCCGAACCCTATGATCGTCATGAGATTGAGCAGCACAAACAGCGAGAAATCCAGCGCCATGATTGCCTGCTGTTGCACCGTCATATCATCTCCCTTCGGTGCGATCACCCACATCAGCATCACGATCCAACCGAGCAGCCAAATCAAAAGACTGCCCCACGTCAGTCGGTCGCACCGGCGATGACCGGCCTCTCCATAGTCATGCGCGGGGTGAGAATGCAAAAATTCTTTCAAGAGCGCTTCCTGTTTCAAAAGGGGAAGTCCTTCATAGTTCGCCGCAGGCGGCGTAATTTTCAATTCGGCTCCGCAATGGATACAAAATTTACTTTTATCGCTCACCGCTCTCCCGCAACGCGAACAACTTACCAAAGCCATTTTTTCCTCCTCACAGAACAAACACGCCCATGATCATCACGAATACATGCAACGCCGCCAAGAGCAGTAAGATCGTCATATAGACCGCGATCCACTTCTTCTTTTTCCCATTTTTATTGAGCATGCTTCCTCCCAAATTGATAGCGTATCGCTATATTTTTACATAATTATATAGCAACTTGCTATACTTGTCAAGTAGTAATATGGAAATTTTTCGAATCAGATTAAAAGAAATGCGACTCTTGCTCGGTTTTACGCAGCGGGAGATGGCGGAAAAACTGCACATCTCTCAGCCGTCTTATATCCGTTATGAAAATGGGACGGCCGAGCCGACGCTGGAAAATCTTTCGAAAATCGCAGAAATTTTTGATGTGTCAACCGATTATTTGCTCGGAAGAACGGAGTATTAAACGCAATTAAAAAGAGCGGGCGAACAGCCCGCTCTTTTTGTGTAAAATTTACGGGACGCAGAGCATCCCGTATGGATTTATTTGAGTTTTCTTCGCATGCGGAGGGCGTTGAGAACCGCAAGGAGCATGACGCCCACGTCGCCGAAGACCGCCGCCCAAATGGGAAGCGAAAACAGCGCGGTCGCCGTCGCGACAAGAGAGACGGCCATCAACGCGACCTTGACCGCGATGGAGCAGACAATGTTTTCCGTCACGATACGGCGCGTCTTTTGGGCGCCCCGAAACGCCTTGGGAAGCGCGGTGAGGCGGTCGCTCACGAGGACGAAATCGCTCGCCTCGATCGCGGCGTCGCTCCCGAGCCCGCCCATCGCAACGGAGACATCCGCCTCCGCCATGACGGGAGTATCGTTGATGCCGTCGCCGACGTAGAGCAGCGGGCCGTAAGATTTGAGCGCCTGTGCCCGCACGGGCTTTTCCGCCGGCAAAAGCCCCGCATGGAGCTCATCGACGGGAAGTTCCCGCAGCACCGCCCGGGCGCGTTCCTCGGAATCGCCCGTGAGAACGGCAATGTGCCGGACGCCCGCCCGCTTCATCTCCCAAAGCGCGTCGGCCGCCTCTTCGCGCAATTTATCGCAAATTTTGACATATCCCAAATACGTCCCCTCTTCCGCGACGTAGATCGTGAGATCGCTGCCCGTCTCCTCTTCGCACGCGACGCCGTAAGTTTCCATAAGGCGGTGGCTTCCGACGAGCACATGTTTTCCGTTGACAACGGACGCGATACCCATGCCCGCAATCTCCTCGCAGGAATCGGCGGAGGGGCATACCATGTCCGCGAACGCCTGTGCGAGCGGGTGGGAAGAGAGCTTTTCGCTTGCTGCGGCGAGATTCAAGACATGGTCCCCGCCTTTTACGTCACCGATCGTAAATCTTCCCTCGGTCAGTGTGCCCGTCTTATCGAATGCGGCGGTCTTTACGCGGGCGAGAAGGTCGAGCCCGACCGCGCCCTTCGTCAAGACGCCCTCCCGCGCGAGATTGCCGACGCCGGCAAAATAGGTGAGCGGCACGGAGATAATGAGCGCGCAAGGACAAGAAATGACAAGAAATTCAATGGCCGGCGTGAGCCATTTCACGAAGTCGAAGTTCTGGAAGAGCGGCGGCACGACGGCGATCAGCACGGCGAACAGCACGACGATGGGCGTATAGATCCTGGCGAACCGCGTGATGAATTTTTCGGGTTTCGCCTTCTTGGCGGAGGAATTTTCCACCATGTCGAGAATTTTGGCGACGGCGCTCTCCGAGGCGGGGCGAATGACTTCGGCGCGCACGGCGTTGCCCTCGTTGACGCACCCCTCCAGCATCTCGTCTCCCGCGGCGACTTCTTTAAGATACGCTTCCCCCGTGAGAGATTTGGTATCCAAGGAAGTCGCGCCCTCCGTAAGGCGGCAATCGACGGGCACTTTGTCGCCCTTCCTGAGCAGGATGAGCGACCCCACCTCGAGCTCCTCGGGGGCGACTTCGCGTTGGTTGTCCCCCTCGATGAGAATGGCCGAACTGCTCTTGAGCGCCAAGAGGCGCGTGATCGCCCCGCGGGACGAGCCGACGGCGACGGATTGCAGCAGTTCGCCGATCTGGTAGAGCAGCATGACGGCCGCGGCCTCCATGGTCTCCCCGATGGCGATCGCACCGATCGCGGCGACCGTCATGAGCATGTTCTCGTCGAGAAGGACCGAGGGATGAAAACCGTTTTTGAACGCGCGCGGGACGCTTAGAACGACGTTCCACAAGACACCCCACCCCGCGGCGGCAAAGGACGCGAGAAAGAAGGCGAACGAGACCCACTTGCCCACGCCGACGATCTCGAGGATGAGGGCGGGCACGAAAAAGGCCGCGGAGATCGCAATGGAGAGGAGCTCCTTGAGATGGCGCTCTCGTTTGACGGAAAGACCCGCTTCGACGATCTCCACTTCTTCGAAATGGGAGATGACGTCGACGGCAAGGCCGAGCGCCGCGTCGCTTTCATATTCGAGCGAAACGCGCTGGTTGATGAAATCGGCATGCGCTTCCGAGATCCCCTCGAGCGCCTCGAGTTCCTCCGAGAGCTCCGCGGCACAGGCGGCGCAGTCGAGATTTTTGATACGGATTACTTTCTTCATACAAAAACTCCTAAATTTTACAGTGAAGGTGCGTACAGGCCAGCTCCAACACGGCGACGACGTGCTCGTCGGCGAGCGAATAGGCGATGGTCTGTCCGTCGCGGCGGGCCTTGACGATGCCGGCCGCCTTCAAAATGCGAAGCTGGTGGCTGACGGCGCTCTGCGTCCCCCCCACGGCCTCGACAATGTGGTAGACGCACATCTCGCCGTGCCGAAGCGCAAAGAGAATTTTCAATCGGCTGGGCTCGGAGATGGATTTGAAGATCTCCGCGACCCGCGCGACGTCCTCCTCCGCCGGCATGTTGCGCGCCGCACGCTGCGCCGCAAGCGCATGTTCTTCTTCGTGACCGCAGGCCATAATTCCTCCAATATCAATATATGAATAACTGTTCATATATTAACACATTCAAAAAACGCTGTCAAGCGTTTTTGTAAATTTTTTATAAATTTTTCGGCGAGATGAACTTTTTGCCGTCGAGGTAGGCGAGTTCGCCGCCCGCAAAGAGCGCGAGCTCCTTGGAGAGCAGGCGCTGCCTTGTCGCGTGGAGCGCGCGGTTGCGGGCAAAGTCGCCGTATTTTTCGTCGCCGACCACGGGGAGGCCCAAGAAGGCGAGATGCGCGCGGATCTGGTGCGTCTTGCCCGTGTGCAGGGTGACGCGGAGGAGCGAAAGTTCCCCGCGGCGCTCGAGGAGATCGTATTCCGTCTCGATCGGCTCCCCTCTTCCCGCCCGGTTGACGCTTACGCGCGCACGCGCGGCGTCCTTTTCAAGGAACGCCCTCTCGACCGCGTGCGCCTTGGGTTCTCCGAAGACGAGCGCATGGTAGATCTTCTCGACGCGGCGCGTGCGAAAAGCCGTAAGTAACGCCTCACTCGCGGACATGGTATGCCCGAAAATCATCAAGCCCTCGGTGTTGCGGTCTAATCTGTGAATAAAATAGGTCTCCCGCGTCTCGGCGAGCGCCGCATATACGGCCTCGGCGCGCACCCCGCTCTCCTTGTCGATCACGGCGACGTTTTCATCCTCATAGAGGACCGTAAACACGCGTTTTTGCGCCTGCGCGGGCGTCAAAAAGTAGCTGACCTCATCGCCCGGGTGCAAGGGGCAGTCCGCGCCCACCTTTGCGCCGTTGACGCGCACTTCGCGGGCCTTTAAGAGCGCGGGAAGCGCGAGCGCCGCCTGTGCGTAGGCGGTCTCGGTAAATTCTTTGAGCGTGGTGTCGGTCGTGACGGTGTACTTTTTCATGGATCCCATAAAATGCGGTGAAGCAGAACAGGAGGGCGGGAAGCGTAACGGCGACGCTGCCCGTCAACAGGAAGTAGACGAGGTAACAGGCCAGGAGCGCGGAGAGCGTCTGTGCCGCCGCATAGAGCAGGGCGCGCCCGGCGCCGAGCTCGCGCGCCGTCGCGGCGATGGCCGAAACGCAGGGCGAGCAGGTGAGCATAAAGACGGAGAACGCGAACGCGCTCGCGGGCGGGTAGGGAAACGCGCCGTAGAACATGGCGATGGCGCCCGCAACGTTTTCCTTGGCGATCAGCCCCGAGATCGCGGCATAGGCGATGCGCCAATCCCCCATCCCGACGGGCGCAAACAGGCAGCCGAGGGGTCTGCAAATGCGCGCCAGCATACTGTTTTCCACCGTGCAGAGCGCAAACGACGGGTCGAACGAGGACAGCAGCCACGAGAACAGGAAGAACGCGAGCACGACCGTCGCCACCTTTATTATAAACTGTTTTATCTGAAAGAGCAAGGATTTGAGCGTAAAAAGCGGCGCCGGAAATTGCAGCGGTGCGAGCTCCATGACGAGGGGCGGCGTCTTTTCCTTGAGATACAGGGCGGCGATGAGGGCGAGCCAGACGCCCGCGCCGTAGAGGAGAAGCGCGGCCGCAAAGGCATTTTCAAAGAACGAGGCCGAGAGCGTCAGGTAGACGGGCAACTTTGCGCTACACGAGAGATACGGGAGGCAGAGGATGACGCGGCGCTGCATGCGCTTGTCGTCGAGCCCCTTGGTCGTGGTGACGGCGACCGCCGTACACCCGAACCCCATGAGCAGGGAAAATACGGCGCGCCCGGAGAGCCCGATCCGCGAGAGCAGGCCGTCCGTCAAGACGGCAAGGCGGGACATGAGCCCGCTCTCCTCGAGGACGATCAAAAAGAAATGCAGCAGCGCGATCTGGGGCAAAAAGCTGAGCACGCTGCCCAAGCTCATGAGAATGCCGTCCGAGACGAGGCTGCGGACGACGGGAGACGGGATCGCCGCCGCATAGCCCGCCAAGGTCACGGTGAAAAACTCCTCCACGAGCGTCTTCAGAAGATCGCCGGGCATTCCCGAAAAGAAGGTCACGAAGAAGACGGCGAGCAGGAGCGCCACGAAGAAAAAGAGACCGAAAAATCCATTCAAAAGAAAGCGGTCGAATCTGCCGAGTTGCTCGCTCGGGAGCGAAACGAGGCCACCCATGTCCGCAAGCGGTACCTCGCGAAGCGGTCCGTCCAACAGTTTTCCGACGGCCGACGCGACGTCGTCTTCCGCGAATAAAACGGGGATCCCGAGGCAACGCCGAAGCCCGTCCGGATCCAGCCTTCCCCCCTCTCGCTCGAAGCGGCGGCGCTTGGTGAGCACCAGCATGCATTTTCTTCTGCCCGCCGTCAGCGCATGCATGAGCGGGACCGTCCGCGAAAGGCCCGCGCATTCCGCGACGAAGACGATCGCGGCGGACGGTCTCTCCGCGACGTACCGCGCCGCAAATTTTTCCTCCATGCTTCGCCCTTCCGTCGTATAGATACCCGGAAGATCGACGAGCGTGCACGGGCGGCCGCCGATCACCGCCTGCTTTTCCAGCGCGTCGACCGTCACGCCGTGCCAATTCCCGACGTGGGCATGGCCATGGGCGAGGCGGTTGAACAGCGTCGACTTGCCCGCGTTGGGATTGCCGACGAGGAGCACTACGCCGAGCATACTTCGATCTCCCGCGCGATCTCCCGCGCAAGGGCGACGCGGCTGGCTTCCGACGCAATGAGGTAGGTATGGCCGAGCGGCGATCTTTTCAGAAGCGTGAGCCGTGCGCCGGGATAGACGCCGAGGGCGGAAAGTCGGCCGATGAGCGTTTCGGCCCGCACCGAAAGCACCCGCGCGCGCTGTCCGCATGAAAGTTCGCAAAGATTCATCATAATAAAAAATGCGGAACCGACATCAATTATGCCAATCCCGCATTCCGAACGCAAAATTTACGCTCTGCTCTCCTCGCGCACGACGCGATTGCCGCGCAGTTTGAGAGCGCCGTTTGTGATGATGGGCGAGATGATGAGCCAGATGGCCGCAAGCGCGATAAGCGAATAGACGATGATCGCGCCGATCGCACGCGGGCCCTGGAAAATGGCCGACACCAGGTTGAAGTTGAAGATGCCGAACAGCCCCCAGTTGAGCGCGCCCGTCAGGACAAGGATATAAGAGATCAAGTTTGCAATGACCATTGTGTTTCCTCCTGCAAACATCTTGTGCAGGTGGAAAAAGTTTATACGCGCTTGCCTTCAAAGTCAGCAAGCTTGCGGGGCGGCGTGGCAAATTGGGCCGCGCACGGCGGAAGTCAATTCCGCCTAACGCACATGACTTAATTCACGAATTTTTCCTTTACGGAAAAATTCCGTGAGCGGAAAACTCCTTCGTTTTCATTTTTTCTTAGCCGCACAAACCTTGCTGTTTCATCAGACAGTAAGCGCGAAGCGCAAATCGGGGGAAAAAACAAAAAGTGTGATTTTTGTTTTTTCAGTGAAACAGGAAATCTTTGACCTCATTTCCTATACCCATGTCTGCGATCATCCCTTTATGAAGCGCCCACCCCCCTACCCCCCCTCCCGAGGGAGGGGGTGGAAAAGCGCCTCCTTGGGGAGGAGCTGTCACAAAGTGACTGAGGTGGGGGTCTCTTCCCCCTTCACCCGCTTTCGGCGGAGGGCCCCTTGGGCGAAGCGCCCCACCCCCCTGCCCCCTCCCGAGGGAGGGGGTGGGAAGAGCGTCTCCCTTGGGAGGGGGTGAAAAAAGCGCCTCCTTGGGGAGGGGGTGGGAAGAGCACCTCCTGGGGGAGGAGTTGTCACGAAGTGACTGAGGTGGGGGCCCTTCCCCCTTCACCCGCTTCGCGAGAGGACCCATTCGGGAGGGTGCCACCCCCCCTTCCCCCACTTCGGCGGGCGAACACCGAGCCCCGCCTTCGGCGGTGAGCCCTTTTGGGGGGACGCCGAGAACCTGCTGTCCCCCATGAATGAGGATGCCTGCTCCTGTTCGCGAAAAGGGCGGCCGCGTAAGCGGCCGCCCTTTCATATCCTATCGTATCCTATCGTATCTATGCTTTCTTATTCTTTTTTGTTGTTTTTGTCGTTCTTGCTGTTCTTCTTTTTCCCTTTCAGGCTCTCGAGGTCGACCTCTTCCACCGTCTTTTCCGAAGGCTTCACCACAAACAGCACGATGATTGCAACGAGCAACACGGCCGAAATGGCGAAGAGCACGATGGACGTCAGGTTGTTCTCCAGCCACTTGCTGCGGCCGGCGATGCGGTCCATCGGGTTGCGGATGTAGATGGCCTGGTACGCCGTCGTCGAAAGTCCGACGGAGACCGCGTCGACCACGGTGATCTCAACGAGATAGAAGCCCGTCTCCTGCGGAACAAAGCTCAGCGAGGAATCGGGATCCCACGCGTAATCGTTATCGGTGTTCTCCCACTCGGCGTCGCCTTCCTCTACTTCGTTGTTGTATTTCTTGATCTCGACCAACACATTGTCCTTGCTCAGCCATTCGGGAAGCTCCTCTTTCTTGAGCCCCTTGATCGCCTCCACAAGTTCGGAATATTCGAGATTCTTCTTGTCTTCGGGAAGCGATTCCTTATCCAAACGGTAGAGCGTATATTCCGTCTCATAGCCTTGGAGCGCGATGACGTCGAATCCGGAGATGGAATATGTTCTGTCGCGATAGCCCTCGGTCTGCTTATCCATCTCTTCGATGGAGGGACCGCTGTAATCAATGTAGAACGTAAATTCGGGGATGCCCTCGATGTCCCACACGTTGGAGGAGGACAGGGTGACGAGCTCGCCGTCTTCATCGTAATACTTCATGGGGTTGCCCGCCGCATCCTGCGCAATGACGCGGAAGCGGTAGTCGCCCTTCTCCTCGACTTCGATGCGGAGGTTGTTATAGCGAAGCGACGTTGCGCTGGTCGCCGAACCGCCGGAGGAAGTGCCGGGCTTATAGTAGTAGACGCTGAACGAAAGATTGCGATAATCGGCGTAGTCGCTGCCGATGAGATCGCGCATGGAGGGAAGATAGAGGTAGGCGCCGTCGCCCGCGCTGACCTTCTCCGCGGCCTTCGCAACTTCCGCCTGATAATTCGCCCATCTCTCTTGGGCCTCCGCGCCGTCGTTATGGGCGGGGTGATCGGCGTCTGCCGCAGGCACTTTGGCGACATCGCGGTAGTACGGGCCCTCCGCTTCGCGGTCGACGAGGATGTAGTCGCCATAGTTGCCGACGGCCTCGTAATCTTCCGCTGTGGCGGTGCAGGGGACCTTCTCCGTCACGGGCTTGCCGTTTTCATCGAGCTCGGGATCGCCCGTCTCGGTTGTCTTGGGCTGTTCCTTCTCGCCGGGGCAGGCGAAGGTCTCCGCTTTTTGAAGCTCTTCGAACTCCTCCGGGGTGCAGGTGTGCCCGCAGATTTGGCAGGTATATGCCGTCGTCACGCCTTCGTCGCCCATCGTGCGGACAAACTTGGCGTCTGCGGCGTACCATGTGAGATAGACATAATAATCGGAATGGGTGCCGTCATCGAGGCGGAAACGGATGGAGACATAGGCGATCTCCTCCTCCTTATCGGTGGTGGGCATGAAATAGGTCGACGTCGAAAGGCTCTTATAGTCGGTGCTGCTCGCCGATTCGTCGGGCTTGTGCCACGACGTCTCGTTGCCGTCGTCGTCCGTGTCTTTCCGGAGCATGTAGTAGCTTCTTACGAGCGTGACGGAATCTCTGCACACGTCGATGGCCTCATAGGAGAGGCTGAAGCTCTGGCCGAGGCGGAAGGAATACAGGGCCTCGTTGAGCACGAGCACGGGTTCGGCGTTATCGGTGACCTTGTCCTCATCGTCCGTTTCGAACGTCTGGCCGTTGAGCGAACGCATGAGCACCCGCTGCGGGACGGCAGCTTCGGCCTCCTGCTGGGTTTCGGGAAGTTCCGCCGTGAACGTCATGGGGATTTGGGGCGTCGTCGCCGTGCTGGAGCGGTATTCCGAGAAATAGCCGCCGACATTGGTGAAGTTCTCGAGTTTATACGTCGTCTCTCCGACTTGCAGAGAAACGGTAAAGACGCCGGCCTGCGCCTCTTCCGGTTCCGGCTCGCCGAACGTGAGCGTGAACACGTCGCCCTTGGTATAAGCGACCGGATGAGGCACCGGCTCGTCCCCTTCTTCGAACGAGGAATCCTTCACGCTGACTTGGAGTTTGTGATCCTCGTATTCGAAGTGCAGGATGTTGGTCGTGAGGCCGTCTTTGGTGACGTTCTCTTCGGCGCTCTCGAATGCGATCTCAAACGTCTTGAAAAGCAATTCTTCGGTGAAATCGAAATGGCAGTAGGGGCATTCGGCCGCGTCTGCGGCGATCCGTTCCTCCGCGGCGCTTCCCTTCAGGCACCGAGGGCAGATCTTGTAATCCGCGGCGGTCTCTCCGGACTGCGCGGGATGATCGGCCTTCGCAGGCGCGAACGAGAAGCTCATCGAGAAGTAGGCGGGCTTGCCGGGATTGGCGAGCGTGGAATCTTCCTCCTTTTTCGCCTCTTCATCGGCCACGAACCACTTGAACGCGAGGTCGCGGCGATAATAGACTTTCCCGCCGTCTTTCAGAGAAAATTCCACCCACGATGTTCCCTCTACCGCTTCCGAGGCGCCGACTTCGCCGTCGCTCCCGGCAGAGAAGAGCGAAGAGGGAGTATATGTGGCCGCATCGACGCTTGTCCGCGCGACGGGCAGAACGGCGAGCGCCATGCCGAGCGTCAGCACAAACAGCAATGTCAGGGCCACGATCGTGATCATACGAAGTTTTATCTTGCTCATGGTAGTTGCTCCATACGGGCAGCATAGCCCGGTTTCTTTTCCGAATATCTTTTATATTTTACACGAAATTTCCCGTTCCGTCAAGCGGTAACGCTCACTTTGCGCGAGAAAATCTCGATTTCATGGGAATTTCAACAAAAAATCACCGTGTCCGTCAGACGGGGCGCACGGCCGCGCGCACTTCGAACGCCTTCCACGGGATCTCGTCCGCGGGCGGCTCGGCCATGAAGCGCATCCGCTCCTTGAGCACGGGGTGCGTGAACGAGAGCGAATAGGCCCACAGGGCGAGCTTGCCCTTCTGCGCCTTCTCCCCGCCGTATTTCATGTCGCCGTAGACGGGATGGCCGACGCCCGCCATTTGCACGCGGATCTGGTGGCTCCTGCCCGTGTGCAGCCTGATCTCGGCGAGGGCATAGGGTCCCTTTTCCTCGCAGACGCGGTAGTCGAGCACGGCCGGCTTGGCGCCGTCCGTCCCCTGCGTGGAGAGGTAGACGGTATTGTTGACGGTGTTCTTTTTGAGATAATTGACGAGCCTGCCCTCTTTTTCCTGCGGGGCGCCGTTCAAAACGGCGAGGTAGCGCTTTTCGAAATCGCCCGTCTGCATCTGCGCCGTGAGGCGGGCCGCCGCCTTGCTCGTCTTCGCAAAGACCATCACGCCGCCCGTGGGACGGTCGAGACGGTGCACGAGCCCTAAATAGACGTTGCCCTTTTTTTCGTATTTGACCCGTATGTACGCCTTGAGGAGATCGAGAAGGTTCTCGTCCCCCGTCTCGTCGGGACAGGACGCGAGGTTCTGCTCCTTCAGGACGACGAGGATGTGGTTGTCCTCATAGAGAATGTTCGGCTCGAAATGGTCACGCATGGATGTAAATTCCTCCCGCGCCGCAGGGAAGCGCAATGCCCTCCTCCGTCGGAAGCCCGACTTCATAGGCCTCGATGTCCCCCTTCCGCCCCTTGAGCGCGAGCGTCAGGAGATTGGAGAGCACCGCGGGCTGCAGGCCCGTTGTATAGCTGTTGATGAGAAAGAAGAGCGGATCGTCGGAGAGCAGTTCCGCGCAGAGTTCGACGAACGGAAAGAGCTCCGTCTCGATCTTCCACATTTCGCCGCCCGGGCCCCTGCCGTAGGAGGGCGGGTCCATGACGACGGCGTCGTAGCGGTTGCCGCGGCGGATCTCGCGCAGGACAAACTTCTTGCAGTCGTCGACGATATAGCGGATGCCGCTCGTGATTCCCGAGAGACGGGCGTTTTCCCCCGCGCGCTCGACCATGCCCTTGGCCGCGTCGACGTGCACGACCTCGGCGCCCGCCTTGGCGAGGGCCACCGTCGCGCCGCCCGTATAGGCGAAGAGGTTGAGGACTTTGACGGGCCTGCCCGCCCCTTTGACGAGCCCGGCCATTCTGTCCCAATTGGCGGCCTGTTCGGGGAAGAGCCCCGTATGTTTGAAGCCCATCGGCTTGATTTTGAACGTGAGATCGCGGTAGGAGATCTTCCAGCTCTCGGGCAGGGGCGTCCTGTATTCCCAGCTCCCGCCGCCCTTTTCGCTGCGGTGGTAGACGGCGTCGACGTCGCTGCGCGCGAAGAGATCGCTCTGCGCCCGCCAGATGACCTGCGGGTCGGGGCGAAGCAAGACGAACTTGCCCCACCGCTCGAGCTTATATCCGTCTCCGGTTGCGAGCACGCTGTATTCCTGCCAATCCCGCGCCAATTGCATCATGCGTCTATTATAATGGATAGCGCGCGTTTTGTAAAGCAAAACGCGCGCTCTGCGGCAAATTTTTCCGAAATTCAAGGGGACGGCGTCCGTCCGCGGGAAAACGCTGCGTACAGCGGCGTCACTTGCGGAAGACGAGCACGCTGAAGCTGTGGGGCGGCAGGACGGCCGTGCGCGCCGCCGTGGGCGCAACGTCGACGGGCGCGATCTTCGCGGGCTCCTCGAGCGTATTGTAGTCGCCGAGCTCCCCCTCCATGCGGATGATGCGGTTGAGCGCGCCGAAGTCATACGCCGCGTCCACCTCGGCTTCCAGCGTTTCGTCGGAGGCGTTGACCACCTTCACATAGGTAAACCCGTCGCGCTCGGTCGCGGACGCGTAGGTATGGGGCATGTCCGTGGTCGCGGGCATCGCAAAGTCGCCCGTATACAGGCTGTAGAGCTTCTGCACATGGTAGTTCGCCGTGGCGTAGGCGGCCTTTCCGTTGAACCAGATGAGGTCGGGGCTCCACTGCGTATAGCCGAGACGGCCGAAGAGCGGCGCATACGATTTCATCACGACGACGTCGGAATTGCGCTCCATGCCCGTCATGAACGCAGCCTCCGCGAGAGCGCCCTCCCAGCAGTTTGCCTGCGGCGCGTTGAAGAGCGCACAGCCGGACCCGGGGACGTGCGCGGCATATTCGCCCGCATACACCTTCCCCTCGCGCGGATATTTGTCGTAGACGTCGACATGGTCGTAGAGCCACTGCGGCGAGACATAGAAGTGTTCGTCGGAGCAGTAGACGAAATCGGGATTTTCCGCCAACTTTTCCCGCGTCCATTTCCACGCGTCGAAATAGCTGTCCGTCTCAAACGTGGGCCCCACCGTGCCGACGATCTTGAGCGCGGGATATTTTTCATGGATGCGCCTTTCGAAGAGTTCGAACCGCTTATAGAACTCGTTGGACTCCGGCTTGCCCGTCTTTTTGCTGACGGGCGAGGCCTCCCATTGCTCGTTGCCGACGCCCAAATATTCGAGCGCAAACGGCGCGGGATGGCCGAGGTCGGCGCGCAGTTTGCCCCACATCGTCTCGGGGCCGCCGAGGGCAAATTCGAGGAGATCGAGCGCCTCCTGGATATAAACTTCGAGCTCGGGATCGTCTAAGGGGACAAATTCCGTCGACATGTATTGGCAGGCGATGCCCACCGAGACGACGGGCAGCGGCTTTGCGCCGAGGTATTCCGCGAGACGGAAATATTCATAGTAGCCGACGCCGAGCGTCTGCCCGTAATGGGAGAACGGCGTGCGAAAATTGTTTTCGGGGCACGTCGCGTGCACGGCCCAACGGTTCCAATTCTGAGGACGGCGCTCCGTCTGCCCCACCGATTCCTTCCAGAGATAGCGGTTCGCGAGGCTGTTGCCCTCCACGACGCACCCGCCCGGGAAGCGCAAAAATCCCGGCTTCAAGTCCTTCATGAGCTCGGCGAGATCGCGCCGGAAGACGCCGAGCACGGCGTTCGTCGGCATCATCGAGAAGCAATCGACGTGTACCATGCCCGCGGTCTGCAGTTCAAAAACAAAATCGCCGCCCTCTACGTCGTCCTTGGCCTTGACGACCGCGGCATAGCGGCGCCATGCGCCGTCGGCGCGGACCTTGAACGACCTTTTGAGCGCGGGCTTCCCGTCTTGATAGACGGCGACGGTCACCTTGTCCTTATAGTCGTAGGAGCGAAGCCAAAACGAGACCCGGTATTCCTGTCCCTTGAAAAGATAGACGCCGTCATACGCCTTGTTCTTCATGCCGGCCCCGCCCGCCGAAGCCGTGAGCCGCATGTAGTGCGGATTCTCCGGGAAGAGCGCGCGGTCGGTCTTGAGTTTGAGCACGGCCTGCTCCCCGGTGGGATAGGGCTCCCACGCATAGCCGCCGTCGAAATCGACAATATAGCGGTCCCACTCCCCGTGGACGTCTTTGGCCTCGAAGTTGCGGTTCTCCAACATCTCGGCATAGAGCCCGCCGTCGAGGTCATAGTTCAGGTCCTCGAAAAAGAGGCCCACACCCCCCGCTTTGACGGGAACTTTGCGTTTTTCGTCGATGGTGATTTTCATAGGATCCTCCTTGGATGGATGGGCAAAAACGGGCCCGCCTGCCGTCTTTCAGGCGGCGCGGCTCCGGGTCTCGACGCGTCACTCGATGGAGTGCGCAATGTAGGTGATGTGGTCCGCCGCCCTCTCCAAATTTCCGACAAGATTGATGAATACGCCCGAGTTCTGCGGCTGGCACTTGCCCTCGTTGAGCCGCTTGATGTGCGTCTCCACCAGCTCGCGCCGCGCGCGGTCGATCTCGTCTTCCAAAGCGTCCACCTCCCCGAGACTTGCGGGATCCCGATAGAGGAAGGTCGCCAAGGAGACGACATAGAGTTGTTTGATCTTTTCATACATGCCGTCGATCATCTCGAGAAATTCCTCGGAGAAGATGAGCGCGTCGTCGACATAGTGGCGGGTATATTTCGTGACGTTGTCGGCGAGCTCGCCGATACGCATGATGTCGTTCAGGACGTAGTGCATCTTGGAGACGGTGTTTTCATCCTCGGTGACGAGCGAGGCCGTGGAGATCTTCACGAGATAGGAGACGGCGAGCCGGTTGGCCTCCGAGAGCTCGCGGTTGTGCTCCGTGACCGTCTGCGCGGCGTCCACGTCTTTATTGAGAAAGGCATGGAAGGAGAAATCGAGCGTATCCATCGCGTAGGAGAACATCTTCCCCGACTGCTGATAGATGAACCCGAGCGCGACGGAGGGGCTGCGCATGAGGCGCTCGTCGAGCGGCGCGAAGATGGTGCTCCCGGGACTTTCCGCCTGCCGCTTGCCGGGGACAAGGCGCTCGGCGAGCCACACGAATCCCTTGATGAAGGGCAAAAAGAGCAGCGTATTGACGACGTTGAAGAGCGTATGGAAGATCGCGATCTGCATCGTCGGGCCCAGCCCCTCCTTCCCGAAGACGGTGATGTCCGAGGGGAAGATGCCCGCGAGCACGGTGTCCGCAAACCCCTTCCAGCACACGAGGATGCCCATGAAGATGACCGCGCCGAAGAGGTTGAAGAGGAAGTGGATGACGGCCGCCCGCTTGGCGTTGGCGTTGGCCCCGAGCGAGGAGATGAGCGCGGTGACGCAGGTGCCGATGTTGGAGCCGATGATGATATAGAGCGGCGCGTTCCCGCCCCCGCCGATGGTCATGCCGAGGGAGGCCATCGTGATGATGATGGCGTTTACGGCCGTAGACGACTGCACGAGCGCGGTGATCGCGATGCCGAGCAGCAGCAGGAGAAACGGATTTTTGATGGCGCCGAGCACGCGCGAGACGGCGTTGAACGCGTCGGAGCCGTTCTCAAACGTGAGCGCACTCGACATGAATTTGAGGCCGACGAAGATGAGGCCGAACGCCGAAATGACGTTGCCGATCGACTTCATGCGTTCGCTCTTGGAGAACATCGCGATGAACACGCCGACGGCGGCAAGCGCAAGAAAGAGCGCCGTGATGTCCGACCCCGCGAGCGCGATGACCCACGCGTTCAGCGTCGTCCCGATGTTCGCGCCCATGATGATGGCCGTCGCCTGAAAGAGGGTCATGATGCCCGCATTGACGAGACCGACGACCATGACCGTCGTAAACGCGGAGCTCTGCCCGAGGATCGTCATGGCCGTGCCGATCCCGACGCCCGCAAAGCGGCTCTTCGCCGTCTTGTTGAGCATGGACTTCAGTTTCCCGTGCGCCAGACGCGTCATATTGTCGGAGAGACTCTTCATCCCGACGAGGAAGGTCCCCATTCCGCCCAGGACCTGCATGACGATGCCGATGATTTCCCATGCGCCCATAAAACTTTCCTTTGCTCTGCGTTCTGCGTATGCTATCTCCATTATAACAGGGCAGGCAAGGCTTTGTCACGCGTTTTACGCAACTTTCCGGGAAAAAAGTTCGGCGGCCCGCGGCAATGCGCGTCCTCTTCGCGGCCTGCGCGCCGCCCGCGCGCCGCCTTTTTTGAGCAAAAAACAAGCCCTCGGACGAAATTCGCCGGGGGCATGTCTGCGATCGAGCCTCGGAAACGGTTACACGGAGAAGACGGGGAGCACCGCGCCCTGATAGGTCGTCGTGATGAACTCGGCGACTTTTTGGCTCGTGAGCGTCTTCAGGAGCGCGACGATCTTGGGATGATTCTCGTTGCCCTTTTTGACGGCGACGACGTTGGCATAGAGCTGCGCCGCGTCCCCTTCCGCATTCTCGAAGGCGAGCGCGTTCTCCGATTTGAGCCCGCCCTGGAGCGCGTAGTTGCCGTTGATGACGGCGATCGTGCCCGTATCCGACTCTTCCAAGAGCTGTGCGACGTTCTCGGCCACGACGGCACGCACCGTATTGCCCTTGCTGTCCTTGATGTCCTCCACGGTGAGGTTGATCTCGGCCGTCGCGTCGTCCGCGAGAGTGATGTAGCCCTCGTCGCGGAGCACGAAGAGCGCGCGGGTCAGGTTGGAGCCGTCGTTGGGCACGAGGATGGTGCGGCCCGTCTTGACGGTATCGAACTCCTCCTGCGTCACGCCCTTGCCGTAGACGCCGAACGGCTCATAGTGGATCTTGCCCACCGCGGCGAGGTGCGTCTTGTAGTCGGCGTTGAAGGTGTTGAGATAGGGCGTGTGCTGGAAGTAGTTGGCGTCGAGCGACCCATCCTCGAGGGCCTCGTTGGGCGTGATATAGTCGTCGAATACCTTGACCTCCAAGGTATAGCCCCATTCGGCAAGGTCCTCTTTGATAACGTTGAGGATCTGTGCGTGCGGGGTTGCGCTGGCGCCGACCGTAATGGTGTAGGGATTGTCGTCGATGCTGTTCGTGGACGCGCAGCCGAATGCGGCGGCGCCGACGAGGGCGGCGAGAAGGGTGGCAGTTGCGATCAGAAATTGCTTTTTCATAATAAATTCTCCTTAAAATTTTAATTGGATTTTGAATTGGGGTTTGGATTTATACGGCGTCGCTGCGGCGCTTTTTGTGCTTGCGGGCCGTGATGCGGCGGTCCGTCTTCTTCGCGAGCAACATGCCCGCCTCCTGGATGCCCTGTACGATGACGACGATGAGCGCCACACAGAGCCAGATGACGTCCTGCGCGTTGGAGGGCCGCGCCTGCGTGACGGCAATGGCGCCGAGCCCGCCCGCGGCGATCGTCCCCGCCATGGCGGAGTAGCCAAGCACCGTGACCGTGGAGATGACGGCGCCGACGATGAGCGACGGCTTCGCTTCGGGGATGAGTACCTTCAAGACGATCTGCATGGTCGTCGCCCCCATCGAGCGGGCCGCTTCCACGACGCCGTTGTCCACCTCCTTGACCGAGGATTCCACCATGCGCGCGACGTAGGGCGCCGCGGCGATGACCAGCATGAAGATCATGGCGGCATTCCCGATGCTCGTGCCGATAATCGCCCGCGACGCGGGGATGAGCGCGACCATGAGAATGATGAACGGGATACTGCGCAGGATGTTGACGACGAACCCCACCGCCTTGTTCAGCCACGGGATGGGCTTGACGCCGCCCGCGTCGGTCACGCAGAGAAGGATGCCGAGCGGAAGGCCGATCAAATAGGCGAACGCAGTGGAGAGGAAGGTCAGATAGAGCGTCTCCCAAACGCCGACGGCAAACCCGCCGAAGCCGAGCTGGCCGAATAATCTGCTGCATAAATTCATAATTCAGATCTCCTCCCGGAACGAGACATGATTTTCGGTGAGAAATTTCTTGACGGCCTCCGCCTTCTCCGGCTCCTGCGGCAGCGTGATGACCATGTGCCCGTAGGCCTTTCCGTCGATATTTTTGGTATCGGCATAGAGAATGTTTACGGCGACGCCGAGCGTGAGCGCGAGCGCGGAGATGATAGGCATGTCTGAGGTCGTGCCGTCGAAAATCAATCGCAGCTTGCTCCCGCCGCTCGAACGGACGGTGCGGATGAGCTCGGGAATGATGAGTTCGCGCGCGATCTCGGACTTGGGGTCGGAGAACACTTCGGACACCTTGCCCTGCTCCACGATGCGGCTCTCGGAGATGACGGCGACGTCGGTGCAGATGCTCTCGACGACCCGCATTTCATGCGTGATGACGACGATGGTCACCCCGAGCGTTTGATTGATCTCCTTGAGAAGGGCGAGGATCGAGGCCGTCGTGTTGGGGTCGAGGGCGCTCGTGGCCTCGTCGCACAGAAGATATTTCGGGGAGAGCGCAAGGGCCCGCGCGATGGCGACGCGCTGTTTCTGCCCGCCCGACAGCTCGGACGGATAGGCGTGCGCCTTCTCCTCAAGCCCGACGAGGCGGAGCAGTTCCGCGGCGCGGGCCGCGGCTTCCTCCTTGGGCGTATGCACGAGTTCGAGCGGGAACTTCACGTTGGCCTCCACCGTGCGCTGGTCGAGGAGGTTGAAGTTCTGGAAGATCATGCCGATCCCCCGCCTGATCTCCAGAAGCCTCTTCTTTTTGACTTTGGTGAGGTCCTCGCCGTCGACAAGGACCTTCCCCGCCGTCGGCCGCTCCAAGAGGTTGATGCAGCGCACCAGCGTCGATTTCCCCGCCCCCGAAAGGCCGATGATGCCGAAGACGGCGCCGTCTTCGATCCGGAGATCGATGTCGGAGAGGGCCGTGAGCGTGCCCGCTTTGGAGGTATACTGTTTGGAAAGATGGATGAGTTCGATCATAACGCTCCGTCTGAAAATAAAAATCGCCCGGGAAAAAATCCCGAGCGAAGTTACACGATTTTTGGCTTAACGACGTTTTCTCACACGGCAATAAGCCCGCGCACTTCTGCTCGGGAATGTAGCATTCGCATCATTCGATTGTCGAGACGCAAACCGTACATATTTTGCCGCTCCTTTTGTAATCCTACCCGCATTCTATCATGCGAAGACGTGCGGTGTCAAGCGTTTTGCACACATTTTTTTGCTTTTTTCGGAAAAATTTTTTTTCGGCGGGGAATTTCTTCCCGCGCGCGTAGGCGGATCATAAAATACCGCCCCATGACCGCGGATCCCCATACCATGTCCGCGATCGGGCGCTCAGAACTGCGCGTTGACGAACTTCGTGAGCGCGGCGAGGAGGCTTTCGCTCTCCGCGGCCGTCTTGCCCTTGGTCTCGAGATAGATTTTCATCTTGGGCTCCGTGCCGCTGGGACGGACAATGAGCTTGAACTTCTCGGCCGTGAAGGACAGCACGTCGCTCTTCGGGAGCCCGTCGACGCCCGGAAGATAATCTTTGGCGCGCACGGGCGCGGAGAGGATCTCCTGCCACGGCGCGGCGCGCAGGCGGTCGAGCCGCGCCTGCATCTCCTCTTTTCCCGCCTTCCCGGGGAAGCTCTTGGAGATGAGCGCCGTGCGATAGTAGCCGTATGTGCGGTAGAGTTCATCCAGCGCGTCGATGAGCGACTTGCCGCGGGCACCGTAATACGCCGCCATTTCCACGATCGCCATGCAGGCGGAGACGGCGTCCTTATCGCGGGCATGCCCCCCGATGAGATAGCCGTAGCTCTCCTCGAGCCCCATCAGAAAGCGGCGGGGATCGTCGAGGCGGTCGATGGTCTCGCCGATGTATTTGAATCCCGTGAGGACTTCGCGCAGTTCGGCGCCGTAGGCGCGCGCGATCGCGGCGGCCATATCCGTCGTGACGATGGTCTTGACGACGACGGGCCGCCCCGGAAGCGTTTTGCCGCGGCCGGCGAGCAGGAAGTTTTCCAAAAGCACGCCCGTCTCGTTGCCCGTGAACAGACGGTATTCCCCGCGTTCATCGCGGACGGCGATCCCAACGCGGTCGGCATCGGGATCGGTCGCCAGCACGAGGTCGGCCCCTGACTTTTGCGCATAGGCAATGGCCGGCTCGAGCGCGGCGCGCACCTCGGGATTGGGATAGGGACAGGTCGTAAAATCCGGGTCCGGGAGCTCCTGTTCGGGCAGGACGGCGACGTCTTTCAGCCCCATGCGTTCCAAGAGGCGGCGCACGGGAAGATTGCCCGTCCCATGGAGGGGCGTATAGACGACGGAGGGCGCAAAGGCGGGGTCCATGCCGCAGGAGAGCATGAGCACGCGGTCTAAAAACGCATGCAGAACATCGTCTCCGAGCACGGTCAAAGGCGCCCGCTCCTCATAGCTTCCGAAATAGCCGTTCTTCTCGATATGCGCCGTGATGGCGGCCGCCGCCTCATCCGTGATCTGACAGCCGCGTTCGTTGTAGACCTTATAGCCGTTGTACTCCTTGGGATTGTGGCTCGCCGTGATGACGATGCCCGCCGCCGCCCCGCATTCGCGCACGGCGAACGAGAGCACGGGCGTGGGCGTCAGCGTGGAAAACACCTGCGCCGCGATGCCCTTCGAGGAGAGCACGCGCCCCGCGACAAAGGCAAATTCACGCGACATACGGCGGCTGTCATAGGCGATGACGACGCCCCCGCGTCCGCCGCACGTCTCGTTGAGATAGTCCGCAAGCCCCGCCGTCGCGCGGGCGACGGTATAGACGTTCATGCGGTTGGTCCCGGCTCCGATCACGCCGCGAAGTCCCCCCGTTCCGAACGCGAGGTCGCGATAGAAACGGTCCTCGATCTCCGCCTCCGTAAGCCCGACGAGTTCGCCGTGGACAAAGGGGTCGTCCTTGGTATTTTCACACCACTCCCGATAAATTTCCTCGATCATAGAATGCCTCCGGAAAGGGGCGGACCGTGCGGCCCGCCCCCGTTTTCATTTAGTCCTCAAACGGCAGGAAGGGGTCGGCGATCTCAAGCGAGCCGACATGCGTATCCGAGAGCCCCGTCCAAACGCGCGCCGTGCCGTCCGCATGCCGCTCGATGCCCGCGGTGAACGTGACGTCCGCGAGATCGGAGCGCTTGGGTTCGACGCGCGGGAAGCAATCGCTCGAGACGATCATCTCGTCCTGCGTCAGGGCGCGGGTCTCGGGGTCGACGGCAAACGCGATGCCGTAATAGTGCAACGCGGCGCCCTTCCCCGTGCCCGTGCGGCACGACTTGTGCCCGATCACGCCGATCTTTCCGTTTTTCAATAGATGAAGTTGGTTACAGCCGCCCCACTCCGTATCCAAAAAGAGTTTTTCGAGATAGGGCGCGCGCTCGATGGTCTCCGCGCTGAGCTCGGCGAGCGAACGGATGATCGTGAAGCCGACTTTGGAGATACAGCCGTATTGCTCCATGCTCCGCCCCTGCGGACGGCTCATGACGGCGATCCTCCCATCGGACAGTTGCAGGAGCCGGATGTCCTTCATCTGGTCGGGCCCGCAGGCGATCGGGCGGAGGTCATAGGGGGAGCCCGCATAGAACTCGGTGTGCCAGCGCGCACCCCCGCCCTCCGTAAATTCCACGCGGACGCCGCCCAAAACGAGCCGGCCGTCGATCATGGTGACGAAGGGATCCTGCAAGGGAAGCCGCGCCGTCCCCTCCGCGAGATGCCAGCCGTCCGCGCGGCGCACGAAGAAGCGCGCCTCGGACAGCTCGCTGTCCCGCTTTTCCACTCTGCCGGCGAGGAAGGTCTCCCCCTCCCACTCAAACGGCACGCTCGGATTGTAGACGTCGTATCCCTCGGCTCCGTAGAAGCGTTCGATGCGCGCGTCGGAAATTCGGCGCGTCTTCACGAACTCCCCATAGAGCTCCGCGCAGGAGCGAGCGACAATGGTTTTTTGAAATGGTCTCATGGTTTCTCCTTTGAGGATTTATTGTTCCCTGCGGCGGACGATGAGCACCGCGCCGAAGGCGACGGCCGCGCCTGCGAGGACGCCGAGGCCCGCGAGTCCCTCCAATGTGCCGAAGCAGCCCTTCTTCTTGGGTTTCTCGGGCTCGGGTTCGGCCTCCGCCGCAACGGTATAGACGGCGCTGCCCGTGTCCGAACTGAAGTAGTCGGCGGCCGTTGCCGTCACTTGCACGGTGTATTCCCCTTCGCGAAGAAGCACGCCGAGGTCATAGGACGTCGCGGTGACGGTGGTCGTGAGGAGGACGCCGAGTTCGTTGGAGATGACGACGGTGTAGCTCTCCGCATGGGCGACGGCCTGCCATTTGGCCGTCTTGCCCTCGATGGTGACGACGGGGGCGTCGAGCGTGCCCAATCGCCGCACGCCGCTGCCGGCGGTCATTTCCATGATCTGCGCAGAGGAGATCTTCACGACGGGCGTATCGACGCCCGCGAAGCCGTCCGAAGTCGCACCGAAGACGATGGCGACGTTATGCACGCCCGTGATGTCCCTGCCCGGACCATCTTCCCGCGAGGCGAGGACGCCGCAGATGTCCACATAGACGGTGACCGCCTGTGCGTTGCCGTGGATGTCGAACGTGTTGTCGGCCAAATAATAGGTGACGCCGTCGATGACGATCTGCAGATAGTAGCCGCCCACACAGCCGGGTGCGAACGTCAGGGAGAGCACGGGAGAGCGGTCGAAATTCACCGCGGTCGCGAGCGAAGAGACGGCGCCCCAATTGGTATACGGAATGTGGATGGAGGCGGCGTCGGAGGCCTCGTCGTATTCGGCATAGGCCTGGTTGGCCGTCGCGCTCATCGACGCAAACTTGCGCGCGTTGTAGTTCTCCACAACGTTGGTATAGAAGGTATACTCGGCCGTTTCGCCGTCGAAATAGACGGCGCCGTCGCCCTTCGCCTGCACGGTGACGCGGTAATTATAGGCGGAAAGGCCCACCGCGGAGAGATCGAGCTCCGCCTCTTGGAGACTGCCCGTATAGAGGACGGAATTTGCGTCCGCGTCGTAGAGCGTGACCGCATAATATTCGAGATCGGCGACGCCGTCCCAGACGATGCGCATCCCCTCCATGCGGAAGTTCTGCGGCTTGCCGAGCGTGACGCTCGGAATGTCGCCCTGTTTGAACGCGAAGCGCGTCTCGGCGGAGTCCATTCTGCCCGAACCGTAGGCCGCAAGATAGGCGCGGTAGACGCCCTGCGCCAGAGAAAGCGCCGCGAGCGCATACTTGCTTTCGGCGACGTCTTCCTGCTTCACAACTTCGCCGTCTGCGTCCTCAATGCGGACATGGTACCCCTCTGCGCCGTCTACGTCGTCCCAATCGATCAGATTTTCACTCTCGGTGAAGCGGACGGAAGCGGGGTTTTGAAGCCTGCGGACGAAGCGCACGGAGACGATCTCGATGGAAAATCCCGCGCCGCTTCCGCCGAGTTCATAGTCAGCCCTGATCTCGCCCGAAACGGGGCAGCCCGCCGCCTTGAGAGCCTCCGCGAGGTCGATCTCGGTGACGCCCGTCTTCTCCGATCCCGCGACGAGGTCATACGTCTTGCCGCCGACCGTGGCGCGCAGATACCATTTGCTCCCCTCCGTTAAAGACGCGATGTCGACGACGATGAAGGGATTGGCCGAGGCCGCAACGGCGATCTCGCCCGTAGAGAGCCCCCTGCTGTCCACGTTGTTTTCGGAAAGGACGACGGCGTCGTCCGTCACGGAGACCTTGGAGGGATTGACGGGATCGCGGTTCCAGCTCGCGATCTCCTCGCCGAGCGTCTTGCCCGTCTCGAAGTCGGGCGCGATGACACGGTAGCGCGTCTCCATTCTGTCGACGGTGACGTAGTTGCCGCCGCCGCGGACTTCGATGATGAACCAGATATTCTGCTGGCCGCGGAGCGCGCCTGCGACCGCCTCCCGCACGTTGATCGTGACGTTCTCCTTCGCCTTCATCCAATCGGTGAGGCGGATGGCGTTCCCGCCGTCGAAGGGCGCGATGGAGAAGCGGTAGGAGCCGTTGGCGGAGAGATTGCGCACGCGCATGGAAAATTCGGGGTTGTAGTCGAGGTTGAGCGAGAACTTGCCCTGAACGCCCGCCGTCGCCGTCTCGTTGGTGCGCGCGGCCGAATTGGTGATCGTATAGCGGTTGTTGTCTAAGGCCGTCTCGGGAATGGCCGTGGTGCCCGAAGCGGTGACCCAGTCGAGCCAGTCGTTCCCCGTCACCGTCTTACCGTCCCCTTCGACGCCCCAAGCGGGAAGTTTATAATACGTTTTCACTTCGCTAAATTCGCCTTCGCCGCCGTCCTTGACGCCGATGATGACGCGCAGGCGCACCGTGCCCGTGAAGCTCTCCGCCTCCTCGGGATAGCGGGCCCTGAGCGCGGGGACGAGCTCCACCGTCTCGCCCGTGCCCGTGCGATCGTCCGCAAGGACATAGTATTTGCTGTCGTCAAAGCGAACGGCGACGAAATAGTTGCCCTTGAGGCTCTTCAGGGAGAGATCGAACACGGGGTTCATGTCCAGCGCCACCGCGATCTCGGGGGACGCGACGCCGTAATAGTCGCCGCCCTCCGTGGAGGGACGCACGATGACCGAGCCCTCCGTGGTATATTCGAGCGCGGCGTTGCCGACGCCCCCGCCCGAAGCGGAGCCCGACCAGAGGCTCAGCCACTCCGACGTGAAATCATGCCCCCATTCGTACTGCTCCGGCTCCTCGAGCACGGGAGAGGTGTACATATGGTAGACGTTGAGGTCCTTGATGGTGACGGTGCTCCCCACCGGGCCGACGGGGCTCACTTTGACGCTCGCCTTGTGCGCGCCCGTCAAGTTGAAGGAGCGGTCTTCCTTCAGGATCTCCTCGAGAATGTCGAGCGTGACCGCGCCCGTTTGGGACGTATCGCGGAGGATGTACGCGCCCGTATAGTTGTTGTGCACCTCCATGCCGTCCACATAGATCTTGACGGCAAACTTTGCCGAAACTTCGGAGACCGTGAACTCAATCATCGGTCCGCGCGAGAAGTCGAGCGAGAAGAGCTCGGAGGTCACGAAGCCGTATTCCTTGGGCGACTGCACGGTCACGGTAAAGCCGCCGTCCGCCGCCGCCGTGATCGCCGAGGTGTGGTCGCTGAGCGGGTGCGCCTCGTTCCACGCCGCCGTCTCGGCGCTCCACGTCGATACCATGTCCGCGATGCTGTCGTAGGAAAGCGCAGGCGTCTTCACAACATTGAGGACCTGCAGATTGACGGTCGCCTTCTCCGTCTTGCCGCCCGAGAGCGTGAGAACCGCCGTCATGACGCCGTTCCCGTTCTTGAGTTTGGTCGTGTCGATCTCGATGGCGCCCTCCGGGGCGGTCTTCCCGGAATAGAGCGAGACGCCGCCGTAGTCGAGCGCGAGGGAGAGGACTTCGGCGCCCGCGGGGACTTCCGTCTCCAGCTTGCCGTAGATGGTGCCCTCGACGGAGCTGCCCGGCGCGATCGCCTCCGTGCACGCCGCATTGCGGTAGAGCGAGAGTTCGACGTTGCCGCGCTCCTGCGCGATAAATTCGCCGTCGCAGGTATAGTCCGTGCCGTTCTTTTCGACGTCTTTCCCGGCCGGGATCTCCGCGACCACGAGCGTCGTATCCGCGGGAATGGTCATCTTCCCGTTTGCGACCGTAACATACTGTTTCTCGACCGTATCATAGAGACGGGCCCCGTCCGCAAGCTCCACACTAACTTCCTTGGAAGTCGTGTAGGGATTGTAATAGAGATAGAACGGAATGGTGCCCGCATGGAAGACGTCGAGCTTATTGAGGTCGGTGCGCACGATCATGGGGACGTCGGTATACTCGATGGTGCCGCCGAAGAGGCCGACGTGCGCCGAGCCATAGAGGCCGTAGTCGGTGATACCGCCCCAGTCGAACGTAAACGCGTCGCCGCTCGCATAGGGCGTCACGGTGCGGTCCCATTCCGTCGAACGCTTGCCGCTCGCGTCCCAAGTGACATAGCGGCGGTATCTGCGCAGGCCCTCGTAGGCGATAAACGAAGCCTCGGGATCGTCCGCATCGTAATCGCAGCCCGACTGATACTTGCCGTGATAGACGGTATGGCCCTGGATCGTCTCGTTCTGTCCCTCGATCTCGTATTCGGAGGGATAGTAGTTCTGCGCGGACTGCGAAACGCAGAGCACCCAGCGGGAGATGTCGCGGGCGAAGCGCGTATCGTATTTCACCATGGGGCCGAAGCCGAGCATGGCGTCGAACGTGTTCATCGCGAACGCATAGCCGTCGCCGTCGGTGAGCGAGCCCATGAGGCCGTTGGTATATTTATCGCCCCAATTTTCGGTGACGAGCCCCCAGCCGGAGCGGACCGCCGACGAGCCGTCCATCAGCCAGCCCATCATCTTCGCGACGTTGTAGTTGGTCCCCTGTTCGACGTTCATGCGCGCCGCGAGATAGGGCGCGAGGAAGGTCAGGACCTCGTAAAACGGCGATTTATCCAGCCGCTCGAGATAGTTCATACTCCAGATCGCCGCCTGCAGGAAGGACGCGACCTCCTCCTCGGTGGCGTAGGCCTTTTCGCCCGCGTCCAAGAGCCCTTTGTTCAGGGAATAGGCGGCGTACAGGATATACGCCATCCCGGCCGCGGCGTCCGGTTCATACCAATTGCCGTCGATGGGCTGACCCGTCTCGAACTTATAGGAGGTGTGCCAGAAGTCGGCGTTGGCGCCGCCCAGCCCCACCACCGCTTTCTGCCACTGGCGCGCGGATTCCGTGATGATGTCATACATATACCAGCTCTCGGATTCATATTGCGTTCCGAGAACGGAGAAGAGGACGCCGGGCAGCAGCTCATACCAGAAGGTGACGCCTGTCTGCGTACCCATGCGGTTGAGGACGACGCGCTCATCGTTGGCGTATTGATAGTATTCGACGGCGCACTTGACGAAATTGCGCGTCTTGCCGTCGGAGCATTGGTAATTGGTGAGGTCCATTCCCACAAGGGCTCCCGAGACGAGCGCACCCAGCACGGTGAGCCCTTCGCCCGTATCCGAATCGCTGCCCATGCCGATGTAGGTCGGAATGGACCAAATGCTCTCGGGAGCCTCCTCGGGTCTTCCGACGGATTGGAAATACGCCTTGGCGTTGTTGGACGTCGAATAGCGGGCGATCTTCATATCGCGGTTTTGCCCGGTATAGTGGTTCTCTTCGTCAAAGACGTATTCGAGGAAATCGACGGTCGTCTGTTCCCAATCCTTTTCCTTCCAATCGTCTGCCTCGGGCAGCGTGAGTTGTTTCATATAGGCGTTTTCGGAATACACCGCCGCCTCCGCAGACACTGCGCCGAGCGCGGCAGTGATGGCCGGCGCGCCGACGAGCGCCCCCGCCAAAACGCAGGAAATTGCAATACAGGTTGCCTTCTTCACGAGATTCCTCCTTTTTTAAGCATACGGGAGGTAAACGCCGTGCGGTATTCCGACTTTGTTTACCTCCCTCGCTTACTTCATTTACGGTTTATTCCGCGTGATCTTTTACGATAAATTTCACGAACTGGATGCCGGAGAGAACGATGACCTTGTTCTCAACGCCCGCGACCTCGTTGCCGCCGTGTCCGAAGGCAAAGTCGAGCACCTTGGTGTCTTCGTCATACTTATCGTTCCACTCCTTGGTGAGATGGCTTGCGCCTGCGAGCGTTTCGCCGTACCCGGTATCGACGACTTCCAGCTTCCTGTTGATGAAGCGCGTCGCGATCGTCGCGGCCGCCGTGGAGTTTTCGGTATCGATGAGGAGCTGCATATAGAAATCATGATCGAGCTGACTGAAAATCTTGGAAAGATCGAGTCTCATGAAGTCATAGCCCCAATTCTTATTCGTGGGCGTCGTCGACCAGAACTTCTTCTCCTTGATTTCGAAGGTCGTCTCGCCGCCGTGCTTATCCGCATTGGTCGTCGTGTCAATTCCCGTAAAGTCGTCGATGAGCGTGACTTTCTTATATTCGACGTCCACCTTGTATTCGGGGGAATCCACAAAGAAGTCGTTATCGCCGAGCGCCTTGAAGGAAACAACATACGTCTTGCCGTTTTCGAGCGCAAGAGCGGCAAGGTCGACTTGAGGAGCCTCAAGATTGGTGGCCGTGTGCACGGACTTCCCGCCCTCTTTCTCGGTGACGCTCACGGAGTACTTGGGCGTATAAGCAGTGTTGCCCTCAATGAAATTCGTCGAAAGAACGCCCTTGTCTTCTTTTACCTGGGAAGGAGCCGCGAGAGGCGTCTTCGTGCCGTGGACAAGGTCCTCGATGGGCGTGATCTGCACGATACGGATGAGGTTTACAAGTACGGAGGTGTTGTGCGTGTACCCGAGCCCGAACTGATAGGCACCCGTGCCCGTGATGGTGTTTCCGTTTTCATCCTTCCAGATCTCAACATAGAGATCGTCGGTGCTGTCCGCCGCAACTTTTGTATCGCCACGGATGACTTTGTTTTCGCCCTTGAATTTGCTGCGGGAAAGCCAAACGGTGTCCTGTCCCTCGGCGGCTTCATAACCGACGATATCGACATAGGCAAACGGGTGATTGGCAAGGTTGACACCTACGCCCGTTGCGGGACCGTATGCGCCCCAACCGGCCTTGTGCTCGTAGTTGAAGATCGCATAGCCCTTTGCGGAATCATGATGGACTGACGTCTCATCGCCGTCGATCTTCGTAAATTCGGCCATCTGTTCGGGGGTGTACGATGCAAGATATTCCACCTTGAACTTGTAAGTCGCGGCGTCGGAATCGGTGATCTTTTCGCTCTCGGTGTTGGTCGCAACGACGGAGAGCGTGTATTCACCGGCCTCGAGGTCGCGCACACTGTAGCTCGTGCCCGTCACTGTTTGGGTCGCCTTGGTCTCTTCGCCCTTCTTTACGGTGACCGTGTAGCCCGTGGCGTTTTCGTTGCCCGTCCAAGCGACGCTCATCCCGTTCAGGATCTCAAAACCCGTCACCGCTTCGAGCTTGCCGCTGAACTCTTCTTTCCATTCGTTGAGATACCAGATCGACAGGCTGTTAAAATGCACTTCCGCGTCGTTGTCGGCCGGCGTGGTGGAACCGTTGACGCCGAGACGGAAGATCGTATCTTGGATGCCCTTCATTTCCACGGCGGGGTCGCCGGTTTCCTTGCCCTCGAGCGTGAGCGCCTTGACGGTGCTGCCGGCTTTGAGCGTATCGCGGAGTGCGGAGTAATCCGTTCCCGAAATGCGGACCTGCAAATGATAGCCGCCGAGGACGACGTTTTCTACATCGATCCGGAAGATGGGATTCTTATCGTAATTGATGGAGACAACCGGGCTTGCGAGGCGGCCCCAACCATCGACGGTGGGTATGACCTTCGCGACCTTTTTGCTATTCTCATCGATGAGCTCGGCTTTGCCGTGCTCGCCGTTGCCGCTGGTGTCCCCGTTAAACTGCGCGATCGCGGCGGCGTCAAACGTTTTGACGCTCGTGAGAGTGATGTCGATGGAGGCAGACTGCGCATCGCCCGTGTGGCGGTCGTCCTTGGTCTTCACGGTCACGGTGTAGTCGCCCGCGCCGAGGCCCGTTTCGAGGAACGAGAAGCTCTCGCCGACGGCCTTCGCGCCCTTGATGTCGAGCGCCTGCGTCTGACCCTTCTGCGTGACGGTGATCTCATAGCCGCGGGCATTGTTTTCGTCCCAGACGATGTTGATGCCCTCCACTTTGAGGCCTTCAACGGCCTGATACGCGCCGAGGCTTGCGACGGTAAATTCTTCGGTCGCGGCCGTCGAATCGGAACGGAACACGTCGTATTCATCGGCAAGCGCGGTGACGGATGCGGTGTAGGTGCCCGCGCCGAGCGTGGAGAGATCGTAGCTGTATACGCCGTCCACCGCGGCATCATCCGTTTCCTCGTCGAGTTTCTGCGTTTGACCGCTCGTGACGACGACGCGGAAGCTCACGGCGCCGCCCGCATGCTTCCATGTGAGCTTGTCGTTCGCGAAACTGAGCTCGGTGACCGCGGGAAGCGCGATGGCCGTGACGCTCGCGTTGTAGGTATAGGGATCGGAATCGGCCTTGCCGTCCGCCGTCGCGATGACGGTGACGGTGAAGGGGGTCTCTTCGACGTCGCTGACGTCGATCTCGGGCTCCTCGGTGGTCTCGTCGATGACCTTCTCGCCGCCTGCGGTCACGGTGACTTTATAGCCCGTGGCGCCCGGAACGGCCGTCCACGTCACTTTGCGTGCCTCAACGTTGAGCGCGCCGCCCGTCGGCGTGGAAAGTTTTTCGACAGCCGCCGCGACGGTGAAATCCTGCGAAGCGGGAAGCGAGGCCGCGTTTTTGCCCGCGACTTCCTTCGCCGTGACGGAGATCGTGTATTCGCCTGCGGCAAGGGTGGAGACGTCGAGTTCGGTAGTCGTGACCGTCTTCTCTGCGATGGCGACGGAGCCGTCGGACTTCTTCGTGACTTTGACGAGGTAGCCCGCCGTGGCGCCCGTGACGGCCGTCCACGTTACCTTGCCGTTCGCATAGGCGATGCCCGTGGGCGTGGGAAGTTTCTCAAGCGCGGCCGGCGCGACGGTGAACGTCTGCGTCTTGGCGTCCGACGTCGTCTTGCCCGTGGCAAGCGCCTTGACGCTCGCGGTATAGTCGCCTGCGGCAAGGGTGGAGACGTCGAGTTCGGTAGTCGTGACCGTCTTCTTCAGAGCTTCCGTCGTCCCCTTCGTAACGGTGACTTCATAGCTCGTCGCGCCGGTGACGGCCGCCCACGTCAACTTGCCGTTGGCATAGGTGAGCGTGGCGGGGGCCGAGAGTTTTTCGTTCTCGGTGCCGGGGCCATCGGGCTTTTCGGTGTTGGACGGCGCACATGCACCGAGCGCAATGCTGCAACCCATCACGGAGGAGAGCAAGAGCGCGATGATCTTTGTTGCTTTTTTCATAATTTCACTCCTATTATTGATTTGGTTTGGTTCCCCTTTCGGGTGCGGGGCCGCGGCCCCTAAGCAGTATGTGTTTCCCCCCGAGTGATTATGTCTTTTCCGCCTCCTCCGCCTTTCTGCGACGAATCGCTTCTTCGGCTGCGAATTTTTTCTCGGTCCGTCTGATTTTGATCTCTGCCCATATGAAGTATGCGGCAGCAAACGCAACGACAAGGCTCATCACGACGGCCGGCTTGATCAGGTAGTTCTTTTGCGTGTATTCCTTGTCGTAATTTTCCTTCCGGAAGAGCGTGGAACGGACGGGCGCCGTGCAGTCGAGCGCGTCTCCGCTCGACGCCATGCCATAGAGATTGATGCCCCACGACCACATGTTTCCGTCTTCGTCGAGGACGAACGTCCGGTCGCCGATCGAGCCCACCAGCGACGCGATGCGCACGGTGACGGGCGTCGTGAGATCGACGGGGCTCCTGTCTTGATAGGATTGCAGGACTTCCTCCGTCGCCGTCTCCAAAGAGACGGGCGCATAGAACAGGACGCGGGTGGGACGGATGACGTTGGAGCCGTCGACGTTGGGATGCGCGAGATAGCCCTCGTTGCGCAGATTGCAGCCGGCCTGCCCGCTGCCCGCCGCGCCGAACGCATAGACGTCGCCCGCCTCGGAGAGCACGAAGTTGGTGCGGCCGCCGCACAGGATCTCTTTTACGGTAATCGCCGTCTCCGCGCCGCTGCCGTCGCAATATTTCTCCAATTTTACGGGAGAGCCCGCGGCGACTTCGGAAAATTCGGGGACGCCGAGCTGGCCGACGGAATTGTCGCCCCAGCCGTAGACGTCGCCGCTTTCGGTGAGGATGAACGCGGACATGGTCTCGGCGGAAACGGCCGCGATGGGCTCGGGGAAGTCGAGGAGCGTCGGCGTCTCATAGATCTCGTTTTCGTCCGTGGAGCCGCTGCCGAGGATGCCCCTGTCGTTCGCGCCCCAGATATAGAGCTTGCCCGATTGGGTGAGCGCAAAGCCCGTGTTTTCCGCGGCGTCGATCGCGACGACTTTCTCGCCGCCGAAATCCGACTGCGGGAGCGCCGTCAGCGTGCCGACGACCGTCTTCCGCGTGAGGGTGAGCCCGGCGATCCCCGTCTGGCCGTCCCCCGCGCGGCCGCACGTCAGCACGGTGCCGTCCTCGGTCAGAACGACGGTGAAACTGTCGCCCGCCGCAAGCGCTTTGGGGGCAGCGCTTCCGACGGGGAGTGCGATCTCGGCGGGCGACAGCAAGCGGTTGGTCGTTGTATCTTCGTTGTAAGACGTCCCCTGTCCGAGTTGGGCATATTCGTTCTTCCCCCATCCGAACAGGCGTCCGTCCCGCGTGAGGGCGACGGCGAAGCCGGACTTGCCGTCCGCGACCGTCGCGACGTTTTCCATCACCTTTTGCGGCGTATAGCGTTTCCCGCCCTGCGTTCCGATGCCGAGCTCGCCGTTTCCGTTATCTCCCGAGGCATAGAGTACTGCGTTGCGGTCGAGATAGTAGGAAACTGCGCTCTCCCCCGAATAGAAGACGATCTCGCTCTTTTCGGGCACGATGTCGTCTGCCAGCGCGGCCGTATGCGGCACGGCGGGCAGCAGCATGCATGCGCATATCAGGGCCGTTACGATGGGTAATTTCTTCATGACCCCCTCCGATTATTTCCTCAGGCTTGTGCGTCGATAAAGGCCTGAAGCTGGCGGATCAGTTCGTCCTTGACGACTTTGATCGCGCTCTGGAACGATGTGTTGGCATAGCGGCTCGCAAGTTCCGCCTCCCAGCTCGAGACGGGATTGGTCTTTTGGCCGAGGTACCACGAACGAACCGCGGAACGGGCGCTGGAAAAGCTGGCGTTGGAGAGCGCCGTCGTGAGTTCCTGCGTCGCGGTGTGGTCGAAGGTAAATTCCGAATACAGGATGCCGACATAGCGGGAGGAATCGTACATATAGGTCATGTACTCCATGACTTTGGGGTCGGAGGCATAGCTGACGCGGATGAAATTGGGATTCCACGTGAGCTCGTAGGCGGGGAAGGTATAGGACTGCATGCCCGTCGTGGACACCGTCCCCTCGATCTCCTTGCCGCTCTCATCCTTGGCGAGCTCCCAGTGCGTCCCCTTGATGCCGTATTGGAAGAGGTCGTGGTGCTCCTCGTTCTCGAAGATCCAATTGAGGAACTTCATCGCCATGTCGCACCGCTCCTTGCCGACGGAGGTCGGGGCGCAGAGATAGTTCCACGCCTTGAAGTCGGTCTGGGCATACCCCTTCAGCTTGTTGCGGATGGTGTAGTCGTTGACGAAGATCTCGAGCTCGGCGCCGGGATTGGCCTGTTTCAGGGCCGCCTCGACGGAGGAGAAGTTGTTGATGGTCTGCACGACGCAGCCGCCCGTGCCCGCCTTGAAGCGCGCGTCGGAATCGGTCACCTGCAGGACGTCCTTGTCGATGATGCCGTCCTCCGCCCATCTGCGGGCGAGTTCGAAGTTGCTCGTCCACGTCGTATCCGTCGTATTGAAGCCGCTCGGGAAGGCCTTCATGCCCTTCTCGCTGTTGGGGTCTTCGACGTCGTTGATATAGGCCGCCTCCACCGTCCCGCGGCGGATATACGCCGTCGCCGTGATCTCCGAGGTCAGTTTGATCTCCTGCTTGATGCCGGCGTTGACATAGTCCTGCGCGGAATGGGTGGGCTGTTCGCGGGAATTGATGATGTCCCACGCGCCCCACGTCGCGTCGTTATTGGAGAGGCAGGGCGTCGCCTCGGGCTTGTTCTGTTTGACCCAATAGAGATAGTATTGGAGCTCGTCGAACGTGTCGATCCCGTCCTCCAAATCCGTGCGGGTGACCTGCTTCTGCCCCGTCAGCTTTCCGGCGGGCATCGTGAAGGTCGCGTCGGCGGCGCACGCCTCGCGCCAATCCTTGCGCAGATAGGCGACGGAGATCTCGCCGTAAGTCTGCGTGAGCGGAACGCCGTAGAGCCCGCCCGAGAACAGGTTGTTGTTGAGATAGGTCTGCGAGAACGCCGTGGACAGGCCGTCGTAGCCCGAACCCGCCTTGAAGTAATCGCTGAGATCGAAATAATACTTCTTCTTTGCGAAGTCGTTGAGGTAGATCCAGCCGGCGTCGAAGACGATATCGTAGCTGTTCTGCCCCGCCGCCATCGCGAGATTGAGGTTCTGCTTATAGTCGCTCTGCGTATCGAACTTGAATTTGACCTTGAAACCGAGGTCCGACGCATAGTGGTCGTTGAAATATTGCAGAACGTCGTCGAACCCGTCGGGCGTTGTGCCGTCGTCGTTCCAGATATAGATGCTGAGGTCGCCCGTGGGCGTCTTGGGCTTTTCGCCGCCGCCCCCGCAGGCCGCCGTCCCGAGGAGCAGACCCGCCGCGAGCGCCGTCACCGCAATGTTCTTGAGTTTGATAGATTTCATAACTTTCCTCCTCTTTTTTTATTCCTTGACGCCGCCGACGCGCAGGCCTGCGACGAAATATTTTTGCAAAAACGGATACAGGAGCACGATGGGCCCGATGGTGACGATGGCCGTCGCGAGCCGCAGCGTGTTGGCGGGGACGGACGCGATCCCGGGCGGGAGCCCCGCCTGCCCCAAATTGGACGCCGCCGAGATGCTGTTCACCATGCGCACGATGAGATATTGCAGGGTATACAGCCGTTCGTCGTCGATATAGAGCATGCTCGCCATCCACTCGTTCCAGAACGAGAGCGCGCTGAACAGGCTGACCGTCGCAAGCGCGGGGAGCGAGAGCGGCAGAATGATGCGGAACGCAATGACCACCTCGTTCGCGCCGTCGAGCGTCGCAGCTTCGCGCAGGGATTCGGGCACGTCGTTGAAGAAGTTCCGCAGCAGGAACATATTCCACACGTTGAACATGCCGGGAATGATGTAGACGAGCAGAGAGTTGGTGAGATGCAGGTAGTTGCGCATCAAGATGTAATACGGAATGAGCCCGCCGCTGAAGAGCATCGTGAAGTAGAAGAAGAAATTGACGGCGTTGCGATATTTGAGCTTCTTCCCGCTGAGGGCGTAGGCCGCCATCGCCGTGACGAGCAGACTGAGCAAGGTGCCCGCCACCGTCGAGAGGATGGTCACGCCGTATGCATACAGGATCTGATTGGAGGCAAACAGCGTGCGATAGGCGTCGGCGGAGAACTTCGAGGGGATGAATTTATAGCCCTCGCGCACCAGCGTCGTCTCGTCGGCGAAGGAGGAGATGAGAACTTGATAGAACGGATAGAGACAGAGGATCGCAAACAGTGCGGCGACGGTATAGAAGATAATCGTTGCCGCGCGGTCGCCCCGCCTCTCCCGGATCTTGCTGCCTGATTGGGTACGCACTTTCCCACCTCCCTTAAAAGATCGCCGATTCGGGCGAATAGCGCTTGGCAAGCCAGTTGGCGAAGAGGACCAAAATGAAGCCCATGAGCGACTGATAGAGCCCGATCGCCGCCGTCCTGCCGTAGTTGGTGAAGGAGCGAAGGGCGCGGAAGACATAGGTATCGATGACGTCTACCGTCGGATACAGCAGCGTATTGTCGCCGATGAAGGGATAGATCATGCCGAAGTCGCCCTTGAAGATGTTCCCGATGCTCATGATGAACATGAGGATGATGATGTTCTTGATCATGGGGATGGTGATCTGGAAGATGCACCGCATCTTGCTCGCCCCGTCGATCTTCGCCGCCTCATAGATGCTCTGGTCGATGCCGAGAATGGCGGCCATGTATACGATGGCGCTCCAGCCCGTCCCCTTCCAGATGCGGATGATGACGAAGACGGTCGGCCAGACGTCGGGAGAAGAATAGAACGGGATGGGTTTGATCCCCGCCCCTTCGAGCGCGGCATTGATGATGCCGTCACTGCCCAAAAACGCCACCGAGAACAGCGCAACCGTGGCCCACGAGACGAAGTTGGGCAGCGTCATGAACGTCTGGGAGATCTTGACGAAGAGTCCCTTGCCGAGTTCGCTCATGATGATGGCGATAAAGACCGCCCCGATCGTCCCCGTCGCGATAAACAGCGTGTTGAGATACAGGGTGTTGAGCGTCACCTGGATCCAATCGGAACTCGAAAAGAAAAACCGGAAGTTCTCGATGCCCGTCCATGCGCTTCCGAAGATGCCTGCGATGGGGTCGAAATCTTCGAAGGCGATGAGGACGCCAACCATGGGAATGTAGGCGAAGATGATGATGAACGCAAGGGCCGGGAGCAGGAGCAGATAGAGCCATCTGTTCTTGACGAGGTCGGTGTGTTTCAGCCATGCCACAACGCCTTTCGACTTGTTTGTCACCGCTTCATTACCTCCATGATATCCTTGATCTTGACTTCGCCGCCGCAGATAAATTTATCCGTTGCGCCGTAATAGATCCGAAGTGTATCGCCCGCCACAATGCCGCCGCAGGCAAAGACCACGTTGGAGAAAAATCCCTCCCTTTCGCACGGCAGTTCGGGGCGCATGATGGGCTCATCCGTTCTCCCGATGACGCGCCACGGCTCTTCCGCGTCGAGCAGGAAGGCGCCGAGACAATAGGTGTCGTCGGCGTCGGCCCCGTGGTAGACGACGAGCCAGCCCTCGGGCACGCGGATGGGAACGCCGGAGGAGCCGATGCGGACGCCGTCCCAGCTCTGGGAGCGCACGCCCGCCACATGCCGGTGATTCCCCCACTGCGTGAGGTTATCCGACTCAGCGATCCAGATCTCCGGTTTCCCGAACTCCGAAGTCGAGGGCCGGTGCAGCATGTAATACTTCCCGCCGATCTTCTCCGGGAAGATGGCGACGTCCTTGTTGTCCGGGTGCAAAATGACGCCCATCCGTTCATACATCTTAAAATCGCGCGTGCGCTTGAGCGCCGCACAGATCCCGTATTCCGACACCGCCGAATAGGTGATATAATATTGTCCGTCGAGATAGGTGATGCGCGGGTCCTCGATGCCGTATGCCTCCAAGTCCTCGGAGGGCAGGATGCAGCGCTCGCTGTCCACGCGGAACGTGATGCCGTCCTCGGAGAGCGCAACGACGAAGTAGGACATCGAGGTCAGAAGACGCGAACCGTCCTGCGCCACCGCAAAGCGGCTGTCCGAACAGTCATAATCCGCCTTATCCAACGTCATGATTTCGATCTTGCCGTCATGCAAGACGGGCACGGAGAGATAGCCCTCCCTCTGTTTGGGGCGCACCGCTACGCGCATCAGAAGAAGGATCTTCCCCTCACATTCCGTTACCCCGGGATTAAAGACGCCGATCACTTCGAAGCGGTCGTCAAACGGACGGATGTCCTCGGGACAGATGAGCGGTGATTCCGAATAGCGATAGACCATGAAAGCCTCCCCCCTTATTGTGCCTCAAAATTCCGATTTTGCCCGCAGTATAACACGGAAATTAAAATCTGTCAATAGTTTTTCCTTAAAATTTTAGATAAAAAATTAATATTTTTTTATTTTGGTTAATAAAATAAGCTAAAAAATGCGTTAATTGCAAAATATTAGCCGAAATATCGTTATCTTGACCTGATTTTTGTCAAAACTGTTAGATTTTTGTTAGTTTGTAAGGTAACGCTTTTGTAAAAAAATTAATTAAAACGCTTGCATTTTCTTCCGGTGCATGCTATAATGGGTAACGAAAATATTTCCATTGCCGAGGTACACCATGAAAAAAGTTTCGCTTGCGACGATCGCCGAGCGGCTCAACGTCTCCACCGTGACCGTGCACAAGGCGCTCAAGGGCTACAGCGGCGTCAGCCCGGCGCTCCGGGAGCGCATTCTTGCGCTCGCGAACGAGCTCGGGTACGAGCGGGCGCCGCAGACCGCGGGTGCGCTCAACTTCATCCATATCATTCAAAAGGACTTCCTTCTGAGCGCGAACGAACAGTATTATACCGTCATCTACTATTATCTGAACCGCGAGTGCACGGCGATCGGCGCGAAGCTGCATTTCGTCGTACACGATTCCCTCTCCGCCACCATCGCCAATCTCAAAAGCATTTTGCAGGAGACGGCGATCAACGGGATCTTCATCGCGGGCCAAATCGAGCGCAGTCTCCTCGCCGAGATCGAAAAGTTCAAGCTGCCCGTCGTCTGCATCGACTTCTTCAGTTCGGACTATCCCTTCAACTATATCTATGTCGATAACTACTATGCGGGTTATACGCTCGCGAAATACCTCATCGAGCGGGGGCATCGGCGCATCTGTTTTGTGGGCGACATCAAGTTTTCCAACGCCATCGCCGACCGCTATTTCGGCTATCTGCGCGCGCTCAACCGCTTTAATATCTCCGAGCACCTGCACATCAACGCCAACATCGAGCGCTCGTATTCGGCCGTCGAGCTGAACTTCGACGAAATGCCCACCGCCTTTATCTGTCACTGCGACCGCGCGGCGAGCGTACTCTATAACCATTTGGAAAAGCAGGGATACAGGATCCCGCAGGACGTCTCCGTGATCGGCTTCGACAACACGGAGATCTGCACCGTGCTCGCTCCCCCGCTCACCTCCTTCGGGCTCGACAAGGAACTCCTCGCCGCGCAGGCCTTCCAGCTCATGCAGAAGGCCATCGGGAAGGACGACAAGCTGGGGCTCAACTATATCAAGCTCAACCTCGACCTCTATGAACGGGAATCCGTCGCCGACCTGCCGGCAGACGAATGATACAATGATTCTATGATGATCTGCGCGGCTCTGCGCCCACACCGAAAAGAGGCTTGAACTTGTTCGTTCAAACCTCTTTTCTCTGAGAACCTCGTTGGCATTTGCCGCAATCACCTTTATAATATATAATAGGTAAGCAGCTTTCAGCGCGTTTACACCTGCCGTCAAGTGTTGCGGCATTGCCCCGAACGGATCGTTTCGGGGATTTTTTTGTTCTCCGCTTTTTGAAGCCTTCCTCGCGGACATGGTACCCCCAAACGATGTGGAAATTGGAAAATGCGCCCCGTCGGCTGAGCCGACGGGGCGCATTTTCCGACCGTTCTCAAACGAGCGAACCGATGGAGCCGATGACCGCAAAGGCAATGATCATATAGATGATCATGAAAACGACTCCGACGATCACGGACGCAAGCGCGCACTTCCCGCATACGCTTGCCGTCTTGGGCCGCTCGGCCTTCCACATCAGGAACAGGATGAGACCCACGATGGGGATGAAGAATGACAGCACGCCCCACCCCGCTTTGGACCCCGAATCAGCCTCAAAATCGGAGGCGGCCTGTTGTTCCCGCCGCTCCGCCAACTCATCCTTCACCTTTACGCCGCAGTTCGGGCAGACGTAAGCGTTGTTATCGATTTCTTTTCCGCAATTTTTGCAATACATGGTTATCCTCCGTTTTTCTTTGTGAGAAATATTTTTCTCAAACTATGCTTATTATAACAGCAATATTTTACTCTGTCAAGTGAATTTGAGAAATATTTTCTAAAATGAGAAAAATAGTAGGTGAACCATGAATCGGATCAAAATATTGCGTTTGGAAAACGATCTGAGCCAGCGTGAGCTGGCGGCCAAGATCGGATGCAGTCAAAAGTCGGTCGACTACTGGGAAAAGGGGCTCAGCGAACCGACCGCGGGGTTTATTTGGGCGCTTGCCAACTGTTTTTCCTGTTCTACCGACTATCTGCTCGGCAGGGAGGATGATTTCGGCGTTGTGCGCATCGACGGGCAGCTTACGGAGGACGAGAGGACCATGCTCTCTTATTACGAAGCGCTCTCCGAACCGCACCGTCGGGAACTTTTGCACTACGCGGAATTTCTCTTGGCAAAAAAATAGGCGAACGCTCCCCGTAACGCCGGGCGGAAAAAATCATCGCGGAAAAATCATCGCGGAAAAGTCATCGTGTAAAAGTCCCCGTACCTGCGCATACTGCATGCGGAGGGACCTATGATAGAACACGATACGATCGAACTCCTGCGCGAATGCGACGCGGGCATCCAAATGGGCATTTCGGCCATCGACGAGGTCAAGGACCATGTCGAGAGCATACAATTCGGCGCGATGCTCGATGACTATCAGCGCGAATATGCGCAGCTTCAAAACGAGATCCAAGGCGTCCTGCACGCCTATCACGACGAAGGCAAGGAGCCCAATCCCATCGCCAAGGGCATGGCATGGCTGAAAGCCAACGTCGAGATGGCGATCAACGGTACGGACGAGACCATCGCCGACCTCATCACGGACGGCTGCAATATGGGGATCAAATCCCTGAACAAGTATCTCAACGAATACGGCGCGGCGGACGAGCGGGCCAAGGATTTTACGCGGCGGCTCATCGAACTGCAGGACAGACAGCTCAAAGCGCTCCGCGAATATCTGTAATTTGTTAAATTCGGGCCGCGGCGGCCATCCGAAAGGATGGCCGCCGCGGCCTTCCGCGTTGAACCCATGACATAAAACGACGGGGGCATGTCTGCGATCTCCCCTTCGCTGTCGCTTCCGAGGAAGAAAATCTGCTTCCCCACCTTCGTCACGCAAAATGCGTGACAGCTCTCCCAAGTAGGAGCCAACCGTTCTTCGCCCTCCCTAAAAAGGAGTAAACCCGACTTGCTGTCCCTTTCAGGAAGGAGCGCCCACTTCGCCGTACCTCATCCGAACAGCTACATGATATTCCGCCTATTCGACTGTGACCGTCCTGACCGTCCCGTCTCCGAATGTTATCTTAAGGACGTTCCCCTCCCGCGAGATCACTCCGACGACATCATCTTTCAGTTCAAAAAATAGCAACGCGGCCAATTCTTCGGTTCCCATAGCATTCTCCTTTGTGTTTAGTAGTATTTTATACTACTTTATAGGATTTGTCAAGTAAAAGTACGATTTATTTTATAATATTGATCGGAGGCGCCCGATGAAACCGTTAAAAGAAAAAATCAGCATCACGATAGACCCCGACCTTTTGAAAGTTTTGAAAGCCGAAGCGGAAAAGGACGACCGTTCCCTCTCGCAATTCATCAACGTGATTTTACGGAAATACATCGAACAAGAAACCGGCGACTGAACAAGTTGCCCCGCAATCAACAGGGCCGCGGCGGCCTTCCACGTTGAAAAAGTCATCTTGCATCACGATCACGGAACTCTATTCTGTTTTCAAATATACGATCTTCTTATGCCGTTTCTCCGCATACGCGATCGCCTTCACGGCACCGCCGAAGTCATGGACTGCGCCCGATAGGATCACATCGACGCGGTCAACAAGGCATTGGTTGGTTTCAAGGATGGCGTAGCGGCGCGGAACATTTCGCTCCAAGAGATAGAGGGACCCATCGAAGAGCGGCGGGAGCCGAAAGCCCTCCTGCGGATGATAGGCCAACACCATCCAAAGTTTGATTTCGGGATATTCCGCCTTCAAATCATGGACAAGCTCGCTGCATATGACGTCAAAATCCCCCCGATAGCCGGAATAAAACTCCGTAACCCCGTCGTGCACGATCAAATGGGTCAGGATCTCTTTGATCGTTTCCCGCATCGGCGCATAATGATACGCCCGGTGCCCGAAATAAGCGCATGATTTCATAAAAATAGTCTACTATACTTTACCAAAAAAGTCAAGTATACATGCCTAAAAATTCTTTTCGCCTAATTTATAATTTCTTTGAACAAAATAAATTGGGTGGAAAATGAAGCTAAACGAAGCGATTGCGACAAGATTGCAAAATATTCTGAATGAGCGAGGCTTGACGGCTTATAAAATCGCAAAACTCGGCGGCTTGCCAAAGCAAATTGTCTATTCCGTTTTGAAATGCGAATATCAAAGAGTCTCGATTGATGTCGTCTATCAAATCACGGCGACCCTGAGCATTACTCTCGGAGAATTTTTCACAGACCCCATCTTCGACGAGGTCACCGATTGACAGAATATCATGATGAAATTGACAGAAGCAGTCGGCAAGCGTTTGCAAAATATTCTGGAAGAGCGCAATTTGACGCAATACGGGCTCTCCAAATTGGGCGGCGTCCCGCGGCAAACGATCAATATTGTTGTAAAGGGTCAGCATGACCGTTTGGCGCTCGATACCGTTTATCAAATTACGGCTTCGCTGGGCATGACCCTCGGAGAATTTTTTGCAGACCCCATCTTCGATGAAGTCACCGATTAAAGGCCGCGGCGGCCATCCGAAAGGATGGCCGCCGCGGCCTTCCACGTTGAACCCATGACATAAAACGACGGGGGCATGTCTGCGATCCCCCCTTCGCTGTCGCTTCCGAGAAAAAAATCTGCTTCCCCACCTCCGTCACGTAAAATGCGTGACAGCTCCTCCCCAGGGAGGAGCCAACCGTCCTTGTCCTCCCGAAAAGGAGCTTATCAGAAGGCGAGCGCCGACGCAAATGCGTCGGCGCTCGCCCATATTCATCTATCCATATCCGTCTATTCATCTATCCGTTTCCGTCCATTGTCTATCGTCTATCCGGCTACAGATCCTCGTCGAAACGGTGCCGGATACCGTCCTTGTCTTTATAGGCCATGATTGTGGACAGCGAGACGTTCTCCACGCTCTTGAAGATGTTCTGCTCGACCTGCTTATCCTCCTGTTTCAGCTCCCGGATGAGCTCCTTCACTCGCTGCCGCTTGGAACCCGTGCCCTGCGTCGCGCACGTCTCCGTAAACTTACACGCGCATTGGAGAAAGCGAAGGCCGTTGGCGTTCTTCCACGCGACGATATCCTTTTCGCGCACGAAGTACATGGGGCGGATGAGCTCCATCCCCGCAAAATTGGCGCTCTTGAGCTTGGGGAGCATGGTCTGCACCTGCCCGCCGTAGAGCATGCCCATGAGAATGGTCTCGATCACGTCGTCGTAGTGATGCCCGAGCGCGATCTTGTTGCACCCGAGCTCCTGCGCCCTGTGGTAGAGGTGCCCGCGGCGCATCCGCGCGCAGAGGTAGCACGGCGACTTTTCGATGTGATACACATTTTCGAAGATGTCCGTCTCGAAGATCGTGACGGGAATATTCAGCAGTGCGGCGTTGTGCTCGATGAGCGCGCGGTTTTCCCGGGCGTAACCCGGATCCATGACGAGAAAGACGAGCTCGAATGGAAATTTGTTGTGCCGCTTGAGCTCCTGAAAGAGCTTCGCCATGAGCATGCTGTCCTTCCCGCCCGAAATGCATACCGCGATCCTGTCGTTCGGCTCGACCAAACGATATTGTACGATCGCGCGCGCGAACGGCTTAAAGAGGCGGCGTGCATACGTCGTCCGAAGCCCCTCTTCGATTGTGTTTGCAAATGCGTCCATAGTTCACCCGATCGGCGCCCAAAGGCGGGCGTTCATTGCTTGCCTTCCATCACGCCCGCGCAGACCTCGCAGAGCCCGGCTTCATCCAACGGCAGTCTCGGCAACGTGCGGACCAGCTCCGAATAGATCGCGCTGTGCAGCGGATCGCTGCAAAACCCCGCCTCTTCGATCACGGGGCGATACCCCTTCCGCCCGCATATTTTGCAGACGTTGATATACTTTTTCGCATCGGGATTCCAACGCTCCAAATAGAGCGAATATCCGCGTTTTGTGCGCTTACTGTGCGACATGGTACCCCTCTTTAACGTCTCCGCATCCCGATCAGGTCCTTGACGACCTCCCCCGCGAGGATGAGACCCGCGACGGAGGGCACAAACGCCGTACTGCCCGGAATGTCCCGCCGCACCGCGCACGTTCTCACCGTTCCCGGCGGGCAGACGCAGTGCTCGCGGCATCCGCGCGCCCCGTCTTCCGTGGGACGGGTGGGCTCCTCTTTGGAATATACGACCTTGAGATGCTCGATGCCGTACTTCCTGAGCTCCCTGCGCATCGTGCGCGCGAGCGGGCAGACAGATGTCTTATAGATGTCCTCGACCTCGAACATGGTGGGGTCCAATTTGTTCCCGGCCCCCATCGCGCTGATGATGGGCGTCCCGCAGAGGGCGGCGTTTCGAACGAGCGCGATCTTGCCCGTTACGGTGTCGATGGCGTCGACGATGTAGTCGTATTCGCGGAAATCAAAGTCCTTTTCCGTCTCGGGGAGATAAAACGTCTTGAATGTGCGGACCGTGCAGGCGGGGTTGATCTCGGCAATGCGCGCGGCGGCGACGTCCACTTTGTACTGCCCCACCGTCTTGTGCGTGGCGAAGAGCTGACGGTTGAGATTGGTGACGCAGATGCGGTCGTCGTCGATGAGATCGAGCGCGCCCACGCCCGAACGGACCAGCGCCTCGACGCAGTACCCGCCGACGCCGCCGATCCCGAAAACCGCCACGCGGCTGCGGGCAAGTTTTTCCATCGCCTCTTTCCCGAAGAGGAGCTCCGTTCTCGAAAACTGATCCATACGACCATTATAATGCTTTCCGCGCGGAAAGTCAACGGTTTCCTCCCGCTTCCTCTCTCGCGGCGCCGCGGAAACGGCTCCCTTGCGACCGCGGACTTGAACCGACGGCCGAGCGTCTTCCCCAAAATTTAATCAACAGGTCTGGCCGGTTCAAGGGCCAAGCAACACGCAAAAAAGAGAGCAGACAAAAGCGCACTTCCCATAGGGAACAAAAACAAAATTTTTAGAATTGTGCTTTCAAGCGATGACAAAAACTCTCGGATA
>CANQWO010000003.1 GCA_947627565.1 uncultured Clostridia bacterium
GTAGTGTTCCACTCCGCTCCGCAGTATTGCAAGGCTTTTCGGCTTGATTGTAGGGGCTTTGACTTCCGCGAGCCATGCATCAAGATATGCGTAAAGCATGGGGCTTTCCGCAGGGAGCGGGGCGGGACTTACCGTGGGCAGAATTTGTAAAAGCAAATCTAACTTCTTTTCTATGCTTTCGAGCTGTTCTGAAATCGTCATTTTCTCGCCTAATTTCTCCGTAAAGAGCATTAGACGATACCTTGTACTTTACAAGCGCGCCTCCACGGGCGGGCCGTCTTGAAGACGAATTTTAGGCCTCCGTTTCGACGGAGGTCTTATTTTGCGCGGAAAAATTCACAGAAACCCCATCAATTTGTGAAAAAAGACAAAAATGCATGAAAAATTTAGGGAATTTTGTTGACAAACCAAATCCATGAGCTATAATAAAATTAGTTTTTCAAAGGGGTGAAAACAATGAAATGCTCAAAGTTTTTCATGGCGATTTTGCTGTTTTTTGGCATGATGGGGTTCATTTTGCTGCCGTGTAATGTGATTTTGATTTCGGAAAAAATTCTTGACGAGCCGGAACCCGTTTCCATAGAGTCCGTCTACACGCAGGCGCGCAACCTCGGTTATGAAGGGACTTATGAGGAATTTTTGACAATTTTGGACGGCTCATTCGAGCGCGTCGCATTCAAGTCCGTGACGCTCAACGAGCGGGGCGAGCTGATCATTATATTGGCGGACGGGACGGAGATCAACTGCGGTGTCGTGCGCGGCCGCGATGGAAAAGACGGCGAAGACGGTGCAGATGGTGTGGACGGCAAAGATGGGCAAGATGGGGTGAGCGTTTCCCGTGCGTATGTCGATGAGGCGGGCCATTTGATCGTCGAACTTTCGAACGGCGAGCGGCTTGACTGCGGGCTGGTCGCGGGCATGCCCGGCACGGACGGCGTCAACGGCGCCGACGGAAAGGACGGATTGACGCCCTACATCGGCGACAATGGGAATTGGTGGATCGGCGATCAAGATACAAAAATTCCCGCGACCGGCGCGCAAGGGATCCAAGGCGAGCAGGGCGCAAAAGGAGAGAAAGGTGAACAAGGTGAAAAAGGTGAGGCCGGCGAAAAGGGGGAAACAGGCGCCCAAGGTCCCGCCGGAAAAGACGGGGTAAACGGTCAGAATGGTAAAGACGGGCAAGACGGCGAGGACGGCAAAGATGGCCTCACGCCTTACATCGGAAAAAACGGGAACTGGTGGATTGGAGAGCGAGATACGGGCGTCAAGGCCGAAGGAACCAACGGTCAAAACGGGAAAGATGGGATCAATGGTCAGAATGGTAAAGACGGGCAAGACGGCGCGGACGGAAAGGACGGCCTCACGCCGTACATCGGAAAAAATGGAAATTGGTGGATCGGTGAAACCGACACGGGTGTCAAAGCAGAGGGAGTCAACGGTCAAAATGGAAAAGATGGAGTAAACGGTCAGAATGGGAAAGACGGGCAAGACGGAGAGGATGGAAAAGACGGCCTCACGCCTTATATCGGAAAAAACGGGAACTGGTGGATTGGAGAGCGAGATACAGGTGCCAAAGCAGAGGGAGTCAACGGTCAAAACGGAAAAGATGGAGTAAACGGTCAAAATGGGAAAGATGGGCAAGACGGCGAGGATGGGAAAGATGGCCTCACGCCTTACATTGGTGAAAATGGACATTGGTGGATCGGAGAGCGAGACACGGGCGTCAAGGCCGAAGGAACCAACGGTCAGAATGGTAAAGATGGTGCCGACGGCGCCGATGGCAAGGACGGATTGACGCCTTATATCGGCGAAAACGGAAACTGGTGGATCGGAGAGCGAGACACGGGCGTCAAGGCCGAAGGAACCAACGGTCAGAATGGTAAAGATGGTGCCGACGGCGCCGATGGCAAGGACGGATTGACGCCTTATATCGGCGAAAACGGAAACTGGTGGATCGGCAATCAAGACACGAAAATTCCGGCAACGGGTGCGCAAGGAATCCAAGGCGAGCAGGGCGCAAAAGGTGAGAAAGGTGACAAGGGAGACAAAGGTGAACAAGGCGAAAAGGGAGAGACGGGCGAAAAGGGAGAAACAGGCGCCCAAGGCCCCGCCGGAAAAGATGGAGTAAACGGTCAGAATGGGAAAGACGGGCAAGACGGCGCGGATGGAAAAGATGGCCTTACACCTTATATCGGAGAAAATGGACATTGGTGGATCGGAGAGCGAGACACGGGCGTCAAGGCCGAAGGAACCAACGGTCAAAATGGAAAAGACGGAGTAAACGGGCAAAATGGTAAAGATGGCGCAGATGGTGTGGATGGCAAAGATGGTCTCACGCCCTACATCGGAGAAAATGGGCATTGGTGGATTGGCGAAACCGATACAGGCGTCAAAGCAGAGGGAGTCAACGGCCAAAACGGAAAAGATGGAGTAAACGGTCAAAATGGTAAAGACGGCGCAGATGGTGTGGACGGAAAAGACGGCCTCACGCCGTACATCGGAAAAAATGGAAATTGGTGGATCGGTGAGCGAGATATGGGCGTCAAGGCCGAGGCGCATGTGCACGCGTATGGGGACTGGGAGACTTTGACGGCGGCGAGCTGCGAAGCGGTCGGATACCTCGTCTCACGGTGCGCCTGCGGGAGCGAGCGCTATCAAATGGTTCCGCGGACGGACCACGATTGGAGCGATTGGCACGTTGTGCTGGCGCCGACGTGCGTCGCCGCAGGGCTCAAGACGCGGACGTGTAATCTCTGCGGCAAGGGGGAGATCGCGGACATGGGTGCCACGGGTCACGTCTATGAGAATGGAAAATGCGCCAACTGCAACGAAGAGGATCCCGTAAAACTCGAATATATTCTTGCGCCTTCGGGTGAGGGGTACTTTGTCACGGGGCTCGGCCGCGAGACGGGAGAGGAGCTCGTAATTCCCGCGATGATTCACGGGCTGCCCGTGTTGGAAGTCTCCGAGGGTGCGTTCAGGGAAAAAGACATCACGGCTGTGACGGTGTATGCGGCAAAGATTGGCGCGGGCGCGTTCCAAAATTGCAAACAGCTTGTCACCGTGCGTTTGGAGACGGGGGTAAACGAGGTGGAGGGCTCGGCGTTTTACGGCTGCGACAGTTTGGAGGAAGTTTATATTTCCGAGACGGTGGAACGGATCGGGGGAAACGCGTTTCCGTATTCGGAGGAACTTTCGTGGCACTTTGCGGAGCCGGAAAGCTGGTATGTGGAGAGGGACGGCGAGGAACTCCCGCTTTTGACGGAGGAGCGGCCCATGCAGGACTCCTTCCAATGCGTTTGGAAGCGAAAAGCGTGATTCGCTTGCTTTTCGCGCGCCCGTGTGTTATACTATAGGCATGGAGCTCTTTGACGGAGGGAAATATCGCGGGAAGAGGATCGCGGTGGCGCTATCGGGCGGCGTGGATTCGGTGTGCCTTTTGCACGCTTTCTACGCTCAAGCCTCGGACATGGGTATCACGCTTTCCGCCATTCACGTCGAGCACGGCATCCGCGGGGAGGAATCTCTGCGCGACATGCGCTTCTGCGAAGAGCTGTGCGAGAGGTGGGGGATCCCGTTGAAGATCGTGCGGGAAGACGTCCCGAAACTCGTGAAAGAGCAGGGCGGGAGCGTTGAAGCGGTCGCCCGCGCCGTGCGTTACGGCGCTTTTCACAGCCTGGTTGAAGAGGGCGGCGCGGATTTCGTCGCAACGGCGCACCATGCGGATGACGTGGCCGAGACCATTCTCTTCCGCCTTGCGCGCGGAACGGGACTTTGGGGCATGAAGGCCATTACGGAGCACGGCGGCATCGTCTTGCGACCGCTTCTGCATGTGACGCGTGCCGAGATCGAGGCGTACGCAGAGGCAAACGGCCTACCCCATGTCGAGGATTCGACCAACGAAAACGAAAATTTTACCCGCAATTATATCCGTCATACCGCGCTTCCCGCGTTCGAAAAGATCCATGGGAATGCGGCAAAACATCTCGTGGAATTTGCCTCCCTCGCGGCCGAGGAGGACGATTATCTCCAACGCCTCGCGGAGGACGCGATCGTCCGCGTGTTGGATGAGGAGTGGGTCCCCGTCGATCTTCCCGACGTCCTCTTTGCCCGCGCGTGCCTTGCATGCATGCGGCAGACGGCGCAATACGGCTATTCGCGCGCCAATTTAGAGGAGATCGCGAAATTGCGCGGCGCGCAGAGCGGAAAGAGGGTCATGCTCCCCGTGACCGCCGTCCCGTGGCGGCGGATCGCCGTCCGCGAAGGAAAATACATCGTCTTTGTCTGGGATTTCGAGGAGGAAGCGGCCGAGGTGCCCTTTTCGGCGGAGGCCGGGTTCTATACGCGCCCCGCGACCTTTTCGGTGCGGGAAGTCGCCTCTTGCGAGCCGTCCGCGATGCAGCGCGGCGGAATGCGGCGGGCGCTCTTCGTCGATTTAGACGCGTTCCCCGCAGGGTGCGTCGTGCGCACGAGAAGGGAGGGGGACGTCATTACCCCATACCATGCCCCAAAGAAGACGCTCAAAAAGTTCCTGACGGACAGAAAAATTTCGGCGCGCCTCGGGCATAAACTGCCCGTCATCGCAAAGGGGAACGAGGTCTTTGCCGTCGTCGGCGTGGAGATTTCCGACAGCGTGAAGGTGACCGATTCCACAGGGCGCAGGGCGGTCATCGAATAATTTGAAAATCATTTTACGGAGGATAACTATGCACAAGGATTGCGAGCGCATCATGCTCACCGAGGAACAGCTCCGCACGCGCGTGAAAGAGGTCGCGCTTGAGGTGGATCGGCACTATCAGGGGAAACGCCCGCTCGTCGTCGGCATTTTGAAGGGCAGCATCATCTTCTATTCCGACTTTATCCGCCACCTCTCCTGCCCCGTGGAGCTCGATTTCATGGCCGTCTCTTCCTACGGCTCCGGCGCCGTTTCTTCGGGCAAGCTCAAGATCAAAAAGGATCTGGACAAGAGCGTCGAGGGGCGGGACGTCATCGTCGTCGAAGACATCATCGACAGCGGCTTTACGCTCGCCAATCTCAAGACGTTGCTGCTGGAACGCGGCGCGAAGTCCGTGATCATCGTGACGCTTCTCAACAAACAGGAGCGGCGGGAATACGACATCGTACCCGAATACAACTGTTTCGATATCGAGAACGAATTTGTGGTCGGCTACGGTCTCGATTACAACGAGCAATACCGGAATCTTCCCTACATCGGCATTTTGAAGCGCGAGGTCTACGAAAAGTAAGCCCCTGTTTCGGACATGGTACCCGGCTTTCATGTCAAAGCGGACTTGTTCCGCTATTTTTTTGTGACAGATATGCCCCGCCGTCCTTTCGTTCGGCGTTAAATACCGCAAAGTTCAAATACCGCAAAATAAAGGACATCCCCCTCGCCGAGGGGGATGTCTCGTAATCATCGGATGCGCCGCGTTTTATTTGTTGTTGAAGACGGCGGAGGACAGGTCGTAATGGAAGGTGCCGAGGCTGTAGAGCGCGTCGATCTCGAGGTGCAGGAGCACATTGCGATACAGATTTTCGTCGGGGTTGGTGCAGCGGGCGTAGACGGCGGTCTGCGTCTGCCCGGGGTTGGCCGCGTTATACCCGAATTTGAGGCGGGCGGCCTTCACCGTGCCGACGGTCTTCGCCTCTCCGCTCCCGACCTGCATGGAGAAGTTCGCGGTATAATCTTCCATCGAGGGCGCTTCCGGAGTATAGACGGAAGTCGTCGATTTTCCGGCGGGATTGACGGTCCTGAATGTGAACGACGCGGAGAGATCGAGCCCGCGGATGGCGAAGAGGATCTGTTCGTTGTCGAGGAACGTCCCGCCGCCGCTGAGCTTACGCGTCGTGACCTCGGCCTCGTCTGTCGAGGCGAGGTCCCGCTGGGTGATCGTCGTCTCCGTGAGCGCGTCGTTGTAGGCCGCGGTGTAGAGATACGAATATTGCACGCAGACGTCTTCGAGCTTTTCCGCGCCCGTAAACGGGATGTGGCTCTCCACGCGCTTGGACGAATAGATGGGGCGGAGCGAATCTGCCACGCCGAGGAAATAGACGTCGGACGTGAAGGCGTCGGTGAAGGCGTCGGTCTGCTGACCCTTGTAGCTGAACTTGCCCGTCATGGAATATTCGCTGTGCAGATGATAGACATGGGAGCCCGTGGGCACGTTCTCCACGGGGTTGGAGGCGCTGACGTTGATGTCGCGGAGCGCCATCGTCAGTTTGCCCGCCTCGTATTCGACGTTGACGTTGCCCGAATAGGACGCGTTCGGCACGAATTTGACGGTATATGTGAGGGATTCGCTCGTCCCCGTGATCTCGCCGTAGTTTTTGGTATTGGAGTACCAATTGGCGGTGAGCGCGAGGGAGGGCGTGGAGGAGCATGCTGCGAAGAGGAAGAGCGAGGCGAGCGCCGCCGCGCCGGCAATCCGTCTGAATTTCATAGAAGACCCCTTGGATCGTAGGATTTTCTCCCATTATACCACAAATTTTTCCGTTTGTAAAAATAAATCGGTGAAATCCGAGGAAAATTTTCCGAAATATGTTATAATAAAAGAAAATTTTTTACGGGGATATGCACATGACGAAAATCATCGGCGCGCCGACGCTCGACGACGCCGCGGATGCGCTCACGGAAGAGGTGCAACGGGCCGAGACACGCGGCGAGCGGACCCTCGTCTTTTGCGAGGACAGGCTGACGCTGCTCGCGGAACGCGCCGTGCTCGGGGAGCGTGGCGCGACGTTTCTCACCGAAGTGACGACGTTTCGGCGCTTTTTGGGAACATGTCCGCTCGGACAGCAGAAGACGGTCACCAAACAGGGGTCCGTTTTGGCCGTCGCCGCCATTTTAGACGCCCAAAAGGAGAAGCTCCGCTGTTTCGGGCGCAATGCGGCGCAGGCCGTCTATGAGACCATCGCCCAACTCTCGGCCTCCCGCGTCACGGAGGACATGTTGCTGCGCGGCGCCGAGGCGGCGGGAGGCATGCTCGCGGCCAAGCTCCGGGATCTGGCGCTCGTCCTGCATGAATACCGCGCGTTCCTCGATTCGCGCGGGCTCTACGATGAAAACGGGTACCTCGCGCTGTTGCCCGCGTGCATCCGCGACCGTCTCGAAGGCGTCCATGTGCTCTTTTTTGCCTTTCCGTCCTTTACCCGTCAGGCGCGGCAGGGCATCCGCGCCGCGATCGAGACGGCCCGCTCGGTCACGGGCATCTTTCTTGCGGGCAACGCCGCGTTCTATACCAACGAGGCCGCCCGCATTTTCCGCTTGACGGCGGAGGAGTTCGGCCCCGTCGAACGTGTCCTCCGCAAGACGACGCTGTGCCGCGAAGCCGCGGCGCTGCGCAAATCTCTCTTTGCGCTCGATTTGCCCCGAGAGGCGATCGGGACCACCCATGTCTGCACCTTCACCCCCATGGACGAGTTCGAAGAGATGAATACCGTCGCGGCGTGCATCAAGAAATTTGTCGCCGAGGGGAGGCGGTATCGCGAGATCGCCGTGCTCGTCGGCGGGAGCGATCATTTTTCCGCGGTGGAGAAGGCCATGCGCGCCTACCGCATTCCCTACTATGCGGATATCAAGCGCAAGTTCTCCGAGCATCCCTTCTGCGGGTTTGTCCTCGACGTTTTGGACGCTGTTTCGGACGGCGTGCTCCCGGACGAGGCCGACGCCGTCGCCTCCTCCGTCTATTTCGGGGAGAGCGGGAACTACCGCAACTATCTCCTGCGCTATGGCGTCTATCGCGGCGCCGCGCTGCGCGAGATCCGCGAGGAGGCGTTTGAGGAGTACGGCGGACGGGAGGCGCTCGTCCGCTGCCGCGACCGCATGATCGCCGTCGTGGGCTGTTTCAAGCGCCGCGCCAAGGCCGAGGGGCGGGAATACACCGCCGCCATCCGCAACCTGCGCGAGGTCGTGGGGGAGGCGCAGGTGACGGAAGCGCTCGCGAAAAAATTGCCCGAGGAGGAGCGCGCGACTCTGGACCTCAGCCGCCTCGACGGCGTGCTCGACGAAATGGATCGCATCATCGGCGGGCAGACGTTCTCGACGCGGGAATTTGCGCGCCTGCTCAAAAGCGCGCTCGACGCCCTCACGGTCTCCATTCTTCCGCAGCGTGCGGATGCCGTGTTCGTGGGCGACATCACCGAAAGCAAGATCTGCCGCGCGCCCGTTCTCTTCTGCGCGGGCCTCACCGACGGCCTGCCGCGCGTCTCGCAGGATACCGCCGTCATCACGGACGGGGAGATCGAGAAGCTCTCCCGCCTCGACGTGGAGATCGACCCCGCCATTGCCGTCGTCAACGCGCGGGCACGGGAGGCCTATGCGCTCAATCTCTGCGCCTTTTCCGAGCAGTTGATCCTGAGCTGTCCCAAGTGCGAAAACGGCGTGGAGGTGACGCGGAGCGAGATCTTCGATAGCGTCGAGAAGACGTTTTCCATGGCACCCATGCCCGAGGTCTACCCCTACGATTGCAGTGAATTTGGACCCGCCATGCTGAATTTTTTCAGAGATCTCGACGCCTTTTACGCCGAAAAGAGCGATACCGCTTCGAGTGAACTCGTGGCGCGCGTCTCGTCGCTACGCGCGCTCCTGCGGGCGCCCGTGCGCGACGATTGGATGCCCTCCGATCCCGAACTTCTGCGTCAAAGGCGGGAAAAACCGCAGACGCCCGAGGCGGGGGAGCTCTGGCTGCGGCGGGACATCTCGCCCACCCGGCTCGAGGAGTATTTTGTCTGCCCCTATAAGGGATTTGCGCTCAAAGCGCTTCGTATCTCCGACCGCGAGGAGCGCACGCTCTTTGACGCCGCCGACGCGGGCAGTTTCGTACATACCGTGCTCGAGCGCGTGGCGCGGGACTTCAACGCGATCCCCGACGAGACGGCATGCCGTCTGCGGGCGGAAGAGGAGGCGCGGGCCCTTTTGGAGGAGCCCCGGTTCCGCGTCGCGGATACCCCTGCGGGCGCATATCTCGGCGCGCGGCTCATCGGGGAGGCGGCGGCGGTGACGGTCGTTGCCTACCGCCAGCTCGCGGCGTCCGCCTACCGCGTCAGCGCCGCGGAGCAGGAGATCGCGCTCCCCGTCCTCCATATGAAGGGGAAGGCCGACCGCATCGACGAATCGGGCGGCTTCGTCCGGGTCATCGACTATAAGACGGGCGGCATCGAAGACGATCCCGTCGCCTATTACACCGGCCGCAAGCTCCAGCTCGAGCTCTACCTCCGCGCGGCGGCGGAGGGCAAGCTGGCCGCGGGCGCGTTTTACTTCCCTGCCGCCGATGAGTTCGTCAACGAGGACGCGGACGGCAAGTTCCGCATGCGGGGATATTTTTGCAAGGATCCGGAGGTTGTCGCGGGCATGGACCCCGCGTGTGAGGCCGGCAAGAAGAGCGAGATCTTCGATAGCGGCAGCAGAAAGGCGCTGCCCCGCGCCGATTTCGAGGATTTTCTCGACTATGCGTTCCTCGTCTCCGCGCAGGCGGAGCGCGAGATGCGGGAGGGCAACATCGCGCCCTCTCCGTATGACGACGCGTGCAGATATTGTAAACTCAAGGGCATGTGCGGATTTACCGGCCGTCCGCGCAAGGAACAGGCCGTGAGGTGCGGTGAGATCGTAGACATCGTGCGGGATGCGGAGGAGGCGCGCCATGAGTGAAACAGCGGAACAGCTTCGCGCCATCGCCGCGCGCGGCAACGTCATCGTCCCCGCCTCCGCGGGGAGCGGCAAGACGTTCGTCATGGTCAGGCGCTATGTCGAACTGGTCAAGGAGGGGGCTGACGTCCGCCGCATGCTTGCCGTGACTTTTACCAACAAGGCGGCGGCGCAGATGCGCGACCGCATTCGCCGCGCGCTCACGGAGGCCGCCTCCGCCGCGGCGGGGGAGGAGCGCGAACGCCTGAGACGCCAGCTCTCCTTCCTGCCCCTTGCGGATATCTGCACCATCCACGCCTTTTGCGGGCGCGTCGTGCGCACCTCGTTCTGGGTGACCGGCGTCGACCCCGCGTTTCGCATCGTCGGCCCGGAGGACGCCGAAGCCCGTTCGCTCTCCGCCCGCGCGCTCGAGAAGACGTTTGAAGACGCCTACCGCGACAATGCGGATTTTCCCGCGCTGCTCGCCGTCTATTTCCGCAAGAAAAAGGATACGCGGCTTCGGGAGATGGTGCTCCGCCTCTTCGAGGCCGCCCGCGGGGAGGCCGATTACCGCGAGACGCTTGCGGCCGTCGCCACAGGGCGGGAGGACCGCTTCGACGAGGCGGTAGCGGCGCTCTCGGCGGAGTATCGGCGGCGCGCGGAGGGCGTCGTTTATCGCCTTGACGCATTGGAGCCGATGGAGCTTCCCGAAAAGGTGACAAGCTACGCGGATACCATACGCGAGGCGGCAGAGGCCGTTCTTGCGGCGGGGGATCTTTTCTCGATGCGGACGCTCATGCATCACATCGGCGTCGCGCCCCGCAGAACGGAGAAAACGCCGCCCGCCCTCTTCGAGCGGATCACCCGTCTTCGCGAGCTTTCCGAAGAGATCAAAAAGCTCTATGACGAATTTGGGGCATACCATGTCCGCGATGAGGAGCGTGCGCGCTGCGAAAATGCGGCGGAAAAGGCCCGTGCGCTGGCGGCGCTCGCGCTCGCCTACGACGACGCGTATTCCGAGCTCAAGCGGGAGGCCGGCGTGCTGGATTACGGCGACCTCGAGCATTTTGCGCTCAAGACGCTCACCTCTCCCGAGGCGGACAGGGGCGCGCAATACGACTATCTTTTCGTCGACGAATATCAGGACGTCAATCCGATGCAGGCGCGGATCCTCTCGGCGCTCGGCGGGTGCGACGTCTTCCTCGTCGGCGACAAGAAGCAGGCCATCTACGGGTTCCGCGGCAGCCGTTCCAAATATTTTACCGAAAAAGAGAAAGTGTTCGGGGCGCAGGGCGGCCGCGCGCCCCTCAGCGCCAATTTCCGCTCCGCCGACGCCATTCTCTCGGCGGCCAACACCGTCTTTTCGCATGTGCTCGGCGAAGAGTATGAACCCATGCGCGGCGGGGGGATGTATGGGGATTTCGCGGGCGAGGTCCGCATCCATCGGCCGGAGCATGCCGAAAAACAGGCCGCGGCGCGCGGGGTCTACTCGGTGCGCGCCGCCGAAGCGCGTCCCACGGACAACGCCATCGCAAAGAAGGTGCTCGCCATCGTCGAAGCGGAGGTGGGAAGACGGGAGGGGCTCGGAAGGCAGTGGTACGACGTCAATCTCGCCGCGAAAAACGGCGAGGGACTTCGCGACGTGCGCTACGGCGACATCGCCGTCCTCGTGCGGAAAAATACCAAGGCCGCTTCGCCCATCGCCCGCGCGCTGTCCGAGCGGGGCATTCCCGTCTCCTCGTCGGCCGAGGTCAACGTCCTCGATTACTTCGAGGCGCGCATTCTGCTCGATTGGCTGTCCTATCTCGACAACGCCGAGCAGGATATCCCCATGGCGTCGGCCATGCTCTCGGTGATCGGGGGATTCTCCGACCGCGAACTCGCGCTCATCCGCATCAAGACGGAGCGCGTGCAGGGGAAATACGGACTCACGTTCCGCGCCGCCTGCCGGGAATATCTCAACGATTATCGCGAAGGCAACGACCCCATCTGCCAAAAATTGGTCCGTTTCTTCGCGCAAGCGGAGGCATACCGCGATCTTGCGCGCGTCAGAACGGCCTCCGAGATGCTTCGAACGCTGCTTGCCGACGGTCTGGAAGCGCAGATCGCCGCAAAGGGCGAGAGCGCGGTGCGGCTTGCGCATGTCAGAAGGCTCATCGCCGAGAGCGAGGGGTGCAACAATATTCACAGCTTTCTCGCGCGGCTCAAGGACTGCGGCGGCCGCGTCGATTTTTCCGAGACGGGCGGCGAGAACGCCGTCCACATCATGACGATCCATGCCTCCAAGGGGTTGGAATTTCCCATCGTCATCCTCACCGAGCTCGACGAGCGGTTCCGCGGCTCCGATCACGACGAGATCATGTGGACGGACGCCTACCACATTGCGCCCCGCTGTTTCGACGCGGAAAAAAAGGTGTACGGCGAGACCCTGCTCCGCCGCGCGGCGGCGCTCGCCATGCGGCGGGCGGAAGTGGAGGGGGAGCGCAATCTCCTCTACGTCGCCATGACGCGCGCGTGCTGCCGTCTGCATCTCATCACCGAGGGGGCGCCCTACACGGGCCTTCCGGACGACGCGGGGAGGCTCGCCGACTTTTTGCCGATGGACGATCTCGTCGCCTACTTGGCCCCCGCGGATGCGGAGGAGGACGGGGAGCGCCCCGCGCGCGAAATGCTCTATCGCACGAGCGCGGCCCATCTCGAGGCCCTCGAAAAAGCGGGCAGGCCCTATGCCTATATGGCGGGCACGCAGATCCCCGTCAAGAGCTCCGCGACGGCGCTCATGAAAAACATAGGACCCATGTACGCGGCAGAGGGCGAGGAAGAGGACGGTACCATGTCCGCGAATGATATGTTTGATTCGGACATGGGTGCCTCCTTTACGCCCGAGATCGGAACGGCCTATCACGCCTATTTGGAGCATGTGCGGTTTGGCGAAGACGCCGCCGCGGAGTGCGACCGCATGGTGCGGGAGGGGCTCATTTCGGAGGCGCAGCGCGCCCTGCTGGACGAAGGCAAACTGCGGGAGATCCTGGCATTGCCCGTCTTTGACGGGCTTGATAAGAAGCGCGTCTTCCGCGAGCAGACCTTCCTCGTGCGGTTCCCTGCCCGCGCATTCTCCGAGGCTTACGGCGGCAATTCCTCCGAAGATGAGATCGTCTACCAGGGCGCGATCGACCTCCTCGTCGAAGAGGGCGGCGGCGATTATACCGTCATCGACTATAAATTCTCGGGGCGCAGCGACGAGGAGATTGCGAAAAAATACCGCATCCAGCTCAAGCTCTACAAAAAGACGGTCGCCAAGGCAATGGGCGTCGGCGAGGAGCGCGTGAGAACGCGCATCGTCAACATCGCCTGCGGCCGCGTGATCGAGATGGAGCCCTGATGCGGCGGCGACTTTTATAGCCGTGATGTGGCCGTAGCTTTGATCCGCCAAACGTTGCCGTTTTCCGACAAATTGCGCGGCGATTCGCTCCCGAAAGATGTCCATGATTGAACGGAGGCATTTTATGGACATCTTCGGCGGCTTTCCCGCGGCATTTTCCTGCATACCCGATTGGGTCTCCTGTCTGGGGTTCCCCGCGGTCCTCTTTGCGGCGGCGCTCTGTGCGCCGCGGTTCGGACGGAAGTGGTATGTGTTCTGCGGCGTGATTTTGGGCGGACTCGGAATCGCATTCCTCGGCGGAAAAAGCGCTTCGGCCGGCTGTGTTTACGGCGGCCTGTTTCTCGCGTATGGCGCCGCGCTCTACCCGTTGGCGCGCAGACGAAAAAAGCCGCGGGCCGTGACGTTGGAGCCCGCCGCTCTCCCGATCAGGCCGCCGAAGCTCGCGGCCGATTTGCCCGAGGAAGCGGCAACGGCGTCCGCCGAGCAGTGGGGGATCCGGCTCAAATACGCCGACGACCTCCTCGCCCGCCTTTCGCGCGCACCGCTCGTCGCCTCCGATAAATTGGAGACGGAACTGCTCTCCAAGCGCATCATGGCGCTCGCAGTGAAGCCGCTCACCGAGGAGGAAGTGTGCCGCCTCAACGATTGTCTCTCCGCCGTTTTGAAGCTGACGGCAAAGTATAAACTATAATTCGATTTTCATCGAAATAATTGTTTTTAAGCAAAAATCCGCAAATTTTTCCGATAATTTGCGGATTTTTTCTTATTTTGATAAAAATCGAAATAATAAACCGTGCGGAAAGAGGCGGCACGCAAACACGAAGCCCCCGCCTCGTTCCGGCGGAACGAGGCGGGGGCGAAAGCGATTTTGTCAAGCAGGTTTTTGAGGCATATCGCGCGAGGCCCCTCAAGCGGGCGTCATAATACGGTGAGGGTGTTGACGGTGAGTTGGAGCAGTTTGCCGGCTCTGCGCGCGCGGGAGAGCACTTCGGGCGTGATACATTCCCCGGCTGCCGCGATGGGCGCGCCGCTCGCGTCGTAGACGTTTCGCCTCACATGGCGGCCCAAAAGATTGGTGCGGTTGAGAAGCACGGCCGCGCTCGCGTCTTGTATGGCGGCCCCGTCTTGTACAACGCTCGCGTTTTGCACGGTGCTCTCATTTTGCACGGCGCTGTCTTGCACCGCGTTCGCCTCCTGCGAATTGTCTTCGCCGTCAGCAAATTTTGCGGTGGGCCCCGCCGGCGATTCGGGCGCGTTCTGCCGGACGCCGTGCCCATTCGAACTCGGCCTGCGCGAAGCCGTCATTTTTTTGGCCGCGCGGCGCTTTCTCTCTGCGTCGGGATAGAGCACCACGGTCTCCCCGATCGAGGCGCGGGATACGGGCGTCTGCGACCGCGCGTCTCCGCTCGCGATGACGAGCATCGCTTCCTCCGTCTCCCCGATGATGACGTCGGCGACCGTCCCGAGCGCCTCGCCCCTGTCCGTATAGACGGCATTGCCGACGGGGGACGGCACCCCTGTCGGCGCGGTGTTGCGCGCCTTGCCCGCGACGACGGCGTCTGCGACGGCATGGACCGCGCGCAGGGGCAGGTAAAATTCCTCCTCCTCGTCGTCGACGCAGACGATGCAGGAGACGGTGTTGTAGGTGCGTCCGAGGCGCACGTCGGTGACGTAGCCGTAGGCGTCGCCGTTGGGCGAGATGACGGGTTTTCCGATAAACGTTGAAAGTTTCATAAGATACCTCTTGCATTCATGGTATTCCCCGATGGGCGTGCGGCGGCGGGATGATTTTGCATGTTCGGGGGAGATTTTGTCAGATCCGACGCTCCTATTCTATTCCGCGTCCGCGGGCAGTATGTCGGCCGCGGAGGAAATTGCGCATGCAGGCAGCTCGTCGCCGCGAATTATCTACATAATAACTGTTTTTTATAGCAATTATAAGAAAAAAGAGAGACGAGAACGGGGAAAAGCATTTGACGGCGTCCCCTGTTTTCGGGTACAATAATGGTATCATTGCGGATCATCTGTCTGTTTGCCCAAGGAGGATGTATGAAACAATCTTTGCGGAAAGCGTTTCTTGCGGCGCTCTGCCTGATCGCGGCGGCGCTGTCGGTCTGCGGGGTCGCGGCCTGCTCGAAGGAGCCCGCGAACGCCGTCTATACCGTCACGGTCGCATGCGAGGACGGCGTCCCCGAGAGCGTGAAGGTGCAAATGAAGAGCGGGGAGACGATCGCGGCGGAGGAGAAGCCCGTCGGCGGCTCCGTCGCGTTCGAACTGCCCAAGGGGACGTATACCGTCACGCTTGCGGGCGTGCCCGACGGCTATTTCTTCGAGGAACAGACGGTGACGGAGAAGGCGCCCAACGCGGCGATCCTCCTCACGCGCGGCCCCATCGGCGAAGAAGTGGAATTTGTCGTGACCGTGACGTGTGCGGACGACGTTTTGTCGGGGGTGACCGTCCAACTGTTGCAGGGGGAGACGGTCGCGGCCGAGCAACCGCTCAAAGAGGGGAAGGCGACGTTTTCTCTGCATGCGGGGACGTACACCGTCAAATTGAAGGGCCTTCCCGCCGATTATGCGTATGAAGAGGTGCAACTGACCCCGCTCTCTCAGAGCGCGACGGTCGCCGTGACCCATGCCGCGGCGGGAAAAATCGAATACAGGATCACCGTGCTGTGCGCCGACGACGTTTTGCGCGGCGTGCGCGTGCGCCTTCTCGCGGACGGCAACCCCGTCGCCGAGGAAGCGCTCGAAAACGGAAAGGCGACGTTTTTGTTGGCCGAGGGGAGCTACGACGTGGCGCTCGTGAATTTGCCCGCGGGCTATTCCCACGGCGCCGCCCGCGTCACAAAAGACGCTCCGCAGGCCACCGTCCGCGTGACGAAGGAGGCGCCCAAGGAGCCAGTAACGTATTCCGTCACGCTCTCCTACGGACAGGCGGCAGACGTCTTTGGAGGCACCCATGTCCAAAGTGCGGCCGCAGGATTGGCGGTCTCGCTCTATGAAAACGATACGGATACGCGCCCGGCCGCGACCGCCGTGACCGACGGGAACGGGCATGCGGAATTTCAGCTCATGGGCGAGAAATATTTTGTTTCCGTGGCCTCCCCGAGCTATCGGCTTTCCGCCGCGCCGCTCACGAAGGCCGCGCCCGTTCTCAATGCCGTTCTCGCGGCCAAGGACGTGCTCGGCACGCAAAATGCGCCCATCCTTCTGGCGCTCGGCGAGAACGAGATCCCCTTCACGGAGCAATTTTTGGATGCGCATCCCGACGGCGTGTTCTATGTCTTCATCCCGGCCGAGAGCGGCGATTACTATTTTTCGACGTCGGATCGGAATGCGCTCATCACCTCGAGCCTCTTCCCGGAGGACCTCTCGGGCAGAGTGACCAATGCCGTCAAGCGGCTGACCGCGGGCACGCCCTATTTCTTCACCGCCAACTCCGGGGGCGACGTGAGCGGGGAGAAAGAAGGGGAGAAAGAATTTTCCTATGCGCTCACCATCTCCCAAACGCCCATCGAAGAGCCCACTGATCCCGATCCCGGTCCCGATCCGGGCCCCGGCCCGCAGGTCACTTGGGATGGCGAGGGCACCGCGGATTCGCCTTACATCATCACCGACCTCCTCGGCGTCTATGAAGTCGTCGTCGAATACAGGGGCGGCGCGTTCGATTTCGTCTACTTCAGCTATACGGCGATGGAGGACGGGGACTATCTTGCGACGGGGCTCTCTTCGGAATATCTCGTCTACTTCGGGAGCGCCTTCATCCATCCGTCGTCGCCGGACAGCATCAACGACGACTCGTCGGTGCGCTTCCGCCTCCGGGCGGGCGAAAAGCTCGTCATCCGCGTAGAAAATTACAGCGACGATCTCACCGCCTCGTTCACGGCGAAATTCAAGATCGAGACCTATGTCGCGCCGCCTCCCGTACTCGGGAGCAAGGAGAATCCCGAAAAGCTGACTGACCTCATCGGGGCATACCATGTCGTGATCTCGCCCGCCAAATTGCCGCAACTTGCCTATTACTACGTCTACACCGCGACGGCGGACGCCGACTATATCATCACCACGAGCTATGCGGAGGGCGTGCATTTCTCGCTGCGCGAGGGCTCGGCGGACAGCGCGGCGACGTCGTATTCGGTCTCTGCGAGCGGGCACGGCGTGGCGTTCCGCTTGCAGGCGGGGAAGACGTATTATCTCGGCTTCTCCTCCGACGGCGACGGGGAGATCCAAGTCGTGACGCTGGATTTTGAGATCAAGGCGGGCACGGTCTCGGAGCCGGACGGGACGGAAAACAACCCCTATCCCATGCAGACCTTCCTCGGCGGCCACACCATCGAGGCGGGGACAGACGGCGTATGGTATTCCTTCGTGCTCGAAGAGGACACGACGGTCGTCATCACCGCCAAGACCAAGTGCATCCTCAACGTGGGCGGAAAGAGCAAGCAGTTCGGCAGGGTCGGCATGACCGAGACGTTTGCGCTCAAGGCGGGCGAAGTCAAGCTGTTCGTGCAATTTTTCGGCCCGGACGGCGGGACGGTGGAGTTTACCGTCGCCGTTGCGCCCGTTTCGGCCGCGGCGTCCGCCCCCGCAACGGCCATGCAGAGCGCCGATTTGGACATGGTACCGCCCAATAAAGCGGATTGACCGCGCGCACGGCCGAAGAGCACACGAAAGAGGCGAGCGCGATCCCGCCTCTTTCTTCGTTTTGAAAATGTTGAAAAGTGTGCGCGCAATCGTATCCGGATGCGCCCGTTTGATTGACAATCGCACAAAATCGGATTATAATAGAGATAGTCGTTATAATCAAGAAAATTGAGAATTTTGATGAAGTGCGGCCGTTGGGCCGCGGAGGTGACCATGAACTTGAAGAGAAGCCGGCTCATCCCGATCGTTGCGATCGTGCTCGGCCTGATCGGCGGCGCGTTCGGAACGGCGGCCTGCGACGGTCCGCACACCGTGCATACCTACGGCGTGTGGGAGAAAAAGGAAGCGACCTGCGAAGAGGCGGGATATCGCGTCCGCACCTGTATCGTCTGCGGCGAGCAGGAGACGGAGGAGTTTCCCGCGCTCGGCCACGAATACGACCTCGGCAAGGTCACGACGCAGGCGACCTGCGAGGGGACGGGCGTGCGCACCCGCACCTGCGTCCGCTGCCAAAAGACCAAGGAGGAGACCACACAGCCCCTCGGCCACGATTGGGACGCGACGGTCGTCATGACCGCTCCCACGTGCGAAGGGGAGGGACGCGGCAAATTCCTCTGCCTGCGCTGTGAGAAGGAGGAGGAACATTCCATTCCCGCTCTCGGCCACAGTTGGGAGAGCGTGGGCATCGGAACGGAGCCCACTTGCGAGGCGGCGGGCACGCGCAACGTGCGCTGCGCCGTCTGCGGAACGAGCAAGACGGAGGAACTTCCCGCGCTCGGCCATAGCTGGGAGGACGGCGAGGTCATAACCCCCGCGACGTGCGAAGCGGCGGGGGAACGCTGGCATACCTGCAAGGTGTGCGAAACGCGCGAAAAGACGGCCGTCCCGCCCCTCGGCCATAATTGGGAGGGCGACTACACCGTGGACCAAGAGGCCACGTTCGACGCGGCGGGCTCCAAGTCCTACCACTGCACCCGCTGCGATGCGCGCAACGGCGTCACGGAGATCCCGCAGCTTCAGGCGGGCGTGCCCATCCTCTATGAGTTCCGCCTCATGCGCAACAACGACGAGCGGCTCCAGACGTCCCATGCCGTCATCACCGTCTATCGGAAGGACGGCACCGTCGCCGCCGAGAGCAATCCCAACACGCTCTCCGCGGGCATCTTCCGCTTCCCGCTCGAGCCCGAGGAATACACAGTCCGCGCGACGGGTCTCCCCGCGGGATATACCGCGGAGGAAGCGGAGGTCCGCCCGGGCAATCCCTACTGCTCCATTCCGCTCACGGCGTCGCTTCTTACGGACGAGGCGCCCAAGGATACGCGCTATCAGGTGGGCTCGGTCATGCACGACTTTACCGTGCGGGACTACGACGGCACGACCTATACGCTCTCCGCGCTGCTCGCGCAGAAGCGGGCCGTCGTGCTCAATTTCTGGTATGACGGCTGTGCGCCCTGCCGCGTGGAATTTCCCTATCTCGAACTTTCCTACCGCGCCTATCGGGACAAGGCGGAAGTCCTCGCCATCACGGAGGACCCCGACGACACCGACGCCGCCGTGCGGGCCTACGCCACGCAGATGGAGCTGACCTTCCCCATGATCTCGGTGGAGAGCCGCATCGGGTTGGAGAGCATGTTCAACGTCACGAGCGTGCCCACGACGGTGGTCATCGACAGCGAGGGCGTCGTCACGGAGATCCATACGGGTTCCTCGACGCAGCAATACTTCGATTCCATCTTTGAGAAATACACCGCGGATACCTATATCCGGCGCGGCAATGCCGCAGTTCCCACCGCCTTGGAGGGCGAATGGTCGCTGCCCGCAAAGCGCGACGAACAGTAAACGGAGAATGCCATGAAAGTCAAAAAGAAATTTCTGCTTGCGCTCATCGTGCTCATCGGATGCGCCCTCGGCGTGTTCTTCGGGTGCGACAAATCGTCGGATACGGTGACGCTCACGTTCCGCTCCAACGGCGGGTCGGTCGTGGATTCCCTCGCAGTGCCGCCGGGTGCGGAGGTCGAGTTTGAGACCCCGGAGAGGGAGGGGTATGCGTTCGACGGCTGGTTCGACAACGCCGCCCTCTCGGGGACTGCCTATCGCGGCACGCTGAACGCGCCCGAGAAGAGCACGACGTATTACGCCAAGTGGGCGGAGGCCAAGAAGCTCACCCTCGATTGCGACGGCGGCACTTCGGCCCCGCAGTTCCTCTGGGTCAAGCCGGGGGCGAGCCTCCTCGAGGCGCTGGCCGGCGTAAAACCCCAAAAGAGCGGGCTCACGTTCGGCGCGTGGTTCGACGGCGAGCGGGAGATCATCGCCTCGGATACCATGCCCGACGCCGACTATTCGCTCAAAGCCAAATATCAGGTGGCGTATACCGTCGAGGTGTACCTCTGCAATCTGTCCGGCAATTCCTATGTCCCCGCGGAGGAATACCGCAGCGAGGGGAAGTGGTTTGTCGGCCAAACGTATGCCCCTGCGGCGCCCGACGTCGAGCACTACGTCTATGAGGAGACGCCCGCGAGCGGAACGCCCGTGACGTCGCGCCTCCTCTCGGAAGACGCCGCGGAGAACGTCTATCGCTTCTATTATGCCCGCGAGCGCTACGGCGTCGTCTATGACGCCAATGCCCCCGCGGGGACGGTGCAGGGCGACGCCCCGTGGCAGGACGCCGCGTATGAGGGGTTGGTCTCTCTGGCGCAGAATCCCTTCGTCCGCCCCGGATACCGCTTTGCCGGATGGAGCGAGACGGAGACGGGCGACGTCGATTACATGGCGGGGCAGTCCGTCCGCCTGAGATCCTCCCTCATCCTCTATGCGGTGTGGGATAAGGGCTTTACCGACCGCTACGGCAGCCCCGATCTGATCTTCTTCCCGCGCCTCGAGGAAGGCGTGGCCGTTCTCCTTCGCGGCGGCGTGGAATTTTCCGGCACGCGCACGGGCGATCACTTCGTGTTCACCCTCGACGGGGGTACCATGTTCGAGGGGAACGTGTATGGAACGCAGTATTCCTATGTCCGGAACGACATCGCGGACGAGTATGTGTTCTACGCCAACACCATCGATCCCGCGGTCAAAGAGCAATACGATCCGAGCCGCAAGCTCACGATCGATCCCTATCTCAACGCGACGTATTCCGAAGGGGACGCGCGCGTGGAGGGCGCCGTCTCCTACGACGCCGAATACGGCGACTATGTCTTCACGGGCGACGCGACGCGCTTCCACTTCCTGCCCGCCCACGGCGAGCAATTCGACTATCCCGCCGTCTTCTCCGTCGGGAGCGCGGAATTTGGGTTTTATCTCGATTTCGTCATGATGGATTTCGAGACCGGCATGGGCTATTCCACCAGCTCCATGCTGTTGGCGCTCGACGGGTACAGCACGGCCTCCCTTCTCGATGCCCAAAACATGATGCAATACGACGGCCGCTACTATGTCGCGGACGAATACAAGATCGGAAATTCCGACTATTCAATCTATAAAGTCGTGCTCTTTCTCGAGGATATATACGGGACCCTCACGGGCGGACAGCCGGGCACCGTGACCAATTTCGTCTATACCGTGCCCGAGATCGGCGACGGCTACGGCGGCTATGTTTCGGCGGACCGCTTCTACGGGAGCTATGAAGACGAAGAGGGCGGCTCGCTGGTCCTCGACGGCTTCGGCAACTTCGAGAACAGCGCCGTCTATACCGCGGACGGCGTCGAGTTCATGGGGACGTATACCGTCGATACCGACCTTCTGAGCGGCTCCGTCGTCACGATCACGTCGGGAAAGACCACGCGCGCTTTCCGCATCGATCCGGACAAGAAGACGTTCTCCCCGCCGGCCGAGCGCGAGGGCAATTATACCGAATACCGTCTGATGGACGGAAATTCCCTCAAACCGCCGTTTTTGGTCCTCTTCGGGAACGGGGCGACGCGCTCCGCCGAAGTCTATATGCCCACGGAGGATGAGAGCGGCCTGATCCTCGTCGCAAAGGGGACGTGCAAGGTCGAGAACCTCGGCGATTCCCGCTTCAATCTCGTCGAGTTCACCCGGACGTGGGAGGAAACGGGCTATGAGGGGCAGATCTCGTCGCGGCTCGTCTTCTATACCACGCAGGTCAGGAGCACGCAGACGCTCGAAAACTACTATGTCTATTGCGTCCTCGAGGACGAGAATGGCGACTATCTCGAAAAGATTTCCCTTGCGGACGGCGGCGAGGTCTGGGTGACCTCCACCGTCACGGCGGGCGGCCTCGGCGCGCTGTATTTCACGGCGGGCGGCGAAGTCTATGAGGGACAGTTCACGCGCTCTTCCAGCCAATACGAGTTTGAAGCCACATACGGCACACTGCTCTATGCGACGGAAAGCGACCTCGTGACCCGTTGTTTCTCGCTCGTCTCCGATGCCGCGGGCAACGTGACGGCCGAAGAGATCGACTTCACCGAGGCCATCGTATACGTCATCCCCGAGGAGGGGGAGACTTCCTCCGACGTCGGTCTTCGGATGCTCTTCCTCGACAGCACGGGCCATGCCCGCTATACGGGCGACCGCGGCGCGACGTTCCGGCAGGGGACTTACGCCGCCGTGGATACGACGGACTTCCGCGAGACCGTCTATGCGCTCACCATCGGCGGCGCCGAGGAATTTCGCTTTACGCACACTCCGATCACGGAGGGCTCGAGCGCGTTTGCCTATGTCTACGTCCAATCGACGGCGGGCACCTATGACGCCGCGGATGGCGCTTCGCTCGTCCTCGACGGCTTCTGCCGCGCCCTTCTCACCGATGCGGACGGCAAGCGTGCGGAGGGGACGTATACCAAGAAGGGGGCGCAGGTCACCTTTGTCTTGGAGGGCGGAGAGGAGCAGATCTTCACGCTGAGCGGCACGTCGTTTGCGCCCATCGATTGGGCCGTCAGCCGCACCTGGAAGCTGCTCGACAACAACTATGAGCCCATCAACGATCTCGTCATCGTCTTCGACGGCGAGGGCGGCGTCAACATCTATGAGGCATACGAGGACCAAACGCAGCGCCGGCTCGTCTCTTCGGGCAGCTACCGCGAGCTGGGGACGGTCTACGACTATTGGGGCTATCCGGAATATCTTCTGCGCGACGTCAATTTCGGCGATGGCTATCCCTACGGCAACTACCGCGTGACGTTTGCCATCAACACCAACGACGAGGGCGCCTGCCTCGTGCAGAACAGCGAGGCGCTCGGGACCTTCCTCGACGCAAATTGGAACGTCCTCACGCTCGACGGCTTCGGCCTCGGCGCATATTCCACGCGGGAATTTTCCGAGAGCGGCAGCTATACGGTCGTGGGCAAGGCGAATCCCGACAGCGCGCAGACGCTGCTCGCGTTCACCGTCGATGAGGAGGCCGCCTCGGACGCGGCGGGCGCGGTCTATTATGTGCTCGTCGACGCCGATCACGGCGCATTCGTCATCAACGATTATGCCGCCATCGCGTGCGCCTATTTCTCCGCCGAGATGGACCGCATCGTCTTCGGGGAGGACGGCATCGCCTATCTCGGCGCGTCGAGCGGGCCCTATTATGCGGACGAAGAGAATGCCTATCTCTTCCTGACGTCGCAGCCGACCGTCGTCCCGCTCCCCAAGGGAGACAGCTATGTCTTCCGCGGCAAGACGTATACGCGTTGGGACGGGAAGGACATGACGCTCACGGGAAAAATCGAGATCAAAGACAAAACGGGAGCCGCATATAAGGGCATGGGTGCCCTCGACGCGGTCATGACCTTCCGTCCCGATCTGACGGGCACGGCGAGCGTTTCGGCCGTCTTCACCATAAACGGGAAAACGTATGAGGATGAGAACTTCACGCTCGGGTTCTATGTCGAAGACGCCCTGACGACGACCGTGACCTACGGGCGCAACGTCTATCCGATCTCCTATCACTACACGGCGGCCGAGAAGACGTTTACCGTCACGGGCGGATATAACAGCGTCCGCCTTCTCGACCACAATGCGCGCTTCATCGCGGGCGACGAGTATACGCAGAAGGGCGACGTTTCCGTTCCCATCTATCGCGGCGGATATATCGACAAGTCCACCGTCGGCTTCGGTCCCATCGTCTACGAGACGCTCACCTATTCGGGCGGGTTCTATTACCTCTACGATACGACCTCCAAGCTGATCACCTTCGAGGACATCGAGGAGAAGGACGTCCTCCATGTGGGCAATGTCCCGAGCTACGGGGACCGCATGGAGATCGTCTTCGGCTTCGAGAACACGACTTACGCCATCGACTACTACGAATACTATCAGGGCGGCAACTACTATTGGGCCTACGGCTTCTATACCGTGGAGGAATTTGAGACGCCGCAATTCCGCGTGTATGTGAAGTCGCTCGCCTATACGCACTTCTCCACGGCGCCCGGCTACGTCGATTACAACGATAAATCGATCGTCAACCACGCCATCGGACAGCCGATCGCCGCAACGCTGATCGACAAGGAGAGCGGAAAGGCCGTCGTCGCCTACGACACGGGGTATCTTCCGAACGGCTACGGGACGGGCGTCTGGATCGTGGACCGGGAGGGGATCGTCGAAAAGGGCCAGCGGGAGACCTGCACATGGGGCAAGGGGTATCTCGTGACCTTCCTGCGCGACGGGGGCGCGATCACGGGCGTCGAAGTGAAGGAATATCGCTTCGTGCAGATCGTCAACTACATGCAGTGCCTCGTCAACCTCTTCCTCGACGGCGACGGAAAGGTGCTGCCTGTCGGCATCGCCGCCTACAACGCCGATTGGGGCCGCTACGATTGGCTCACCGATCCCGGCGACTTCCGGGAGAACGAAGACGGGAGCTGGACGTTCGCGGGCACGCAGGGAAAGAAGCGCGCCGTCTACACGGTCAAGGCCGAACGCGGCGAGGACAATGAGGACGGCAACGAGACATTCACGGTAACCATGTCCGAGAGCAGCGCTTCGTAACGCCGTCTCCGCACCTTGGCGCGGCACGCGCCGGGAGCGCCGGAATGCGCCGAAATAAAAAAATCGATCCCCGCGCGGCGGGGATCTTTTTATGCCGATTTTGTGAGTTTGACGGTCACCACCGTCATGTCGTCCTCCGCCCTGCCGCGGTAGCGGCCGAGCGCGTTGTCTAAGATCTCCTCCGCGAGCGACTGCGGATTGAGCGGGTGCAGGCGGGAGAGATAGGAGCAGAGCTCGGAGGAGGAGCCGAACGCCGTCGTGATGCCGTCGCTCATGAAGATCAAGAAGTCGCCCTCCTGCATTTCGACGCGCAGACAGGCGGGGTGCACGGCCTCCAAAGCGCCGATGGGCAGGGAGTCCCCCTCGAGCACCTGTAGCGTCTCCCCCGAGAGCACAAACCCGATGGGCGAGCCGATCTTCACGACGTCCGCGATCCCCGTGTCGAGGTCAACGGCCGCGAGATCGAGGCAGGCGAACGTCTCCTCCGAGGAAAACGCGATGAGACTGTTGACGGTGGAGAGCACCGTCGCCGAGGGCATCTTGGCCTTGTAGAAACTTTCGATGAGGGTGAGCGTGCGGTCGGAGACGGCGCGCGCCTCTTCGCCGCTCCCCATGCCGTCGGAGAGCGCGACGAGAAAGCGGCGTTCGTCGATTTTGAGGATGGAGTGCGTGTCGCCGCCGGCCGTCTCTCCCTCCTTGACGCGGGAGGCCACGCCGAACGAGGCGTCATAGACGGGGCGCGCACGAAGAATGAAACAGGCGCGGTCGGCCCCCAAGGGCAGTTTCTCCGAGAGGGCGAGGTTTCTGCCGAGCGCTTCGCTCGCCGCACGGCAGACGTCTTTGCCGCTCGCCGTATGCGGGAGCGTGATGCTTGCCGTAAAGGCCGCACCCTCCCCGTAGAGAAAGATCTCGGCGGCGAGCAGTCCCTCCTTGGCCAGCGCGGAGGCGAGACGGCGCTCCTCATCGGAGAAGACGTATTCCTCGCTCTGTTCGAGGGCGAGCTCCCGCAGAACTTCGCTGATGCCGCGGGCCTGTTCGGCGAGCAGATTTCTGCCCGCGCGGGCGGCCTCGAGTTGCATGTCCATGCGCGCGTACTCCGCAAGCAGTTTGTTGAGCGCAAAGAGCAGCCCCGCCGAGTTGCTGCAATTTTGCGAGAGCTCGAGGGGAAGATCGATGAGGTTGACCTTGCCCTTCGCCTTTCCGACGGCGATGAGCTTATCGAAGCTGTCGAAGAGCCGATTTTTGGCGCACATACCGCGGTTGGGACAGGAATTGCACAGCATCATTTGCAGTTTTCCGCGGATCTGGGAGGCGGTATGGTCGGGCGCGTTCTGCGCTTCAAACGCCTGTCCGATGTCCCGAAAGAGGGAGGAGACCTCATAGAGCTGTTCCCCGACAGCCCGCCGCGAGCGGTTGACGGCGATGCGCGGCAGTGCGCGTTCGCGGTAGAAGAGCAGCGTCTTTTCCGCGCGGCGCAAAAGTCTCTCGGGGATGCATACGGCGAGGAGCGCGGGGAGGAGACAGGCGAGAACGGTCAGCGCGATTTCCAAGGGAGTACGAACGTAGAGCCCTTCGAAGAACATCGCGCCCAGGAATACGGCGACGAGCGACAGCGCGGAGGCCGCTTTGCCGTAGGGGCAGACGAGCAGCGCCGCGCAGGCGCAGACGGTAAAGAGGGCGATCGGGTCCGCGGCGTGCGTGTAGAGCGTGAGCGGGAGGGAGATCGCCACCGCAAACGGGACCGCCGCGGCGCTCTTCGCGAGGACGACGAAAAACAGCAGCGCGCCGAGAGAAACGAGGTAGAAACAGGGCTCTCCGACAGAAGACAGCATACCCATGCCCGCGAACAGCCATAAGGTAGCGAGCTCTGCGAGTTCCCCTGCGCCGAGGCGGGTCCGGAAGAGACGGAGGCAGACCGCCTCCATCGCGCCCTCGAACAGGACGGTGAGAAGAATGACGAGCGCCGCGATGAGGAGCTTCTGGTAGACGGGCGCAAAGGGGAAGACGTCGTAGCCGGCGTGCGGGAAGAGGAAGATGAACGGAAGCTGGGCGACGAGCGCGTAGGCGAGGCGTTCGTACCCCATGCGCCGGCATTTTTTGCGGTAGATGACGGCCAAAACGAGGTAGAGCGCGGCTTGGACGGCGGCGGACAGCGTCGCTTCGAAGGAGAGCGCGGTCACGGACGCGACGACATAAGCGCCGCAGACGGTGAAGGGCTCGAATCCGATCACGATCGCGGCGTGCAGGAGCGCAAACGCGAGCGGTTCTCTCTGTGGCAGGGAGAAGTTGAGGAGCACCATGGCCGCGGCGACGAAGAGATGGGCGGCGACGGTGCGGGCGTTGAAATGCAGGGATCTCATAAGAACTCCGAAGGTTTTTCCCCATTATATAGGCTCGGCGCACGAGAGGCGGCGGAGAGTATGCCGAATCGGGGCGAAAATAGGGGAGAGCGCGCCGCCGCGGGGATCGTATGCGCGGGCGCTTGGGGCGTCCCCAAAAAAAATTCCGAAAAATTTTTCGGAAAACACTTGACAGATGCAAAATTCATGTTATAATAAAGGTGCAAAAAGAAAATAACACACAAAAAAAGTTATTTTCAAACAAGGCGGTAAAATTCCGATGGACAAATGATCGAACAACGGAACACATCTGAGAGAGCGGACGGAAAAGTTTGCTCTCGAAGAGAACCGCTGAAGAGGCGAATCGGAAAAGCATATCGGAGGTACACGATATGAAAGTCTTTCAAGCCTGGATCACCAAATAGGAGGAGGACACACCAATGTACGCCGAAAGCAAAGGGGCAGAAACGTAACCGACATCCGTGAGAGCGCGAAGGGAAAGAAGGCGCGCAAGGGATGGACCCTGAAGGAAAACAGGAAATGTCGGGGAACGCTTGGACCTCTCGACAACTGAATTAAGGAATAGATTCCCCCCGTGCGGTGCGCGGGGGTTGATTTTTTTGCAAAAAAATCAACGGACAAGCACCGCACAAAAAACAAGGGCTCCCGCAAAAAGACGAAGCCTTTTTGTGGGAAGAGGAGGAGGAAACGGAGCGAAAGAATGCCCTTGTTTTCCCCTACCCCCTCCCTCGGGAGGGGGTAGGGGGTGGGGTCTTGTGGTCTGCGATCATTCCTGTTATCGGAATGATACTTTCCCCCTTTCGGCCGCAAGCGGCCACTTTCCCCCCTTCGGGGGGACAGCGAGGAGTTGGCGTCCCCCGTTTATGGGGGAAGCTCCCGCGAAGCGGGTGAAGGGGGAAGGACCGCCACCTCAGTCACTTCGTGACAGCTCCTCCCCAAGGTGGCGCCCTTTCCATCCCCTCCCTCGGGAGGGGGTAGGGGGTGGGCGCTTCACAAAGAAATGATTGCGGACATGGGTATGGAGAATGAGGTCAAAGAGCTTTGATCCGCTGAAAAAACAAAAACCACGCTTTTTGTTTTTTTCCCCAATTTGCGCTTCGCGCTTGTTGTCCGATGAAACGAGCAAGTTGTGCGGCTAAGAGCAGATGAAAACGCAAAAATAGTCCGCTCACGGAAATTTTTCGTTAAGAAAAATTTCGTGAACTAAATCCTGTGCGTTAGGCGGAATTGACTTCCGCCGTGCGCGACCCAATTTGCCACGCCACCGCACGCTTGTTAACCGTAAGCGGGCGACGCCTTGGCGGCAGGGACCGCCTGCGGCCCCTTCGCGGAGGCCACCGCTCATGTCGCGCCGCCGCTCACAGCCCACCGGGCTGTTGAGCGAGAATTGCGGCGCTCCACCCACGGAATTTTTCCGTAGAGGAAAAATTCGTGAAATAAATAATTCGTGAATATTTATGGCTGATAAGAAAAATTACTACGAGATCCTCGGCGTAAACAAGGATGCCTCGGAAGAGGAGATCAAGGCGGCTTATAAGAAGCTCGTCAAGATGTATCACCCCGATCTGCATCCCAACGATCCTCTCGCGGCGGAAAAATTCAAAGAGATCAACGAGGCCAACGAGGTTCTGTCCGATAAGCAGAAGCGCGCGGCCTACGACTATGAGCAGGAGCATCCGGGCATGGGCGGCATGGGCGGCGGCATGGGCGGATTCGGCGGCTTTGGCGGGTTCGGAGATATTTTCGACTCGATCTTCCAGGGCTTCGGCGGCGGCGCCTCCGTCCAGCGCGATACGCGGGGCGAAGACATCGAGCTCCAGGTCACTCTCTCGTTCATGGACGCCGCAAAGGGTTGCAGGCGGGATATCACCTATCCCCGCAACGAACCGTGCAAGGCGTGCGGCGGCACGGGCGCCAAAAACGGCACGGCTTTCAAGACATGCCAAAAGTGCGGCGGCAAGGGACAGGTCCGATTCACGCAGGAGACCATGTTCGGCAGAACGGTTCGGGTGGGGGCATGTCCGGACTGTAAGGGCCGCGGAAAGATCATCACCGACAAATGCCCGGACTGCAAGGGCAAGGGGTATCTCCGCCGCGACACGACGGTCACGCTGGATATTCCGGCGGGAGCGGACAACAATTCCTACATCCGCAAGCGCGGCTACGGCCATGCGAGCGCGGAGGGCGGAGATGCCGGCGACCTTCTCGTCGTCTTCCGCGTCGAGCCCCACAAGCTGTTCCGTCGCAAGAACATGGACCTCTACGTCGATCTGCCCATTCCCTATTCGACGGCGGCGCTGGGCGGCACGGTCCTCGTCCCCACGCTCGACGACACGATGGAATACACCATCCCCGAGGCAACGCAGACGGGCACGGTGTTCACGATCCGCGGAAAGGGCATCAAGGCGCGGACGGGTACGGGTAATCTCTACCTGACGGCGATCGTCGAGATTCCCGCGAAGCTCACGCGGGAGCAGAAGAAGGCGCTCGCCGACGTCGCCGCGACGCACGACATCAAGCAATACGATAAATCCAAGAAATATGCCGACGCGATCAACGCGCTCTACGGAAAAGATCCTTATAAAAAATAAAAAGCCCGCCAAGGCTTGGCTTGATAGTGATAAGAAACTAATCAACTGTCGGCTGACGGTTTCTGGTGCAGAAAACCCCCGTTTGACACTCAATTATGAGTAAGTCAGATGGGGATTTTCAAATTTAGATCCTGATATGCGACAATTAAAATGTTTTTTGAATCAGCATAAATTGCCTGATACCAATAGCATAATGGCCTCACATTTGAGTCTTTCAAGGGGTGGCGATTACTTTATTGCCAGATTATAGCTTTCATCAATTTTTCGGCAAATCTCCGCCGTAGGAACAGAGCCGTCGAGAATGATGGTGTACCAGTTGTTTTTATTCATGTGCCAACCCGGAAAATACTTCTTATTGTCTATGGTAGCCTTCATTTGCTCCGGGTTTATTCGCAAATCTATGATCTCGACCGTCTCATTGGAACGAATGCCGAGTTTGTTTCGGGAGGCCGTAAGAATTGCTCCATACCATTTTTGGTTATCTTTTCTACGCCAGACAGCGTTATCCGGGAACTTTTGCCAAAGAAATTCAAGCTCATCTTGGTACGCCGCACGAACATAGTCGATGATTTCTTTTGCCTGCACGCTTTTGAACACATCAGGTTCGAAGCATTTTTGGGCAATATCAGCAAGGATCTGTTCATATTCCGCTTTTACACCGCCGACAAAGCTGCCGGATGCGCCGTCGCTTAGGTGTAGAGTATAAGGTTCTGCGGTTTCTGTGTCAGTTACGGTTGTCTTAATCACGCCTTCCCGTGTGATTACTACGGTCATCTGAAAGCCGCTACCGGACAAAATAACATTGAAAGAAAAACCGTCGCTATTTTCCGAGAAGCCATAAGCGGAAAGTTTTGAAAAATTGACTTTTTTTCTTTTGAAAGTTCCATTCAGAACCATAGTTGATCTCCCTGCACTTTTCCATCACCGTAGCCCTTTTTGTTGCGAACCTATGAAACTGCGGCCGCGTCTCCCGTGCATCGGGAGACGCGGCCGCTTCTGTCAGAGCCCGAGCGGCGAGAATGGGATCCCGAAGAGCGTGCGCTCGACCACGTCGATATCCGAGATCGCGGCGGGGTCCACCGACATGATGCGCGGAAGACGGCTGTGCACGACGAAGCGATATTTCATGGACATCGACTCGAACAGGATGTGGAGCCGCCCGTCCTTCATGCAGATCTCCTCGCTCATGCACGGCATGCGGAAGTTGCCGCCGACGTGGTCCTCCAAGATATAGAGGGGGACGTCTTTGCCGTTTACCGCGAAGGTCCCGTCCGCCGCGTTCCCGATGGGATTGGGGTAAATTTTCAGAAACGAATCGGGGAGACCATAGGAACAGGAGAGGAAAACGGCGTCATCCGTGACGGCGATCCCCTGTACCTGATCGCAGACCGAGAGCACAAAGGAGGGTACCATGTCCGCGACACCCCCTTCACGCGTCTCGTCCATTGCGAAGGCGTAGACGAGCGCATGGTTGGCCCCGCGCGGAGTCGCCAGATGGTGGGAGACGTCCGTCTCGTAGTTTCCGGGGCGATAAAATTCGCCCGCGAAGAGCATGCCGTCGGCGATATAGCAGTATGCGTTGGGGAGGCCTGTGGAAAAGCTGTCCTCGATCTCCACGGCGGCGCCGTTTTCCGCCGCGAAGACGTCCGCAAGGGCGATCCGGATGATCTCGCCGCCGCTTGCGATGTAGAGATAGCTGTCGGAGGCGGTGACGCCGCCGAAGTGCGTTTTGATGGGCGCGCCCGCCTTGGTGAACGTGACGTACCGCTCGTGCTTCTTGATATCGGCCGCGGCGTCGTCCGCGATGAGGTAGACGCGCGAGGCCTCGCCCGCGATGTAGCCGCTCATGGCGAAATCGTAGCCGCTGCTCTCGGGAAGGGCGCAGAGCCCCTGCGGCGAGATGCCCGAGGCGAGACCGGGTACGCGCACGCCCGCGGTCGCGACGTTTTCGAACACGGGGTAGGCATAGCCGTACCACCACGCGCAGAGGAAGAGAAAGAGGACGATGAGGATGACCTCGAGGACGATGAGCCCTGCGGGTACGGCCCGTTTACGATGTTGTTTCATGATAGCTCCTTTCAGACATGGTACCTTGCGATGTTGTGTTGAAGTCAGTCGTCGCGCAGAAAATCGTCACGATCTTCGGGCGGGAGTTCCGCGAAAAATTCCTCGGCCGCGTCGATCGCGGCGAAGGCCAGCGAGCAGGCCATGGAGAACTTTTTCATGGCGCCCGGCAGTCCCTGTTCGGCGGCGAGGCGCAAGAGGTCGGTGACCGCGGTGCTGTCGAGCGGCCCGCCCGCGCCCTCCTCGTAGAGCTCTGTGAGCGCATACATCGCGCAGGGATCGAGCGTCTTTGCGGCGGCGAGATAATATTTCCGCGCCGAGCGGAGGTCCTTTTTCACGCCGGAACCCAGCCGATAACACGCGCCGAGCGCTACCATGCCCGCGCTGTCTCCCGCCTCCGCGGCGGCACGCGCCTCGTGGGCGCTCCAGGCGGGCTGTTTTGCGCGGAGGGCGGCGACATCTTCGAATGCGTCCGTATAAAATTCCGTACAGAGGGCATATCGGGCGGCGAGACTGCCCGCGTCCATGGCGCGGAAGTACCAATCGGCCGCGGCGCGCCTGTCCTGCGAGGTGCCGGCCCCGCGGAGAAGACAATCTCCGAGATGGCACATTGCGGCGGCGTCTTTCGCCCAAGCCGCGCGCAAAAACCATTGATAGCCCGCTTCCTCATCGCGCTTGCCCTGCGAAAATCCGAAGAATTGCATGCGGCCGACGTCAAACATCCCGTGCGCACAGCCCGCGTCGGCGGAACGGCGGTACCATTCCTCCATGCGCTTTCGGTCCTGCCGGCAGCCCAACCCGTATTCATAGCAGCGGCCCAACATGTCCTGCGCGCCGGGGTGTCCCGCTTCGGCGGCGCCGGAGAGCGCGGCAAAGGCCGCGCGGCAGGCGGCGTCTTGTTTGTCGCCGTTCAGCCTGAGCGGTTTTTTGCCGAGGAGCGCAAGCCCTTCCGCATAGAGTTTTTCCGCATCCGCGGGCGCGCGATCCGACAATTTCTTGACCCTCCGCATGAGTGCTTCGATGATATGTCTATTATAGCCCAAACGGACGAATTTGTCAAGGCGTCTTTCCGAAGCGCGCGGCCGTCCCGAAAAATTTCCGTGCATAACCTGCGGAAACCTGCACAAAATGCAGTCGTAGGGAGGAAACAAGATGGACTTCACCAAAACGCAGACGTTTCACAATTTAGCGCGAGGATTCGCGGGAGAATGTCAAGCGGGCATGCGGTATCAACTTACGGCCAAGGCTGCAATGAAGCAGGGCTATGAGGTCCTTGCAAATACGATCCGTACCATCGCCAAGAATGAGACCAACCATGCGAAGGTATTTTTCGAAGCGATTCTGGAGAACGCGGGTAGCCAAGACGATATCCATATCGACGCAAGCTATCCCTTCCATGCGGGGACGATCGAAGACAATTTACGCTTCGCGGCCATCGACGAACAGGATGAGGCGGATAATCTCTACCCCATGTTCGCGAGGATCGCGCGGGAAGAGGGGTTTGGGCAACTTGCGCTCAAATTCGAGCAGGTCGCAAAAGTCGAAGAAAATCATCGGATCATCTTCAACTACCTGTACGAGGCGTTTAAGGACGGCTCCCTCTATAAAGCGGAACGCCCGATGCTGTGGATCTGCAGTGAATGCGGCTATATGCACACGACCAAGGAGGCTTGGAACATCTGTCCGCTTTGCGGCGCGTCGCAGGGCGAAGTCGAATTGCATCTTCCCTTCAAAAAGGAGAATCTATGAAAAAAAATTCGGAGAGCAATAAGAGTACGCAGAACGCTCGCAGCGCGCAGAACGCCGAGAGCGGTGCGACGAAGAGCAAGTCGAAGAACTGCGGCGGAAGATGCACGAAGAATGCGAAGGATTGCTCTTAATGAGCAAAAAGCCCCTTCGAAAGGGTGCGAAGATGCGCTCGGATGAGGACTATTTGGGCAGTTATACGGGCGTCTGCGCGGAAGACGCGGAGAGCCGTCCCGTACAGGACGCCGATGATCTCTGAGAGCGGGGGAACGGAAAGAAATTTCCGTTCCTTTTTTCTATGTAATAGGGAATCCATCGGCTATGCCGGTGGAGCTTTTTCTTCATTGTTTTTGCTTGGAAAAGTGTGGCCCGCCGGCGAAGCCGGCGGGCCACATCTTTCATGATTTTCAGTTAGTTCATACGTGTGCTTAAAAATGCCACACGCGGCGTCCCCATTTTCAGTGAATTTCTTGCGTACTCAAATTGTGTCTGCGCCGGGTGTCCCCTTCGGCATGACGTCAACAAGGGTATAGCGGGAGAGAAAATCGTAGACAGTGTCGTCAAGCGCGCGCCAAACGGGAAGGGTGGGGCAGGTCGCCGCATTGGGGCACTCCGCCTCCTTGCCGCCCGTGCAGTCGGTCGCGGCAAATGAATTTTCCGTCTCGCGCAAAATTTCCGCGAGCGTATACTCCGACGGTGCGCGCGTAAGGCGATACCCGCCGTTTTTACCCCGCGTCGACTCCACAAATCCCGCCCGCACCAGACTGCTCATGATGGATTCGGCGTATTTGAAGGGGACGCGCTCCTCGGCGGCGAGCCCTTTCAGCGACGCGCTCCCATCGCGGCGTGCGAGGGCCGTGAGCAGGCGCAGCGCATAGCGCCCCCGCGTCGAGACGATCATTCCTCGTCCTCTTCCTGCCCGTGGTCGTGCTCGTGCTCGCCGAGCGCGTCGGGGAATTTGCTCGCGTCATAGGGGATGTTGTTGCGCTTGTAGTAATCGAGGATGGCCGCCTGCACCGCCTGCTCGGCAAGGACGGAGCAGTGAAGTTTATAGGCGGGCAGACCGCCGAGCGCCTCCGTCACCGCCCGATTGGTGAGCGTGAGCGCCTCTTCGAGCGGCTTGCCCTTGATCATTTCCGTCGCCATCGAACTGGTCGCGATGGCGCTGCCGCAGCCGAACGTCTCAAACTTGACGTCGATGAGGACGCCGTCTTTGACTTTGATATACATCTTCATAATGTCGCCGCATTTGGCGTTGCCGACTTCGCCGACGCCGTCGGCATCCTCGATGACGCCCACGTTGCGGGGATTTTTGAAGTGGTCCATGACTTTTTCGCTGTATAATGACATTGCAGTTCTCCTTTCTGAAGTTGTGATATTACGGTTTTTTGCCCCCTACCTCAGACATGGGTGGGGGATACGCGGTCAAAGGTTGAGATGGCGCCGCGGCGTTTTACAGAATATATTGCCGCCGTCCCTCTTGAAGATCGCGCCAGACGGGGGACATGTTGCGAAGATAGGTGACGACTTCGGGCACCGCCTCGAGTAGATAATCGACGTCGGCCTCGGTGTTTTCCGCGCCGAGCGTCAGCCGCAGAGAGCCGTGCGCGACGTCGTGCACCCGCCCGATGGCGAGCAAGACGTGCGAGGGATCGAGCGAGCCCGACGTGCACGCCGAGCCGGACGAGGCGCAGATGCCCTTTTCGTCGAGGAGCAGGAGGAGCGATTCGCCCTCGATGCCCTCGAAGCAGAAGCTGATGTTCCCGGGCAGACGCAGCGTCCTGTCGCCGTTCAACGCGCAGTGGGGGATCTTGGAGAGCCCGTCGATGAGCTTGTCCTGCAACCGCTTCAAGACGGCGGACGACCTACCCATGTCTGCGATGGAGGCTTCGAGAGCGGCCGTCATGCCCGCGATGGCGGGGAGATCTTCCGTGCCCGCGCGCTTGTTCTTTTCCTGTGCGCCGCCCTCGATGAGCGGAGTAAGCGGCGCGCCGCGCTTGGCGAAGAGCACGCCGACGCCCTTGGGCCCCGTAAACTTATGCGCCGAGAGGGCGAGATAGTCGCAACCGATCTCCTTGACGTCGACGGGAATGTGCCCGACGGCCTGGACCGCGTCGGTATGGAAGAGAACGCCGCGCCGTCTGCAAATTTCCCCGACCTCGTTGACGGGTTGGATGGTGCCGATCTCGTTGTTGGCCAGCATGACCGAGACGAGGGCGCAATTTTCATCGATGGAGGCCTCCAATTGCTTGACGTCGACGATGCCGTTCGGCTTCACGGGTACGAGCACGACCTCAAAGCCCTCCCGTTCGAGTTTTTTCAGAGTATGGAGGACGGCGTGGTGCTCGATGGCGGTGGAGACCAGCTTTTTCTTGCCCTTCTTCGCGCCCGCATAGGCGGCCGAGCGGATGGCCTGGTTGTCGCTTTCGCTCCCGCCCGAAGTGAAATAGATCTCACGCGGATCGGCGTTGATGGCGCGGGCGATGCGTCCGCGGCAGTCTTCGAGGACCTCCTTTGCCCGTTGGCCGAGGCTGTGCAAGCTGGAGGGGTTTCCATAGAATTGCGCGGCCGTCTCGCTGTACGCTTTGAGCGCGACATCGGACATCTTGGTCGTGGCCGCATGGTCTGCATAGACAAACATGGGATGCTCCTATAATTCCTATCTTTTCGATAGGAATTATAACATAGGATGTGCGGGAAGTCAAGCATTTTGCATAAGAAAGGGGAGAAAGAGTTTATGAAATTAGTTTGCGAAAGGTTCACGAAAAGGGTTCACGAATTTCTATCATATAGAAGCTTTTTATAATAAAGGCATAGAAATTCCGTGAGGATTTAAGAAGGTGCATCTCATAGCGATTCGCCCACACCCATGTCTGCCATCAAAGACAATAAGCGTGCGGTGGCGTGGCAAATTGAGACGCGCAGCGCAAAAGCGTGGTTTTGCTCGCGCAAATGATTTGGAACGCCCCACCCCCAGCCCCCTCCCGAGGGAGGGGGTGAAAAGAGCGCCTCCTTGGGGAGGAGCTGTCACGAAGTGACTGAGGTGGGGCCCTTCCCCCTTCACCGCCTTCGGCGGAGCTTCCCCCCTTCGAGGGGGGCCCACCTCGCTGTCCCCCCGAAGGGGGAAAGTGGCCGAATTTATGAGGCCGAAAGGGGGGCCGCAATTTTCGCTCAACAGCCCGGTGGGCTGTGAGCGGCGGCGCGACATGAGCGGTGGCCTCCACGAAGGGGCCGCAGGCGGTCTCTGCCGCCAAAGCGCGGACATGCCCCCGTCGTTTCACGTCATTCGGTGGGAAAACCAAAGAGTGAAAACCCTCGCTGTTCTTCACCGCGCTCCCCCTAAAAAAATAAGGTAAAAAAAAAAGATCTTACGATATAGGTAAGATCCTTTGTTAGTCTTCAAGCCCGAGGAGATAATCCACCGATTCCCCGAAAAACTTCGCCATATCCGCAAGAAGGGAAAGCGGAGGTTCGCGTTGACCTTTTTCATAATGCAAATAGGTAACGCTGTGGATTTTCAGCGCATCTGCGACTTCTTTTTGCGTAAGTCCGCGCTCTTCTCGAAGTTCTTTTAATCTTTTTCCCAAAATTATCTCCATAACACTTGACATATTACCATTTTGGTAGTAAAATAGAAGAGAACTACCAAATTGGTAGCAAATGAAAAACGGAGGTAACTATTATGGGCTTTTTGGGCGCAATGAAGGGCGCAAACAACAACTGGGGGGTGTGCACATCTTCCGATTTTAAGGGACCGTGCTATCTCGGTCCCAAGAACCTTGTGAACAATTCCGCGCAGGAACTGATGATTTCCGGCACGGGCTTGGCGCAGGAATATGTTTTCACGGGGAAAGATGTCAAGAGCTGTGAAGTCAAGGCGAGCGGAGCGGCTTGGATCTGGTTTCATATCGAATTTGTCGACGGAAAACATATCGAATTTTTCATGTCCTCCATCGTCGACCAACAGGGAAAGATTTCCATGCACTTACTCAATTTTATTTCATTTATGAAGATGTAAACGACCTGAAAAAGCCGCGCGCATTTGAATGCGCGCGGCTTTTCTAAGCCTGTTTGCAGGCACGCACGCTGACGCCGGTATGCCTTATATCATAGCGCGGGGGAAGGAGGAAAGTAAACCGATTTTCTATATATATGATATAAAAGGGTAGAAAAAAAGGACCTTACGGTATGGTAGGATCCTTTTTATGATTGATCTCTGCTGTAAAGATATATATGTCCCGACAGGAAGATTTATTTTGTATCTTTCTTGTAAATAGGGGTTGTATCTTTACAGTTTTTGTCGCTTAGTCGGCCTTGAAGGGCAGAAGAGCGGCGACGCGGGCGCGCTTGATCGCAACCGAGAGCTCTCTCTGGTGCTTTGCGCAGGTGCCCGTCATTCTGCGGGGGAGGATCTTGCCGCCCTCCGCGATGAACTTTCTCAGTTTCGCCGTTTCTTTATAGTTGATCTCCGATTTCTCCTGGCAGAAGAGGCAGACCTTCTTGAAGTTCTGCTTTTTGAACCCTTTTTTCGCAGGACGCTCGCCGCGGTCACCCTTTTCGCGGGGCGCGGGAGTTTCCGTTGCGGGGGCTTCGCTTTCGGCTTCTTCGACGGGAGCGGTCACAACTTCGTTTTCTTCCATAACGATGTCTCCTTTTTAGATTTCACAAAACGCCGCAAACGGCATTCCGTGAGGGATTGGCCCGGAACGGGCAGTGGGTTGCGCACGGCGCACGCCGAGCGCGGGCGCCGAAAACAGGCGCCGGGAAACGCTTAAAACGGGATATCGCCGTCGTCGTCGAAGGATTCGAGCTGCGGCTTCCGTTTTTGGGGAACGCTGCGTTGCTGGTCGGGAGCAGGGGTAGGGGTGTCGTAGAGATCGTCGCCGCCCGAACTTCTCGAATTGAGAAATTCCACATCCTGCGCAATGACGTCGACCGCGGTGCGGCGCTGGCCCTGGTTATCTTCGTAGTTCCGGATCTGGATACTGCCGGAGACGGCGACCTTGGAGCCCTTTTTCACATACCGCGCGACGGTATCGGCAAGGCCGCGCCAAGCGGTGACGTTGAAGAAATCCGTCTGGCGTTCGCCGTCTTGAGACGTATAGGAGCGGTTGACCGCGATCGCAAAGTGGCAGACGCTGACGCCGCCGCCCGTCTCTGTGAGTTCGGGGTCGCATGTGAGATTTCCGATCAAAAACACCTTATTCATTTCCTATTCCTCTACTTTTGTGATGACGCGGCGCAAAACATCGCTCGAGATCCCCGCAACGCGGTCGAGCTCGGCGATCGTGCTGCCAGGTGCTCTGAAGGTCATGAGCGTGAAGAAAGCATCCGTTCTGTCTTGAATGGGGTAAGCCGTCTTTTTGACGCCCCACTTGTCGGTTGCTTCCACGCTGCCGCCCATGTTGGAGACGATGTCGGCGTACTTTTTGAGTTCGGCCTCTCTTGCGTCTTCCTCCATGTCGCTTCTGAGCAGAATGAGCATTTCGTATTTCTGCATAGGTTTACCTCCCGGACTTATTCGGCGCACGATCCGAAAAGGCTCGTTCGTGCGCAAGGCTTACGACTTTTCTCAAGTATTATACAGGTTTTTTACGGAGAAGTCAACCGGTTTTGGACCATGCTCCCCGCAAATTGTGAAATTTTTACTTAACCGCCTTGACCTGCAAGGAATTTGGTGAAGTCAAATCCGGAATCCTTCAGATAGTTGGCTAAGAAGTCCATATCCGTAAACGCAGTTATGAACGGAACAAGCTCGGAGATGGAGATATCGCTAAGATCGGTTACTTTGCGGTAAACTGTCTTTTCCTGATCTAGCCCTGTATCCTGATCATGCTCTTTATATGTGTGCTCAAACACGACTCCGGTCTTTCCTAACGAAACGAAAGGATCATCGGGCAGAATGCGGACGAAGTAGAGCTTCCAAAGCGTGGTGTCGTTCAGCGTGGTATTGACTTCCGTGATACTGTCAGCGATCTCGGTGAGCTTGGGGTCGCCGTTGAAAGTGATCGTGCCGGGCGTTCCGGGCGTCGTTTCGTTTTTGTCTTTGTCGTAGGTAGGAGCTACTTCGCCCTTGATCCCGCCGAGGAGAAGGAACCACACGCCCGAGACGTAGCGGTCGAGCTGCGCTTCGCCATCATAATAGCGTTCTTCGACGGATTCGCTGAGCGGGTAAGTTTTCGTTGCGTTCTCTTTTTCGTAATACTTTTCCTCGAGCTCCACGCGGGTGAGGATATAGCTGGTAGAGGTCGTTACACCTTCTGCGGTTGTGGTCTCGGTGATGATATTGACTTCCTTCTCGTTGAGCTTCCACTTGCCGCTCTCTGAATCTTGCGTGAGCGGGGTGCCGTTGAGCTTATAGCCCGTGACGACCTCTTCGACTTCGACCCTGACCTTTTTCTTTTCGGCGTTCTCGCCTTCTCCCGCGACTTCCTTGTAATAATACCAACCGCCGAAGCCGTCGGGCTTAAGGTCTGCATCGGTGATTCCCTCGGAAAGGGAAACATAGTCGACGTGGGCAGGTACGGTCTCGGTGGCTTCCACATAGACGACTTCCTTCTTTTCGGCTATGACCGTCAGAACGTCTTTCTTGTTGTAATAGCTATATGCTTCGCCGTCATCGTTGTAGTCGCGGAGAACTTTGCCCGCATAGAGGGTGTCGGTACCTTTTTCGAAATAGCCCTTGAGAACCTCGGTATCAGTTCCTTCGTTTTTGACGAACAAACGGGTCTCCAAATTTTCCGGCGCATATGCCTCGGGCAGATAATTCTTGCCGTGGTTGGTATTATGATTGTTAAAGTAGTCTTCGTAGAGTTTTTGATAGGTCTTTTCGTTTTCGATCTTCATGTAGGAATAGATTTCGTCGCCGAAGATCGTGCTGATGGTGAGATTTTCGATGTCGTTTGAGAGGGACGCGACGGTGCTGTTCGCAAGGCCTTTCAAGATCGTATTTTTACTCACATCGCCGAGAAGTTCGGTGAGCGTAAGTTCGTCGATACCGTCCTGCAATCTTCCGACCTGCGTATCTTTAAGGGCGTTAAGGATATGGTCGTCCGAATTGATCGTGATGACGTCGCTGAGCTTCAGCGATTCGATTTTATCGGAATCGGAGAGATCGCCGATACGCCAATTTTTAATGGCGGCCATGAGCCCAGTGGTGTTGCTTGAGACATTGATGATCTGGCCGATGCGGAGGCGTTCGATGCGGGTTTGATTCTGCAGATCGGAGATTTGCCAATCCTGCATGGCTTGCAAAATGCCCGAAGTATTTGTGTCGATCGTGATGATCTCGGAGAGCTTGAGCGATTCGATGGTATTTTGATTTTGCAAGTCTTTGAGCGACTTCTTCCTGAGCGCCCACATGATGTTGGACGTATCGCCCTGTTCTTCCCCCTTGATATCGAGCACTTCCCCGATGGTGAGCGACTCGATCTTATTCTGGTCATTGAGGTCGTTGAGCGTCCAATCCTTCATCGCGAGCAGAATGCCCGAGCTACCGGTATCGCCGGGTTTTTGGGGATCCTTTTCGTGGATATCGAGGATGTCGGAGAGGTGAAGATCGTTGATCTTATCCTGATTCTTGAGGTCGTCGAGCGTCCAATTCTTCATGGCGCGCATGATGTTCGAGCTGTCGCTGTCGATCTCCATCACGTCGCCGATCTTCATGCCTTCGAGAAGCCCTGCGTCTTTTTCGGTGAGGGCTCCCACCGTGCGCTTGGGATAGAGGACGTTGTCGTCGGAATCGGGGTCGAAGCCCTCCGCATTGGGATCGGGCAGCATTTGAACGCCAGTGGCGTTCCCCTCGCTGTCGTATGTATAGACATATGTTCCGCCGCCGACGTATTGCTTTTCCGTCGTATCATTTCCCTCATCGTCCTTGACGAACTCCGTCTTGTAGTGGCCGTTCTCGTCGAGCAAGTAGCCGTGTTCATCCACCGGCCGCCCCTCGGCATCTTTCGAATCCTTATAAGGGGTTGTACCCTTGGCCATTTCGGGGCCGTAGGCGAGGTAATGCATGACCTTATCGGAGTCGATCTTGATGCTCATGAGCGTCTCGACTTCCATCTTGTTGATGATGTCGTTGGAGCTTTCGGTGAGCTGGCCGACGGTGGTGGGGTAGTCCGTGTCGTGGCCCTCCAACATGACGACATTGCCGTTTTCGATCTTGTAATCCACGCCCTCGGTCCCGTAGCAGAGGGCGAGCATGAGCGCGTTGCTCTCCTTGTCCTCGTCGGAAACGTCGGTGCCGATGCCGAGCATGGTGCCGAGCTCGAGGTCGTTGATGAGCTCGTTGGAGTTCTCGGTGAGTTCTTTGATGGTGGTGGCCTTCTTGCCCTCCAACATGACGACGGTGCCGTTTTCGATCTTGTAATCCACGCCCTCGGTCCCATAGCAGAGGGTGAGCATCAGGGCGTTATCCTTCTTCTTCTCGTCGGTGACGTTGGTGCCGATGCCGAGCATGGTGCCGAGCTCGAGGTCGTTGATGACGGCGTTGGGGGAATCGATGAGGTCGTCGATGGAGGTGGGATAGATGAATTTCTCGTCCTCCGCGCCTTCCTCGCCCTCCGTGTCGGCCAAGGTCTTGGCGGTATTCGCGGCGTCCGCGGAATCTTTTTGCGCTTTCTTCGCCGCCAAATTGTCGGCGTCGACCTTGACCATGCCTTCGACGATGGTATAGTCGCCGTTGACCACATGATATTTTCCGTTTTCGTCTTTGGTATAATCGCTGCTGTATTTGCCGTAGCAGAGGGCATAGAGCATGGCGCTGTCGCCGAGCGCTTTCTCCTCCGAGGCGTTCTTATTGAGGCCCATGAGGGTGCCGAGGCGCACGGTGCCGAGCGAGCCCATGATGTCCGTCATGAAATCGTTGACGACGAGGGGCGCTCTGCCGCCCTCGATGGGGACGATGTTGCCGTTTGCGTCGTATTCGAAGTCTTCTCCCTCTTCGCCGTAGAAGATGGCGATGACCATGGGATCGGTGACGCCGAGGGAAGTCGCCACCTTGCCGATCTCGATGTTCTTCAAGACATCGTCAACCAGATAGCTCGAGAATTCGGAGAACTTGGTCGCCTTGAGGACCTCGCGGTCGTAGGTGATGCCGTATTTGTCGGCGGCGCTGTCGAGCTTATCGAGCAAGGTATCGACGAGGGGGGTATACTTGGAGATATCGTTGAGGTCGTCGATGCCGCCCTTCATGTCGTTGGCGACGGTGGTGATGAGCTGCAGGACGGACATGTCGAGATAGTCGTCGCGCAACAGGTTCCCGGCATTGGAGCCGAGCAGGGTGCGCATCTTGGCCTTCGTGCCCGCCCAGACGCCCACGCCCACGAGGCCGCCGAGCACGACGAAAATGCCGAAGAAGAACGCAAGGCACACGGCGACGATGCCGCGCAGTCTGCCGCGGGGGAGATAGTGGGCACGGGGATAGATGAGTTGTTTGTCGACCAGCTCCTTTTCGAGGGCGACCTTCTCCAACTCATTCATGTATTCTCTATTTTCTTCGTTTACGCTGATCTTTTTGACGGGGTCGCCCCACTCGTCGGTATACAGCCGCTTCGATTCCGGAAGCGTTTTTTTCTTGACGGGATCGCCCCATTCGTCGTATTGGATCTGTTGATTGTCGAAGTCGTTGTTTTTACCCATTTCGGTACCTCGCAAATGTATCAAAATTATGATTCGTAAGCTATTATAATATACTTCTCGAAAAATTGCAAGTACTTTTACCAAATCCGCGCGTTAACTTGGGCGGGAATTTCTTCCGTTTCGGCCTCAAAAGCGCGGGTTACGGATTCTTTCCCGCAAAGACGGCGGCGGCGTGTTTCAGCAGGCAGTCCCTGCGGTTGCGGCGGCCGTCTTGAAGGCAGAAATCGAGCAGTTCCCGGAGCACGCGGGAGGTCTCGCGGGGCGGGACGCCGAGCGCACGGATGTCGTCGCCGCCGACTGCGAGTTCGCCGAGCGTCATGGGCACGCCCTCCGCCCGCATTTTTTCCGCCACAACCCGCCATTTTTCCACGGTGGGGGCGGGGGAGAGATCGTCTTTGCACGCCGAAAAATCGGCCTGTTTGAGGGCAAAGAGCAGCGGAAGACGGTCCCCGCAGGCGCGGATATCCGCGCGCACCTTGCTCTCCCGCATGCGGCAGTCGAAATCGCGCATGTGCATCTTCACGAGGAACGCGGTCTCGTCGACGAGCGCCTTGGGGGCGCGGAGGCCGCTCAGGATCTTCGCCGCGATGGGCGCGCCCTCCTCGGCATGGGCATGGAAATTGCCGTCGCGCCGCATGCAGAAGGGCTTTCCGACGTCGTGCAGGAGCGCCGCCCAGCGGATGCGGGCGGGGGCGTAGCGCACACAGCGAAAGGCGTGTTCGAGCACGTCGTAGCTATGGAAATCCGACCGTTGCGCCATGCCTTCGCCGCAGGCAAGCGCGGGCATGGTATGCCCCAACACCGTCGTATCCCGCAAAATGCAGAGGCCGCGATAGGGCGCTTCGGCGTCGCCGTGGCGCGCGTCCGCCTGCAATAATAGTTGCAGTTCGCGGAAGACGCGCTCGGGCGCGATGTCCTCGATGAGCGCGGCGTTGGCGCTTGCTCCCGCGAGTGCGGCGGCATCGGGCGCAAACCCCGTCTGCGCGGCGATGCGCGCAAGGCGCAAAAGCCGCAGTCCGTCCTCTCCGAAGACGCATTCGGGCGCGCGCACGGTGCGCAGCAGACGCCGTTCGATGTCCTCCATGCCGCCCAAGGGGTCGACGTACCGTTCCGCGCGGATGTCGTAGTATACGGCGTTGGCGCAGAAGTCCCGCCGGCGGGCGTCGGACAGGATATCGTCGGTGAAGGCGATCTCGGCGGGCGTGTGGAGGCCGCGGAGGTAGCGGTCGGTGCGGAAGCGGGTAAATTCATAGTCGTGCCCCGCTTCGTCCCGGACCTTGACGGTCCCCGTCCGTGGGTATACGGCGCGGACATGGGTGCCGCATTTTTCGCATGCGGCGATAAAATCCTCCTCGGACATGGGGGAGGCGAGGTCGTAATCGGCGTCCCCCTCGGGGGGATGACCCGCCAAAAGATCGCGCACGCTCCCCCCGACGACATAGAGCGGGAGGGCGCAGGCGTCCGCGAGTGCGATCAAATTTTCCGGCAAAAAGTTCTTCATGACGCTTCCAAAAATATTTTTCCGAAAACAGTATAGCAGATTGAGAAAAAAATTGCAATTCTTCGAGAGATATTGTATAATAAGTCAAGAAACATTACGGCGGAAAAAAGGATGTTGAATTTCATCGTCAATCCCAATACCAAAAAACTCGGCGCGCTGCTCGAAGAGATCGCCGCGCGGCTCAATGCGGAAAAGATCCCGTTCGATATCCTTTCGGGGACGACCAAAGAGGAGACGCGCGCCATTGCGGGGCGGCTCTCGGAGAGCGGACCCGTCCAAATCGTCGCCGTCGGCGGCGACGGGACGGTGAACGACGTCGTTTCCGGCATCACCGTGCCCGAAAACGTCGAGCTTGGGATCATTCCGATGGGGACGGGCAACGACTTCGCCGAAGCGGTCGGCATTCCCAACGGGATCGCCGCGCTCGATCTCATCCTCAAGGGCCCGTCGCGGTATACCGATTTCATCGACTGCGGGGAAAACAAGAGTCTGAACATCGCGGGGCTGGGCATCGACGTCGACATATTGGAGCGCTGTTATCGCATGAAGGGGCACAAGCGGAGCAAATATTTCCGCAGTCTGCTCGCCTCGCTCTTTCATTATAAGGGTCAGAAGATCGAAGTTACGGTGGGCGACGAATGCTTCTCCGTCACGGCGTTCATTGCGGCGGTGTGCAACGGTTCGCAGTTCGGCGGCGGCATCCGCATCTGTCCGCCCGCGGACCCCGGCGACGGCAAGTTGGATCTCGTCGTCATTTCCTGCCCGAAGCGCAGCAAAATCTTATTCGAACTGATCCGCCTCATGCGGGGAAAGATCCTCGAGCGGCCCATCTCCCGCCACATCCTCTGCGAGGAGGCGCGGATCGTCCAGACGGAGGGCAAGACCGTCCAGCTCGACGGCGAACTCGTCGAAGCGCGCTCTTTGACCGCCCGCATCGTGAGCGGGAAACTCAGAATCTTCCGGAGTTGAAATGGCAAATCTCTATCGGGAAGTCTTAGACAGCATTCCCACGGCGGCGATCGTCGTCGACGAAAATTTCAGAGTGCGGTATATGAACCGCGCGTTCGGCGACTATTTCCGTTCGGGCAAGCGCAAGGGGACGCTGCGCGATGTCACCGATTGCGGCCAAAACGAGGGGACGTGCGGCGAGGGCGTGCGCTGTGCCTATTGTCCGCTGCGCAATCTCTTCCGGGAGGTCATCGACTCGGGGAAGACGGCGTTCCGCAAGATCATTCTCGGCAGCGGCGAAGGGGGGCTCGCCCTGCGCATGAAGGTGAGCCCGCTCGGGAAGTATTTTCTCGGCGTCGTCGACAACGCCTACGAGACGGAGATCGCGCGCGAGATGTATTCCGCGCAAACCATCCAGCAGCGGCTCCTGCCGCCCGCCTCGGGGAAGAACGGCACGCCCTATTCCTTTACCTATATCCCCTGCCGCGAGATCGGCGGGGACCTGCCGGACGTCTATGAGGTCGGCGGGCATACCATGGGGGTGCTGGCCGACGTCTCGGGCAAGGGCGTGGCGGCGGGCATGCTCTCGGCGTTCGTCAAGGCGGGCTGGGACAGGAGCGAAAGCTCTCCCGCGCGCGCCCTCGGCGGCCTCAATGCAAAGTTCGCCGAGCTCAATCTCGACGAACGGTCCTACATCACGGCCGTGGCGGCCCTCATCGAGGAAGACAGTCGCGTCATCCGCTACTGTTTTGCCGGCCATAACGCGCCCATGCTCCTCAAAGGGCGGGACGGCATCGCAGAGATCGAGGGCAGTTCGCCTCCCATTTCGACCTGGATGCCCGGCTATCGCTACGAGGACAGGACGATCGGCTATGAGCGGGGGGACCTCCTCGTACTTCTGACCGACGGCGTTATCGAGAGCAAGAGCCCGCACGGGGAACAATTCGGATTGGAGCGCGTCGAGACGGTCCTGAGCCATTCGGAGAACGCCGAGCGCTTCATCGAACGCCTCAAAGCGGCGCTCAAAAACTTCTGCGGAACCTTCGCGGACGACATCACCGCGATTGCGTTTGAATTGTAATTTTGCTAAATGCTTGCGGCGGTTGACCACATTGCTGGCACCCATGTCCGCGATCGTCGGCAAGAAAACGAAAAAAGCGGACGATCACGATGCACCGCGGCCGACTTTCGGCGCATGAAAAAACCGCCTCTATTGAGGCGGTTTTTTCGTTGTTCGATTACTCGAGGATCAAAGAATTGTAGAGCGCGACCCAAACGGCGTCGATCCAGTGGATGATCGGGATCCACGACGTGAAGGTGACGACAAGCGCTACAACCAAGCTGACCGTGGATTTGTTTCTCAGGAATGCCGACCAACGGACAAGGATCTCCACGATCCAGCCGACGAACGGGATGATGAGCAAAACGATCTGGATGAGCCGATCTTGCTTATGGAACCAAGTATCAAAGTTCATAATGCCTTCCACTCCTTTTTTTGTTGTTATTATTATTCTACACAAAGCGGACTGGATTGTCAAGAGATTGACGGAAAATTTTTTCGACTATTTTTTTCAAAAATCGGCACGGCTTTCCGTTTCACGGACCGCGCTCTTCGGCGGGTGCGGAGCCGAGACCGCGGGATCGGCATTTTGAGCAAAATCGGGGGCCCGTTTCGGACATGCCCCCGTCGCACTTCATAAGGCGGGCGGTCAGAGCCTCTCCGTGCGGAACGCCTCGCCCGTTTCGACGTCCTTGAAGGTGAGCGTGCCGTCCTCCAAAACGAGGTATGCGTGCGGCGATCCGTCCTTGGGAATGGAGACCGAGCCGCAATTGACATAGGTATACGTCTCCCGCTCCTCGAAGGCGGGGACGTGGAAGTGGCCGCAGACGAGGACGTCGCCCTTTTTGAGCAAGGCGGGGATATGGTGGCCGTGCGTCAGGATCATCGTCCGCTGCCCCACGGGAAGGATGCAATACTCCGCGCCGATGGGGAAATCGAGGACCAGCGTATCGACTTCGCTGTCGCAATTTCCGTGGACGCAGAGGAGATCGTCCTTCATGGAATTGAGAAGTTCGGCGCAGGCGAGCGTGGAATACTCGGGCGGCAGCGGATTGCGTGCGCCGTGGTAGAGGAGATCGCCGAGCAGAATGAGCTTTTGGGCGTGCTCCGATTCATAGCGCGCCTTCAAGAGGCGCAAATAGTGCGCGGAACCGTGGATATCCGAAGCGATGACGTATTTCATAGTGACCTCCCGATTTCCGATTGGGAAAGAATTTCTTTGATTTTGACGAGGACGCCGCCCGCCTCGTTCGCGGCGATGACGGGGAACTGTTCTTTGAGCGGCGGATAGGCATTGGCGGGGACGTAGGCCGTCCCGCATTCGACCAGCATTTCGAAGTCGTTCATGTGGTCGCCGAACGCGACGCATTCCTCCCGCTTGAGGCCGAAACGGCTGCGAATGACGCGGATCGCCGCACCCTTGTTGGAATCGGGCGAGGAGACGTCGCACCAGTCGAAGCCGGAGATGGCGGTGCGGAGCGCGGGGAGCCGCGACGGCAGTTTTTGGATGCAATTTTCGGCGGCCGCGATCTCGTCGTAGACGGCGATCTTGCAGATGCGCTCCCGCCCGATGATCTCTTCGAGGCGGTCCACCTTCACGCAGTTGGTGTAGGCGTCCATCGCATAGTCGAAAAAGGGGCGGACGTCGTCTTCGAGATAGGCGCACGTCTCCCCGCAGAGCATGGGGTAGAGATGGGGGATGGCGCGGATCTCCGCGAGGGCATGCCTGAGGTCGCCGTCGTCGACGGACGAAATATGTAACGTCTCGCCGCGGTATTTGACGAGCGCGCCGTTTTCGGCGATGAAGACGACCTTGTCTGCGACCGGAGCGAACAATTTCTTCAGATTGGCGTATTGCCGTCCGCTGGCCGGCGCGAAGAGGATGCCCCGCTCGGACATGGCGCGGATGAGGCCGAAGATCTCGGCGGGGAGGCGCTTGTCGTTGGTGAGCAGCGTTCCGTCGAGATCGGTTGCGATAAATTTGATCATAGTATCTCCAAATATCAGGCGAGGGGCGCAAAGAGCATGAGCGCGCGCTCGAGACCGCGCCGGACGGCGCTCGCCTTGGGGAGCGGAGCGCTCTGCCGCCATGTCTCGAGAAAGTCGCGCTCGAGCGATTGCGCGAGGGGCATGTCCGCGATGACGGCCCCGCATTCGGCCTGAATATACAGACTTCGGAAGTCGAGATTGCAGCTCGAGACGAGGGAAAGTTCGCCGTCGACGACCGCGCTCTTCGCATGCAGGAATCCCGGCGTATACTCGCGGACGGAGACGCCCGCCTCTTCGAGCACGCGCCCGTAGGCCCGCGTCAGGAGAAAGACGGATCGCTTGTCCGGAATGTGCGGAATGAGGATGCGCACGTCCACGCCCGCGCGCGCCGCGGCGGAGAGCGCCGCGACCATGTCGTAGGGAAGCGACAGATAGGGCGTACAGAGCCAGAGTTTGCGCTTCGCATGGGCGCAGAGCGTGAGAAGGACCTCGGGGAAGATCCGCGCCCCGTTTGCCTCGCCGTCGGAGAGAGGGATGAGCGGAATTTCGCCCCGCGGCTGAAAATTCTCCCCCTTCGGAAGGCCGTCAGACGGATTCAGGGCATACCATGTCCGAAGCAAGAGCTCCGTAAATGCGTCTGTGCCCGCAATGCGGACGGCGGTATCCTTCCAGTGCCCGAAGCGCAGTTTTTCGCCGATGTATTCGTCGGCGAGGTTGATTCCGCCGACATAGGCGACGTCATCGATGACGGCGAGTTTGCGATGGTCGCGGTGGGAAAATCCGCGCCCCGGCCGCAGGCGGCGGAAACAGGCCGCGCGGATGCCGAACCCCGCGAGTTCCCGGTAGTAGTGCTCGGGGAGCGTCAGGGCGCAGCCGAAATCGTCGTAGATGACGCGCACGTCGACGCCCGCTTCGGCGCGGGCCTTGAGAAGCTCGAGCACGTCGCCCCAAAAGACGCCGCGGGCGATGATGTAGTATTCGAGATAGATGCGCCGCTGTGCGCATCTCAGGTCGGTGAGCAGGCGTTCATACATCTCTCTTCCGACGGAAAAGTACGTCACATCTCGGACATGGTGCCCTCCGATTCCGTGCGTCGCCTCGGAGAGCGCCTCGATCCGCGGGAACGCGCCTTCGCCGCTCGGGCCCGTCTTGGCCGCCGCGGACGGGACATTCCTGCCGCTGCGGAACAGGAGACAGAGCGCGGCGCCTACCCACGGGAAGAAGAGCAGAAAGAGCTTGGCGATCTTCCGCTCGGGCAGGTCGCGTTCGGCGACCACGGCGAGGGCCGTTACAAAGGAAAAAACCCGTTCCGCCAGCGCGACGGGCGCGAGCAGACGGGGAAGCAACAGGGCGAGCGCGAAAGTCCCCGCGAGCATGAGCGCAAAGAGCAGGACGCAGGGGAAAAGTCTTCCGCGGAAAAAGTATTTCCATCTCCGCATATGTATGCGGCCGGGCGGTTATTGCAGCAAGTCTACGAAACTGATCTCATCGACGTCGCGGTCCTTCTTTTGGTCGTACCCCGCGAGGAAATCCGCCACTTTCGAGGGTTTGCAGGCGTTTGCATGGAACGGCGAGGGATCGACCGCCTTGTTGGCCATGAGGTTGATCGCCGTCTTGAGGTATTTGATGCCGTGCGAAACGCAGTTCAGCGAGAGGTGTTTTTTGAACGCGACGCTGAGGTCGATGAGCACGCGCGACCCGCTGGACCCGAAGTAGACCACCTTCCCCGCATGCGCGCAGAGCAGAAGGGGGACCTCGGTGCGGTTCCCGGAGGCGGAAGCGATATACACGGCGCCGCTCGCAAGTCTTCCGCCCGTGACGGAGGCCACGGCGGTCAGGAGATTGATGTCGGCGGGCACGGTGTAGTAGATGCCGCAGTTGCGCGCGAACGCAAGGCGGCCCTTATCGGCGTCTACGAGGATGGGCGCGGCCTGCTGGTAGATCAGAAGCTGGCAGACGAGGATGCCGATGATGTCGGCGCCGACGACGACGATGTGCTGCCCCTTCTTGGCGCCGAGATGATCGGTGATCTCCTTGGCCGTCGCGACATAGTGGAGCAGGAGCCCGCGCTCGTCGCTCACGGAGGCGGGGAGCGCCGTCATATCGTCGGGCGAGACGTTGACGAAATCCGTGAGGAACCCGTCGACCGTCTTGCCGCATGCGTCGTAGTCATCCGCGGAGAAATCGCGCTTCTCGGTGCCCTCCTGCGGGATGGGGCGGAAGCCGTGCAGCACGACGCGCGTGCCTCTCGGCCATGCGGGATCGGCGTCGTCGGCGATGAAGCCCACGGCGTATCTTCCCGGGATCAGGGGGAATTTGACGCGGACGTCGCCGTTGAAGATGGCGGCGTCTTGGTTTGCGAGGAGCACTTTGGTGACCCGAACGCGAAGTTTGCCCGCCTGCGGTGCGGGCAGCGGCGCTTCCGAAAGGACCAATTTTTTTGCTTCCACGAGTTCCCAGGTGTTCATTGACGGCTCCTTTACCTGCAATTTTTGTAATGTTCCATTCTATTATACCGCAAAACCGCGCATTTGGCAAGACTTTTTGGCGGAGTTTCGGCGAATTGGATTTTTTCGCGAAAAAAACGGCATGCCGCGGCGGAATTTTGCGATTGTACTTCAAAATCAGTTGACGAACGGAAAAAAACACGGTATAATGGTACGCGTAAACGCAAAACAAACTCACAGCGAGGTGAACGATATGAAATCCGACATTCATCCCAAATATCACGAAGTGACCGTCGTCTGTGCCTGCGGCGAAACGTTTAAGACGGGCACGACCAAGGATACCGACATGTTGAAGGTGGATATTTGCAGCAAATGCCATCCTTTCTTCACGGGCAGGCAGAAACTCGTCGATACGGGCGGCAGAGTCGATAAGTTCAAGAAAAGATACGGCATCTAACAGAAGACAGCAGCCTCTCACGGAGGCTGTTTTGTTATTGGAGAAGATTGCATGAAGAAAGTCAACAGGACCTATATTGGCGGACAGGCGGTCATTCAGGGCGTCATGATGCGCGGCAAGCGCGCCATGGCCACCGTCGTCCGCGACGACAAGGGCGAACTGCAGACGGAGGCGCAGCGCATCACGCCGCCCGAAAAGCGGGCGAAATGGCTTCGTTTTCCCTTCATCCGCGGCGTCGTCAATTTCGGCACATCGCTTGTCGGCGGCATGAAGTCGCTCATGCGCAGCGCCGAGGCTGTGGATACGACCGAGACCGAGGACCCTACGAAATTTTCTCAGTGGATGAAAGACCGCTGGAAGGTGACGCTCGGCGAGATCCTCACATGGATCGCCGTCGCCATCGGCGTCGCGCTCGCCCTCGTCCTCTTCGTCTATCTTCCGCTGCTCTTTACCCGTCTGATCGCTTCGGCCGTTCCCGCCGTCGACAAGTCGCACACCTACGGCGTGTGGTTCTACCTGATCGAGGGGGGCATCCGGCTCGCCATTTTCATCCTCTACATTCTGTTCACGCTCCTTCTGCCCGAACTGCGGAAGACCTATATGTGCCACGGCGCCGAGCATAAGACCATCAATTGCTATGAATACGGTATGCCGCTGACGGTGGAAAACGTGAAAAAATGCTCGCGGCTCCACGACCGCTGTGGCACGACGTTCATGTTCTTCGTGCTCATCATCTCCATCCTGATCTTTGCGCTCGCGGGCGTGCCGCTCGACATGCTCTATACCTACGCGCACATTCAAGGCCTGTTGGAGACGGTGCTCTCCGTCTTCTTCCGCATTCTCCTGCTTCCCATCGTGGCGGGAGTCTCCTACGAATTTCTGAAACTGCTCTCTTATACCGATTCGCCCCTCGTGCTGCCGTTCAAGGCGCCCGGCTATCTTTTGCAACTGCTGACGACCCGCGAACCGACCGACGACATGATCGAATGCGCCATCGGCGCCTTCGAACGGGTGAAGATCATGGATGAAGACCCGGAATACCCCGAAAAGTTCTTTGTGACGGAGACCAAGCTCTCCAAACTTTCCGCGCTCATGAAGAAGTCGTTCGCGTCCCAAAACATCGACGAATCGGACGCGGAATGGATCCTCTCCATCTCGCTCGGCATCCCCCGCAGCGCGCTTTCGGAAGAGCGCGTGATCATGCGGTCGGAGTGCAAGGCCATTCTCTCCGTCTTTGAGGAGCGCCTCACCGGAAGGCCGCTCTGGTACATCTTCGGCGACACCGAATTTTACGGTTATCGCTTCAAAGTCGACGAGCGCGTGCTGATCCCCCGTCCCGAGACGGAGATCCTCGTGCGGGAGGCGGTCGCCTCTCTCCGCGAGGGGGACAGCATGCTCGATCTCTGCACGGGCAGCGGCGCCGTCGCCGTTGCCGTCGCCTGCGAGGCGGCCAAGGAAAAGACGGTCACGGTCGTCGGCTCGGATATCTCGGAGGAGGCGCTTGAGGTCGCGCGCGAGAATGCGCGGCTGAACAAGGCGAACGTCACCTTCGTGAAGAGCAATCTCTTCGAGAGCGTCCGCGGCAGATACAATCTCATCACGGCCAATCCGCCCTATGTGCGGGGCGGGGAGATCGCGTCGCTTCCCAAGGACGTGCGCGATTTCGAACCCCGTATCGCGCTTGACGGCGGGGAAGACGGCCTGGATTTCTATCGCAGGATCGCGCAGGAGGTGCCCCGCTTCGTCGTGCGCGGGGGCATGGTCATTCTCGAATGCGGGGAGGACCAGGCGCGCGAGGTCGTCAAGATCTTCCAGACTGCGACGCGGTGCGACTTCGCCATGGTCGTCAAGGACCTTGCGGGCGTGGAACGCGTCGTCAAGATAGGATTCTGATGCGCAGGCGGCTGGAAGAGATCGCCGCGCGCTACGACGCGCTCACGGAGGCGCTCTCCGCGCCCGACGCCTATCTCGGCGAGGACTATGCGAAGCTCTCCAAGGAGCGCGCGGAGCTGGAGGAGATCGTCGAGGCCTACCGTGCCTACCGCAAGGCGGAGGCCGAGATGGAGGACGCGCTCGCGGAGGCGGAGCGCGAGACGGGGGAACTGCGCGACCTTCTGCTCGAGGAGGGGCGCACGCTCCGTGAAGAGTTGAAGACGCGGGAACGGGAGCTCAAGGCAATGCTCCTGCCCAAGGACGTCCACGACGACCGCGGTTGTACGTTGGAGATCCGGGCGGGGGCGGGCGGCGAAGAGGCCGCTCTGTTCGCCTATGAGCTCTATCGCATGTATATGGGGTATTGCGAACGGCGGCGCTTCACATGGGAGGTCGTCGATCTCAACGAGACGGAGCTCGGCGGCGTCAAGGAGGCCATCGTCCTCATCGGCGGGAAGGGCGCCTACAAGCGCCTCAAATACGAGAGCGGCGTGCACCGCGTCCAAAGGGTGCCCGAGACGGAGTCGCAGGGGCGCATCCATACGTCAACCTGTACCGTGGCCGTTCTGCCGGAGGCGGAGGCCGTCGAGGTGGAGATAAAGGACGAGGATATCCGCGTGGACCTGTTCCGCTCCTCGGGGGCGGGCGGGCAGAAGGTCAACAAGACGGAGACGGCCATCCGCATCACGCATTTTCCGACGGGCATCGTCGTCACATGTCAGGACGAGCGCAGCCAGCTCAAAAACAAGGACAAGGCGTTTCGCGTCCTCAAATCCCGCCTATACGATTACTATCAGAGCCGGGCGGCGGGCGCGGAGGCGGCAAATCGCAAGAGCCTCGTGGGAACGGGCGACCGGAGCGAACGCATCCGGACGTATAACTTCCCCCAGAGCCGCATCACCGATCACCGTATCGGCCTATCCGTCCACAACATGCAGGAATTTTTGGCGGGCGACCTCGACGAGATGATCGACGCGCTTGCCCGCGCGGATACCGAGCGCCGTCTCGCCGGAGAGGATTGACGACGGGGGCATGTCCGAGACGCAGCCTCACGGTTGCACAAAAGGAGTTCATATGGAGAGACTTGCAAAGCGCATCCGCACCATTTCTCCCTCCCAGACGCTCGCTGTCAGCGCCAAGGCCAAGGCGATGAAGAAGGCGGGGGAAAAAGTCATTTCTTTCGGCGTGGGCGAACCGGATTTCGCGACGCCCGATCACATCATGGACGCGGCCCGCGAGGCTCTCGAAAAGGGATATACCAAATACACGCCCTCCGCGGGCATTCCCGAGCTGCGCCGCGCGATCTGCAGCAAATTCCGCCGCGAGAACGGCCTCGACTATGAACCGTCGCAGATCATCGTCACAAACGGTGCCAAACACGCCGTCTTCAACACCTGCTATGCGCTCGTAGACGAGGGGGACGAGGTGATCATTCCCGCGCCCTATTGGGTCACCTATCCGGAGGTCGTCAAGACGTGCGGCGGCGTGCCCGTCATTGTGCACGCGAGCAAGCGCATGGGCTTCAAGATCACGCCCGAACAGCTCAGGACCGCCATCACGCCGCGGACCAAACTCTTCATCTTCAATTCGCCCTGCAATCCGACGGGCGCCGTCTATTCCGAGCAGGAGGTGCGCGCGCTCGCCGACGTGTGCGTCGAGGCGGGCATCTTCGTCCTCTCCGATGAAATCTATGAGAAACTCGTCTACGGGGAGACCAAACCCTTCTCCTTTGCGGCGACGTCGGAGGCGGCGAAGGCGCTCACGGTCACGGTCAACGGCGTCTCCAAGACGTATGCCATGACGGGCTGGCGGGTGGGCTATCTCGCCGCGCCGAAGGACATCGCGCAGGCCATAGATTCCTTCCAGAGCCACGCGACCAGCAATGCCTGTTCGATCTCGCAGTACGCGGCGCTCAGGGCGCTCTCCTCGCCGGCGGCCTCCGTCGAGGAAATGGTGGCCCGCTTCGCACGGCGGAGACTCGCGATGATCGAGCGCATCTCGGACATGGGTGGGGCGTATTGCATCATCCCCGACGGCGCGTTCTACTGCATGCTGGTCGTGAGCGGGGCGTATGGGAAGAAGTTCGGGGAGAAGACGATCGAAAATTCCGTGGACTTTGCCGACGTCCTTCTGGATGCGGCCAAAGTTGCGGTGGTCCCCGGCGTTGCGTTCGGCGCGGACGACTGCGTCAGGCTCTCCTATTCGCTGTCGATGGAGGAGATGCTGGAGGGGCTCGACCGGATCGACGCATTTCTTCGGAGTTTGGATTGAGGGGTCGCCGTTCCCGGAAAAAATATTTGCGATAATTTTTCCGAAACCCTTGATAAAATCGGAAGAATTTGATAAAATAGGAATACCTATAATATGCGCCGAAAAGGCAACAAGGAGGATTCCATGATCAAAATCATCTGCGGCCCCAAGGGGAGCGGAAAGACCAAGCGGATCATCGACCAAGCAAACAGTTCCGTCGCAAGCGCCAAAGGCCACCTGGTTTTCATCACAGATACCAAACGATATATGTATGACGTCAACCGCGCGATCCGGTTCATCGACGTGACCGATTATTCCATCGCGGGAGAGGACGCGCTCTGCGGCTTCATCAAGGGCGTCATCGCCGGGAATTACGATAACGAATCCGTCTATGTCGACGGCGTGGCCCGTATTGCGGGCAAAGATCTCAAGGATATGGCGCAGCTCTTCTATATGCTCGAGCAAGTTTCCGCCAAGCGCGACCTTGCGGTCTGGATCACCTGCAGTTGCTCGGAGGAGGAACTGCCCGAATTTGCCAAGAAGTACCTTTGACCCAAAGGCGATCGTTTGCGTCCCGCAGTGCGCGGGACGCTTCCGCTTATAAATATTATCTGTTTTGTCTAACATCAAGGATAGGAGCCATATGTTTTTTATCAGTACGAGAGGGGGAGAACGCGTCACGGGCGCCGAAGCGGTCGTAAAGGGCATCGCTGCGGACGGCGGGCTGTTTGTCCCCGAGACGTTCCCCGCCGTTTCCGCGGAGGAACTTGACGCCATGCTCGGCATGGACTATCCGGAGCGCGCCGCGCTTGTTCTTTCCAAATACTTCGACGACTATGAGAAGTCGGCGCTCACCGAGGCGCTTCGTGCGGCATACGAAAAATTCGAGGGCGACGATCCCGCGCCGCTCGTGCGAATGGACAACGGCATGTATCTGTTGGAGCTCTACCACGGCCCCACCTGCGCCTTCAAGGACATGGCCCTCACGGTTTTGCCCTATCTCATGCGGACAGGCTGTGACATGCTCGGCGTCGACCGGCGCATCCTCATCCTCGTCGCCACGAGCGGAGATACGGGGAAGGCCGCGCTGGAAGGGTTCCGCGACGCGGAGGGCGTCGACGTCATGGTCTTCTATCCCGACGAGGGCGTTTCCAAGATGCAGAAACTGCAGATGGGCACGCAGGACGGTGAAAACGTCAACGTCGTGGCCGTGCGCGGAAATTTCGACGATTGCCAGGCGGGCGTCAAGAAAATTTTTACGTCGGAGGCGTGCAGAAAAGCCATCGAGGAGAAGGGCTATCTGCTCTCCTCGGCCAATTCCATCAATTTCGGCCGCCTCGCGCCGCAGATCTGCTATTATTTTTCCGCCTACTGCGACCTCGTCTCCTCCAACCAGATCAAGATGGGCGAAACCGTGGATTTTGCCGTCCCCACGGGCAATTTCGGCAACATTCTCGCGGGATATTACGCCAAGCGGATGGGGCTCCCCGTCGGAACGCTCCTGTGCGCTTCCAATAAGAACAACGTCCTCACCGAGTTTTGGCGCACGGGCACCTATGAGACGCGGCGGCCGTTCTACCGCACGATGTCTCCCTCGATGGACATCCTCGTCTCTTCCAATCTCGAGCGGCTGATCTTCGAGCTCTCGGGGCGCGACGCCGCCCGCACGCAGGAGCGCATGCGCGCGCTCGCCGAGACGGGGCGATACAGCATCGCGACGGACGAGCTCAAAAAACTCAAGGCGGATTTCTACGCGGGCTGTTCGAGCGAAGACGACACGGTGGAGTGCATCTATGAGTTTTTCGAGGAGTACGGCTATCCCATGGACACGCACACGGGCGTGGCGATGAACGTGGCGCAGAGGTACTTGGAGAAGTTAAACGACGACCCCATGTCCGAGATACACCCCCTCGTGGTGCTGTCTACGGCCAGCCCCTATAAGTTCCCGCAGGACGTCCTCTATGCGCTCACGGGCAACGACGTCAAGGATTCGTTCAAGGGCGTCAAGCGCATCCATTTGCTCACGGCGATGAAGGTCCCCGAGCCCATCAAGGCGGTCCGCTACAAACCCATCCGCTTCAAGACGGTCGTCTCCGCGGACAAGATGTTCGATGAAGTGCTCAAATTCCTCCAATGACCGCGTTCCCGTCCTCTTCAGGGCGGGATTTTCAACGCTGCGCGATTTCTTTCGGCCCGGAATGACGCGGCGGACGCGGCATGTCATACAGGGGCCCGAAATCGTTTGACAAAAGTCGGAAAATAGGCTATCATGATGCTGAAAAGAAGGAGGAACGGGCCGTGTGGGATATGTTTGCTGACGTCTTGGTCGACGCGCTTTGGGATACGCTCAAGCTCTTCCCGTTTCTCTTTTTGCTCTATGTGCTGATCGAGGTCATGGAGCACAACACGGGCGTGGGGAAGCCGCGGCGCGCGTTTGCGGGCAAGTGGGCGCCGGCGCTCGGCGCGGGGCTCGGCGTCGTGCCCATGTGCGGATTTTCCGTGATGGCGGCCAAGCTCTATGAACACCGCCACATCACGCTCGGCACGCTGGTCGCCGTCTTCACGACGACGAGCGACGAGGCGCTGCTCGTCCTGCTGCTCTCCTCCGCGGAATGGGTGACGAAATTGGTCTCCGTGGCCGTTCTCGTCGCCGTAAAACTCGCGCTGGGGATTGGCGCGGGATATTTTCTTGACGCCGTCATGCGGAAAAAGTCGCCCGCGCTCGCACCGCTTCCGGAAGGCGCAGAGCACGAACATGGGCACCATGTCCGCGATGAGGCTTCCGATACGGTCTCCGATGCGGCCGAAGACGAAACGCATACGGCGCACGAACACGCGTGCGGTCACGCGCACGGTGAGGGCGGGGAGGCCGATGCCGCGCACATGGCAGATCTGCACGGCGAGGAGTCGGCGCACGAGCAGGGCGCCTGCGCCTGCGCCGAACTTTCCCCCTGCGAACATAAGAAAGAGAACAAGTGGGCCGTCTATCTTCTGTCGCCCGTGCTGCATGCGCTCCAAGTCGCGGCCTTTGTGCTCTTGTTCAATCTCGCGTTCGGGCTGCTCGTCGCGTGGCTCGGCGACCGCGCCCTCTTTTTCATGGAGGGGGCCGGTTACTGGCTTCAACCGGCAGTCTGCGCGCTCGTCGGCGCCATTCCCAACTGCGCCTCCTCGGTCATTTTGGCGGAGGCCTATGCGCTCGGCGGGATCGGCTTCGGCGGCATTTTGGCGGGGCTCGTCGTCAATGCGGGGCTCGGCTATCTGATTTTGTTTCGGAAGGCCCGGGTGCGCGGGCTGTTGATCTTGGGCGGGATGCTGCTGTTCGGCATCGCCGCGGGGTATCTCGCAAGCGCGCTCGCCCTTTTGTTTTGAGGGATCCCATGGAGAAAGAACAGCTCTTGGAGAGCATCGACCTCTTCCTGCTCGATCTCGACGGAACGGTATACGTCGACGACAGGCCCATCGGGGCGATGCGGGCGACGCTGGCGCGCCTCCGCGATTTGGGGAAGAAGCTCGTCTATCTCACCAATAATTCGTCCAAGACCGAGCGGGAATATCGGGAAAAACTCACCCGCGTCGGCCTCTTCGACGCGCGCGACGGGGTATATACCTCGGGCATGGCTACCATCGAATATCTCAATGCGCACTGCGCGGGGCGGCGCGTCTACCTCGTCGGAACGGACGCGCTCAAGGCGGAATTTCGCGCGGGCGGCATCCTGTTGGACGAGGAAAACCCAGAAATCTGTGTGCTTGCGTATGACGTCGGCCTGACGTTTCAGACGATGCGCCGCTTGGACGCCTTTTTGCGGCAGGGGAAGCCGTATTTCGCGACGCACCCCGACGACGTTTGTCCGACGGCGGACGGGTCCATGCCCGATGTCGGGTCATTTATCGCGCTCTTCGCGCGCTCGGCGGGGCGGGTGCCCGACCGCATCATCGGCAAGCCCTATTCGGACATGGGGGAGGGGCTTTCCCGCAGGTTCGGCGTGCCCGCGGGCCGCATGTGCATGGTGGGCGACCGCATGCACACGGATATTCGGTTCGCGAACAACAACGGTATGAAGAGCGTGCTCGTGCTCTCTGGCGAGACGACCGCCGCGACGATGCGGGATTTCCCCGACGTCCCGGACCTCGTTTTGCCCGATTTCAATGCGATTTTTTGAAAGAGTATTTGCCTTACGATGGATTTTGTGCTATAATAGAGAAAAACCACGATTGCGGCGGAGGTTGCTATGCAGGAATTGACGTTGATTTCCAAAGATCCCCTCACACTGGGGCTTTCGGGCGAGATCGATTCGGGGAATGCCGATGAATTTTACGAGGAGGTCAAGGGGCTCTATGCGGGCACCGACCTCATTTTCGACTGCCTTAAATTGGAATTTATCGATTCGACGACGCTCGGCACATTCGTCAAGCTCTCCAAAGAGGTCAAATCGGCCGGACGCCGCATGGTGCTGCGTCATCTTTCCCCGCGCCTATATAAGCTGTTTGTGATCTGTGCGCTGAATACCGTCATGGAGATCGAAGCATGAAAGAACTTTTGAAATTGGAGCTTCCGCTTCTGAAAAGCGAGTTCATGACGACGGTGCGGCTCGCGACGGGCGGCGTCTGTTCGGCCGCGGGGCTCGGGCTCGACGACAGCGAGGACTGCAAAGTGTGCGTCACCGAGAGCTTGCTCCTCGTGATGCATGCGGGATACCGCGCCGCGGCCATCGCCTTTTCCGCGGAGGAAGAGAACTTGTTCATCAGCGTGAAGGCATCCCATTGGGAGGAAACGGAGGGGGGCATGTCCGAGGATGAGATCTCGGAAGCCCTGCTCAATGCGCTTGCGCGGGGCGTTTTGATCGAACGGGAAGACGGCCGCGCGGCGGGCGTGAAGTTTTACTTTTCCAAGTGATGCAGGAAGCCGAACTTTTTGAAAAATACAGGGAAAGCGGCGACATTGCGCTTCGCAACGAAATCGTCGAGAAGTACCTCTATATTGCGGCGATGATCGCCGGGAAATTTGCGGGCAGGGGCGTTGAATACGACGATCTCTACCAGGTCGCCTCGCTCGCCCTCGTCAAGGGGGTGGAGCGCTTCGATCCCGCCAAGGGCGTCAAATTTTCCACGTTCATCACGCCGACTATCACGGGCGAGATCAAGAATTACTTCCGCGACCATTCCCGCGTCGTCCACCTGCCGCGCCAGATCAACGAGCTAAGGACGTCGATCAGAAAGGCGGCGGAGGAGCTCACTGTGGAGCGCGGGCACAATCCCACCGCGAGGGAGATCGCGGAGAGGCTTGGCGTGTCTGAGGAAGACGTGCTGTCCTGCGCGGAAGCGGGGGGCGTCGTCTCGCTCGACCGCAATGTTTCCGAAGAGGACGGCATGACGTATCACGAGCTCATCGCGGCGGCGGACGACAGCCTCGAGGATTTTGAAAACCGCGATGTGGTGCGCTCCGTGCTTGCGGGGCTCTCCGGCGCGGAGCGGAAGCTCCTCAAATATCGCTACGGCGAAGAGCTCTCCCAGACCGAGACGGCGAAGCGGTTGGGCGTTTCGCAGATGTATGTCTCCCGTCTCGAACGAAAGGTGCTGGAAAAGCTGAGAAAAACGCTCGGGAAGGTCATGTCGGAATGAATTTCGTCATAGACAATTTTGACGCCCTGAAGGCCGCGCTCGGCGCGATGTGCGCCGAACTGGACGGGCTTTCCGAGAATTTTAAGTTCAACGGCAAACTTGTGGCGATGGAGCTTGTCTCCAACGTGTTGCAGCATGGCGGCGGACGGGCATACTTTTCCTATACCCTGTCGCAGGAGGGACTGCGCATCAGCGTACAGGGCGAGCATCTCTTCCGCCCTCCCGAGCGGAGTACGCTTGCCGACGTGGACGCCGAGAGCGGGCGGGGGCTGTATTTGGTAGACAGCATTGTGGACCGCCGCGAATACAATGCGCGAGAGGGCATCGTCGTGGTGCTCACCGGGAAGGAATAACACCGTGAAGCAATGGCTCCACGGTTTTTTTATGTCCCCACCCCCTTTGTCCCCCTCCCCAAGGAGGGGGTAGGTGAGGTGAGGGCGGCGGTAGAACTTCCCCACCCCCTTAATCCCCCGCCCCAAGGAGGGGGTAGGGGAGGTGAGGGCGGCGATAGAACTTCCCCACCCCCTTTGTCCCCCTCCCCAAGGAGGGGGTGGGTGAGGTGAGGCGGCAATAGAACTTCCCCACACTCTTTGTCCCCCTCCCCAGGGAGGGGGTAGGGGACGAGAGACGATGTCGGCGCCGCCCCGAAGTGGACATTTTGTGAGGAGAGTGGGTCGCCGATCCGGGGCAAGAAAAAACCTTCTATGAAGTGCTCATAGAAGGTTTTTTTGATTGGGTTGAATGCCGTTTGGGAACGGCCGTGCAATTACTTGTGCACGTTATCGAAGATCTTGTCGAGCAGCTCGGGCGAGATGTAGGGCCGGAACTTCCCGAGCGCCGCGAACACCTTCGAGAAGAATTGCTTGTTGTCGCCGCCGACTTGATATTCGGGGAGACCGAAGTCGCCGTGAACCTTATTGATGAAGACGGCGGTGAACTGATCTCTCTGCTCGTCGGTCAGCGTGCTCAAAAATTCGTCATACGGGCCGTGCGAATAAGCGGGCGCTGCGGGCTGCGCCTGAGGCTGCGGTTGCGGCTGCGGCGCGGGCGTATAGTAGACGGGCGTTGCAGGCTGTGCGGGCTGCGCGGGTTGTGCGGGCGCCGTCTCATCCTCGGAGAGCTCATACATCTTGCGCGCGAATTTGCTTACGGGCGCCTCGCCCTGCGGCGCGGGAAGCTGCGGTTGCGGCTGAGGCGCGGGCTGGGGTACGGGCTGGGGTACGGGCTGCGGCTGAGGCGCAGGTTGATATGCGGGCTGCGGTTGCGGCTGAGGCGCCGGCTGGAACTGCGGCTGAGGCATGGGTTGATACTGCGGCGCCGGCTGATATGCGGGCTGCGGCGCGGGCTGCTGGTAGCCGCCCTGATAAGGCGGAACCTGAAGCACGACCACGGGCGGCGTCGCGGGAGCCTGCTGAAGAATGACGGGCGCTGCGGGCGGCATTCCGAACATCGGCATCGGCATGATGGGCGCGGGCTGATATGCGGGCTGCGGCTGCGGAGCAGGTTGATACTGCGGCGCGGGCGCGGGCTGATATGCAGGTTGCGGCTGATATGCGTTGTTGTATGCCGGCTGATAAGGATTCTGATAGGGCGCCTGGTAGGGATTCTGGTAAGGCGTCTGATAAGGATTGTAGGGATTCTGATAGGGCACCTGATAAGGATACTGGTATGTAGGAGCGGGAGACGACTGTGCCGCAGCGGTCTGCGTCGAATAGTCGTAGCCGCCTTCGTCCTCCTTGTCGAGCGTATCCTCGGCAAGTTCCGCGGCGATGCGCTTTGCCTTGACCTTGCGGCGGCGGGAAAGCACCAAGTATACATTGAGAATAGAGAGCAGAAGAACGAGGAGCGTTCCGCCGAGAAGAATGGCCGCGCAGACGGGGTTGGACGTGAACATGTACCAACGGCTGCCATTCACCGGTTTGATGATGAAGTAGACATAGATGGCCGCGACGAGCAGGAACAGAAGACCGGAGAGCACCGCCTCAACGGGATAGAACTTCTTTGCATTCATGCGCAGGATGAAGACCAAAAGCGTCAGCCCGAGCAAGATCATCAAAGCGAAATAGAGATAATTCAAGGTTGTGAAGCCTTTCAGACCGGCCGAGACCGTGTTGTTCCAAGTGGTACCCACATAGCTTGCGTGCAAGTTGACTTTATCGGCCGTGCCGGGGAACGTGAGTGTTACGACGACCGCGATGAGCAACAGAACGGAGAGCATTCTGAAGAGGCCGACGAATTTTCTGCGCGAGATGGTGACGACGGTCAGAAGGATGAACATCAAGGCCGCGATCCCCATGATCGTGCAGTCCACACTAAACGTCATTTTGAGAAACGAGAACGTGGGACCTAAGACGCCTGCTCCGAAGAAGAGGATGGTCAGTGCGGGCCAGAGATAGGCGATGAAGACGAGGTATCCGCTGATCATGGCGCAGTTGCGGCAGGTGCTGTGCCTCGTAAGGCAGGCGGCGATGCCGAGACCGAGCGCGACGAGCACGGAGAGCGGGATCAAGGTAACCTGAGCAACGCCGGCGAGTTCATTGATAATGAAGAAAACCGTTTGTCCTTTGAAGACGAGGCCGCCGGTAAACGCCGCTTTCAGCGTGGTGATGCAGTAGCCGAGGAGCGAGCCGGCCATGATCGGCTTCGTCACGCCCGCAAGGCTGACGGGCAAGAGTAGCTCGGGCTTCGTTCCTGAGATGAGGGGAACCTGCGTATGCGTGAAGATCTTGGAGAAGATATCGAGCGGGATCTTCGTGAGGTAACCGAGGAAGAGACCTGCGGTCGCGATCAGGAAGAAGACAATCGCCAGAATGCGATATCTGACCGTGGGGACGGAGCCCGTTTTGTAGACAGTGTTGCTCATATTAACCTCCGTTTTCAGTGTGAAAACCAAAATTCTATCCTATTATATCATGAAAGTTTCACGCTGTCAATAATCAACCTCAAAAAAATGTCATTTTCTTTCCAGAATTTCCTGGAAAATTTGCCCGTGCGGGCATGCCCTGCCCTTTTCTCCCCGAAGATGCCGCCCGCTTACGCCCAAATCCCATCCAAATCTTCGGAATATCTTGATTTTCTTCAAAAGATATGGTATACTGTTCCTCGTGGCGGGCGTGATCGGCCGCCGGGAGGGGATCTATGGATTCGCAACTCTTATCGGTATTGCACGATGTGAGCGAAAAGACGGGGGTGACCGTCTTGTTCGAACGGCCCGAAGGGCCCGCAACGCCCGTCTTTCTCGAGTCGGACGGAAAGGCCGTCGAGGCCTATCTCCCCGGCGACGGCGCGGAGACGGAGCGCATGGCGAAGCTCGTCGCCTATCTCGTGGCGACCTGCGAGCACGAGCCCTACGGCGACCGCTCCGACGCTCTGCGCGGCATTTTGCTCGGCGAGGGCGGCGGCTGGCGGACGTTCCGCTTCATGACGCGCTACAACATTCCGGACGGCGCCTGTTTCGCCGTCGAACTGCTCCCCGAGAAGCTCCTCGACGAGACGTATGTGCACATCGAGCGCTGTATCGCCGAGGACCGCGACATGGCGGTGCGCATGGACGGCAAGCGCATTGCCGTCGTGAAATTTTGCGAAGAGGATCAGACGCCCTATGAGTTCGGCTCGTTCCTTGCGCAGTCGCTCTATGAGGAATTGGGCGTGCGGTCGAGCGTGGGCGTCGGGTGCGAGATGAAGTCCTTCCATGAGATCGGGCTCTCCTACGGACAGGCCGCGACGGCCGTGCGCATGAGCCGCATCTTCCACGGCGACGGCGAGGTGCATTCCTATCGGGAATATCTGTTGGTCCGATTGCTGGAGGACGTGCCCAAGGAGCGCCTCAAGGACTATCTCGAGCAGTTCCGCATCAAGGGCGCGGAGGAGATCTTCGGCGACGAGGAGATGGCGCAGACGGCGGAGCAATTCCTCGAGAGCAGCCTCAACATCTCGGAGACCAGCCGCAATCTCTTCATGCACCGCAATTCTCTGACTTACCGTCTCGATAAGATCGAGCGGACGACGGGGCTGAACATTCGCAAATTTTCCGATGCGGTGACGTTCCGCGTCATCACCATTCTCTATAAACTTTTGGAAATTTAAGGAGGCCGATATGCAGAATAGGGAGGAACATCCCGATTCGTACCGTGAGAAAAGACCCGCATGGGGAAAGGGAAGGATCGCGCTTACAGCGGCATGCTGCGTGCTGGCGGCTCTTCTCTTTTTTGTTGCGGGGTGGTATGCGCGTTGGTTCGCGCTCGGCGAGCGGGCGCGCGGACTTTTGTGGGCCGTCAACACGGCGGAGCGGAATTTTTATAAGGACGTCGACGAGGATGCGCTCTATGCCGATTTTTACGAGGCCTTCGCGCTCGATCCCTACTCGCGGTATTATACGGCGGAGGAATACCGCGCCATCCTTGCCTCCAACGAGGGGCATGCGTCCGGCATCGGCATCTCCGTCAGCAATATCGAGACGGGAGGGAAGACGCGCATCTTCCGCGTGACGGGCAATTCCCCCGCGGAGCACGCGGGCCTTCAGAGCGGCATGTACATCTATGCCTACGGTACGGACGCCGCGTCGCTCGAGAGCGGGACGAAGGAGCAATTCCTGGCGTTTGTGCAGGGCAGTACGGGCCCGATCGTCCTCTCCTGCGGCTTCTCCGAGGACGGTTCCGACGCCGCATGTTTTTCCGTGGAGGGGGGCGCGTATGAGAAGTCGGAATGTCTGTATCGCGACAACGAACAGGCACTGCGCTTTCTCGGCGAGACGCCTTCTGCCGTCTCCGTCGGGGGCATTGCGGGGCTTCCCGACGACACGGCCTATCTTCGCGTCGACGAATTTTACGGACGGGCGGCGGCGGAGGCGGGGCGGTGCCTGTCCTATTTCAAAAACAGCAAAAAGAGCCGCCTCATCCTCGATCTTCGCTCCAACGGCGGCGGCTACTTGCAGACATTTTTGGACCTTGCGGCTTATTTTCTCCGCGGCGCCGCGGGCAGCCGGCCGTTCGCGGCCGAGGCGCGCTATAAGAGCGGCCGCACGGAGAAATATTATGCCTCCGGCAATTTCTACGGCGATTATTTCGGCGAAGACGCGGAGATCTATCTCCTCGCGGACGAGAACACGGCTTCGGCTTCCGAATGTTTCATCGGCGCGCTCATCTCCTACGAGACGCTTCCCTATTCTCATATCTATCTGCGAAAGGGGGAGACGGCGCGCACCTACGGCAAGGGCATCATGCAGATGCACTATACCGATCCGAACGGGAACGTCTTGAAGCTCACGACGGCCGAAATTTTTTGGCCCAACGGGAAGAGCATCCACGGCGTCGGCGTGACGGAACAAGACGGCGCCGTGGGCATCGCCTCGACGGTACTGCACGGCGCGGAGGACGATTTTCTCTCCGCGGTCATCCAAAGCATCGCGGGCTCATAATCTTCCCAAAAGCTGTTCGATCAGGGCGCTGTTGCCGGCCTCTTCCGGGGGTCGGCTTTTTTCTTGCGCCGACTCTGCGGAAGTTGCCGCGGAGGGCGTTTCGAATGCCGTCGTTTCGGACATGGGTGCCTCGTTTTTCGTGAATGCCGCGATCAGATCGCGATTGTCGCGGTAAAATGCGAGGAAGGAGCGCAAGGTTTCGCGCATCTTCGGATCGTTTTCCATGGCATACAGCGCAAAGAGGAGAAGAAGATTTTCCATGGTTTATCGTATGCCGTTGGCAATCCGCGCGTTCCCGTCATACAATAAACTATCGAGGTGGTTATGAATGATTTTGCGGGATTTACGCCGGGGAAGAAGCCGGAACAGCCGGAGATGAAGTCGGACGAGGCGTGGCTGCGGGAGGCCGACGCGCTGCTCAAAAGCTGCCAAGGAAAGAGCGACGCGGAGATCGTGCGGGCGATCTATGCCCGCGCCGTGGAGGGGAAGCGGAACGGGACGCTCACCAATGCGCAGATCGACGCGTTTTACGCGCAATTTTCTCCCATGCTCGACGGCGTCAAGCGGCGCCGTCTCAAAAAACTCGTCGAAGAACTCAAAAACATGTGAGGGTCATGCCCCGATCCGTTTGAGCGCCCCGAGCAGGGCGCGGACTTCGCGCAGGTCCTGAAAGGGCGAAAACGAGGCGCGCACGAGCCCGTCGGGGAACGTTCCGAGCGCGCGGTGGGCGAGCGGGGCGCAGTGGAGCCCGCCGCGGACGGCGATGTCGAAGCGCTCCGAGAGCGCCGTGGCGATCTCCTCCGAGGCCATGTTCGGATGGCGGAACGCCGCGATGCCGCAGGGGTTGGGCGAGAAGAAGGGCTCATAGCCGAGGGCGGCGAGTTCCTCCTTCAAAACGGCCGTGAGGCGGAGGAGGTGTTCGCCGTGCTCTTTTTGCCGCGCGCGCACGATGAGCGCGCCCTCGAAGAGGGAACAGATGGCGGGATAGGATAGCGTGCCCGCCTCCAATCGGTCGGGATAGAAATCGGGCATGTCGGGATCGAAACTCACGCTGCCCGTTCCGCCGAAGAGCAGGGGGCGCGGCGAGACGCGGTCGGAAAAGAGCAGGGCGGCGGCCCCCTGGAGGGCGTGCATCCCCTTGTGCCCTGCGATCGCGAAGAGGTCCACGCCCATCTCTCGCATGGAGACGGGGATGTGCCCCGCTCCCTGCGCGCCGTCGCAGAGGAGCCATACGCGCGCGGGGATCGCCCTTCTCACCGCCCTGAGATCGGGCGTCTCACCCGTCACGTTGGAGGCCGTGGTCACGGCGACGAGTTTGGTGCGTTCGGTCACAAATGAGGCCACCATGTCCGCGTTCAGGCGCTTGTTTTCATCGAGCGGGACGACGTCGTAGGTAATGCGCCCGGCCTTTTTGAGGGCTTCGAGCGGGCGCAGTACGGAGTTGTGTTCGAGGCAGGAGATCACGGCGTGGTCGCCCTCTTCGAGCGTCCCGAGGATGGCGAGGTTGAGCGCTTCCGTGCAGCTCCGCGTAAATACCACGCGCTCATACCCATAGCCGCCGAAGAGTTCGGAGAGCAGATTGCGGCAGGCGAGCACGTGTTCGCTCTGGGCGAGGGAGAGGCGGTGTCCGCTCCTGCCGGGGTTGGCGCAGACGCGCATGGCGGCAAGGACGGCGCTCCGGACTGCGGCGGGCTTCGAACCCTCCGTTGCGGCGTTGTCGAGATAGATCATAGCGGCCTCCCAAGATTGGCAAATCACAGTATTATACGAAGGCAGGTGAAAAATATGACGATTTTGGCGGTATTCCGCTCCCGGGCGCAATCGCTCGACTTCCTCGCCGCGGCCAAAGCGGCGGGCATTCCCGCGCAGGCCGTCTCCACACCCAAGGAGGCGGGTGTGGGGTGCGGCGTCTCCGTAAAGTTCGACGGCGGCTTTTATCAGCGCGCGAAGACGCTCGTTTCCAAGCGGCCGTATTCCTCGTTTGCGGGATTTCTGCGCGGCGCCGGCGGCGGATATTTCTACGACGATCGATAATTTCTTGCAATCCGGCCGAAAATATGCTAAAATAAGCATATGGACACGCAAGCAATTTTCGCGGAACTCGAACGGCTGTATCCCGACGCCCGTCCCGCACTCGAATTTCACAGCGCCTACGAGCTGCTCGTCGCCGTCATTTTATCGGCGCAGTGTACGGACGAGCGCGTCAATCAGGTGACGCGCACGCTCTTCAAAAATTACAATACGCCGGCCGCCATGCTGACGCTCTCCGCGGCGCAGCTCGAGAAGTACATCTATTCCTGCGGATTCTACAGGAACAAGGCCGCGCACATCCTCTCCGCCTCGCGCGACATCATGGAGAAGTTCGGCGGCGAAGTTCCCTCCGCCTTCGAGGATCTTTTGACGCTCGCGGGCGTGGGGAGAAAGACGGCCAACGTCGTCTATTCCGTGGCCTTCGGCGGCGACGCGATCGCGGTGGATACCCATGTCTTCCGCGTTGCCAACCGTTTGGGCCTCGCCGAGGGCAAGACGCCCGAGGCGGTGGAGCGCGGGCTCATGGAAACCATTCCGCAAGCCCTCTGGTCGAGGGCCCACCATCTCCTGATCTTTCACGGCCGCCGCGTATGCCATTCTCAGCGCCCCGATTGTGAGCATTGCACGCTTGCAAACCTGTGCAAATGGAGAAATGAGCAAAAATGAGGGTACCATGTCCGCGATCGAGGGTCGATTTTCCGCGATCTGTATAAAAACCTCCCGCATTGGGCAAAACCGTTGCAGGAGGTATTTTTATGACCAATTTGACGGCAAAAGATCTCGACGTCCTCACGCATGTTCTGACGGGTGAAGAGATGGCATGCAAAAAAGCGCGCGTCTACGCCAACACGCTGACCGACGCCGCCCTCGCCGCGGAGATGTCGGAGATCGCCGCACAACACGAACAGCGCTTCAACGCGCTTTACGCCATGCTCGGAGGGAGATCATGAGACAGTCCAAACGCGAAACCACACTTTCCGAAAAGGATGCGCTTCAGGATATGCTCGACATCGAGAAGCTACTCATGAATTACTATAACGCCGCGCTCACGGAGGGCAGTACGGCGTCGTTCCGCAAGGAGATCCTCAAGCAGTATTCCGCGCACGAGAAGACGCAATTTGCCATCTTTGAACAGATGCTCACGCGTGGATATTACGAAGTCCAGCCAGCGGCCAAGATGATGATCGACCAGCAGACGGAAAAATTTTCCAAGAGCAAAAAACAATTGGCGGCCGCCGAGGCTTGACATCGCGGCGGAAATATCGTATACTCAAGGAGGAGGCGCAGAATGGAAGAAAAGAAGAATCAGGCGGAGCGGGTAGACCGCAACGCTTCCGAGCGCGAGGCAGAACGCGTTCGCCGCGAGCGGGAAGCGATCGCCGAGATCTCGGGCGAGCCCCCCGAAGAACAGGAGAAGAAAAAGCACGGTTGATTTTCCGCGGGTTGCGCATGCTGATTTGCGGAGGATCTTATGGCTGAGAAAAAGAAGTCCGCAAAGGACTACGCGCACAATCCGCACTACTGCATGATCATGCCGGATGCGGAGGAGCGCGACGACGAGGATATCGCCTCGACGGGTCAATCCTGAAAAAAGCTCCGGTTCTCCGGAGTTTTTTTCGATCGGCACGGCTTCCCCTTCCGTGCGCATAAAATACACTATGGAATTTTGTGATTTGCATGCTCTTTTCGACCTTGCGCATACGCGCGCATGTACATATCTTGATGTGTACAAAGAGCCATGGGAGGCGATCACGGGCGTCACCGCGTTCGTGGCGGCCCTCCTTCCCGTGCTCCCGGAGGACTTTTTCGAGTACGCGGAGGGCGTGTTCGTCCATAAGACGGCGAAGATCGCGCCGACCGCCTGCCTCGTGGGGCCGACCGTCATCGGCGCGGGGAGCGAGATCCGGCACGGCGCCTTTGTCCGCGGCGGCGCGCTCGTGGGAGACGGGTGCGTGGTCGGGAACTCTGTCGAGCTCAAGAACTGCATCCTGTTCGACGGGGTGCAGGCGCCGCATTTGAGCTATATCGGCGACAGCATTTTGGGCTTCCGCGCCCACCTCGGCGCCGGCGCCATGACGTCGAATCTGCGCTCCGACCGCTTGCCCGTCAAAATCAGGGCGGGGGAGGAGACCGTAGAGACGGGCCTGAAAAAATGCGGGGCGTTTTTGGGCGACGGCGTGGAAGTGGGGTGCAACGCCGTGCTCTGCCCCGGAACGGTCATCGGGAGAAACACGACGGTCTACCCTCTCGTGATGTGCCGTGGCGTCTATCCCGCGGACAGCATCGTGAAGCATGGCGGAGTCGTGAAAAAATTCTGACGGACCGCCCGCTTTTCGCGTCGCCTGTTTGATTCAAAGGACATGGCGATCAAGGAGGACGCAGAGGGGGGCGCGGACATGCCCCCTGCATTTTACGTCACATTGCATATTTGCGAGAATAAAATTCGCCGCCGCGGGCAAGCCCTCGGCGGCGTCGGTTTGATCAAAAAAAGAGCGGGGCCTCCGCTCTTTTCTCATGAGATTTTCAAATATGCGTCAGACGTTGAACCGGAACAGAACGACGTCGCCGTCCTTCATCACATAGTCCTTGCCCTCCGAGCGCACCTTGCCCTTCTCGCGCGCGCCGACGAGCCCGCCGCATTCGAGCAGCGTCTCATAGTCCACGACTTCGGCCCGGATAAAGCCCTTTTCGAAATCGGTGTGGATCTTCCCCGCGGCCTGCGGCGCCTTGGTCCCCTTGACGATCGTCCACGCCCGCGTCTCTTTCTCGCCCGCGGTCAAAAACGAAATGAGCCCGAGAAGCGAATAGGAGGCCTTGATGAGTTTGGAGAGCCCGCTCTCTTCGAGCCCAAATTCTTCGAGGAACATCGCCTTGTCCTCTTCGGAGAGTTCCGCGAGCTCCGCCTCCGTCTTCGCGCAGACGACGATGGTCTCCGCGCCGTGCTGCGCCGCGTAATTTTTGACAGACGTCACGAGCGGCAACGCGTCTTCCGAGGTACCCATGTCCGCTTCTGCGATGTTCGCGCAGTAGATCACGGGCTTGGAAGAGAGGAGAAAAAGATTATCGAGCAGCGCCTTTTCGTCTTCGGTCACGGGGAGGGAGGAGGCGGGGCGTTCCTCGCCGAGATGGCGATAGAGTTTTTCGAGGAAGGCGTATTCCGCGGAGGCCGCCTTGTCCGCACCGCCGCGGGCGGCGTTTTTGATGCGGTCCATGCGCTTTTCCACCGCCTCGAGATCGGCGAGAATGAGTTCCAGATTGATGGTTGTGATATCGCGCACCGGATCGACCGAGTTCTCGACATGGGTGACGTTCGCGTCCTCGAAACAGCGGACGACGTGCACGATGGCGTCGACCTCGCGGATGTGCGAGAGGAACTTGTTGCCGAGCCCTTCGCCGCGGCTTGCGCCCTTGACGAGGCCCGCGATGTCCACAAATTCGACGACCGCAGGCGTGACTTTTTTGCTCGAATAGAGGGCGGCCAGCTTGTCGAGCCGCTCGTCCGGCACGGCGACGACGCCCACGTTGGGCTCGATGGTGCAGAAGGGGTAGTTGGCGGCTTCCGCGCCGGCATGGGTGATGGCATTGAACAGAGTGGACTTGCCGACGTTGGGCAGCCCGACGACGCCTAATTTCATACGGTCTCCTTACAAAAAACTTGGGGGTACAGCTTTTTCAATTATATAACATTTCTTCGGAAACTTCAAGCATTTCGGTTGCCTGTTTTGCCAAAATGTGGTAGAATACTTTGGAAATCGAAAACGGAGAATCACTATGGACTATAAGGCCTACATTGCCGCGCGGATCCCCGCGCTCGGCGTTGAGGCGGACGAACTTGCGGCGACCGTCACCGTTCCGCCCGATCCCGCGCTCGGCGACTATGCGCTGCCCTGCTTCAAATTCGCAAAAATTCTGAGAAAGCCGCCCGCAGCCGTGGCAAGCGAGCTCGCGGCCGCATACCCCGTCGACGACGTGATCGAAAGCGCCGTGGCGGCGGGACCGTATCTCAACTTCCGCATCGGCAAAAAAGGCCTCGCTCGCGAGACGCTCGTCCGCATCGGATCGGAGCGAGAAAACTATGGCGTCTCGGACATGGGTAAGGGCAAAACCGTCTGCATTGATTATTCCTCGGTAAATATCGCCAAGCCGTTCCATATCGGCCACCTCTCCACGACGGTGCTCGGCGGCAGCCTGTATCGCATCTACAAGGCGCTCGGCTATCGGGTCGTCGGCATCAATCATCTCGGCGACTACGGCACGCAGTTCGGGAAACTCATCTCCGCTTATCGGCGCTGGGGCAACCGGGAAGACGTTGAACGGGGCGGCATTCACGCCATCAACGACCTCTATGTCCGCTTCAACAACGAGGCGACGGAGGAGATGGAGGCGGAGGCCCGGGAATATTTCCGCCTGATCGAGAGCGGCGACGCGGAAGCAAACGCGCTCTTCGAGTGGTTCAAGTCGCTGACGATGGCGTATGTCTCCGCGATCTACGACCGCCTGCACGTCACGTTCGACAGCTATGCCGGCGAGCGGTTTTATCTCGACAAGATGCAGCCCGTCATCGACGCGCTCAGAGAAAAGGGGCTGCTCGTCGAGAGCCAGGGGGCGCAGATCGTCGACCTCGAGGCATACGGGATGCCGCCCTTCATCGTGCTCCGCTCCGACGGCGCCTCCCTCTATGCGACGCGCGATTTGGCCGCGGCGTTTTACCGCAAGAAGACGTATGATTTCGACAAATGCCTCTACGTCGTCGCCTACCAGCAAAATCTGCACTTCAAACAGCTCTTCAAGGTCATCGAGCTGATGGGCGAGCCGTGGGCGAAGGACCTTGTGCACGTCGCATACGGCATGGTCAGCCTCGAGGAGGGGGCCATGTCCACGCGGAAGGGCAAGGTCGTGTGGCTGGAAGACGTCATGAACCGCTGCGTGGAAAAGGCCGCCAAGGTGCTCGAGGAGAAAAATCCCAACCTCGAAAACAAGGCCGAGGTCGCCGAGAAAGTGGGCGTCGGCGCCGTCATTTTCGGCGCGCTCTACAACAATAAAATCAAAGACATTGTCTTTTCTTACGAAAAAGCGCTCAACTTCGATGGGGAGACGAGCGTCTATGTACAGTATACCTGTGCCCGCGCGGCGTCGGTGCTTGCAAAGGCCAAGGAGGGGGGGATCGCGTACATGGATGCCGCGATTTGCACCCCGAACGCGCAGGAGTTTGAACTTTTGAAGGCGCTGAGGGAGTTCCCGGACGTCATCGTTTCGGCTGCCAAAAATAACGAACCGAGCCTCATCGCCCGGTTTGCCGTGGATACGGCGCAGAAGTTCAACAAATTTTACATCGAATGCAAGATCATGCAGGCCGAGACGGAGGAGCGCAGGGCCTTCCGGCTGCGGCTCACGGATGCGGCGCTCGTCACGCTCTCCAACGCGCTGACGCTGCTCGGCATCGGGATCCCGGAGAAGATGTGATGAAGGCGGTCTTGTTCGATCTCGACGGCACGTTGCTCGACACCGTGCCCGATATCCGCGCCGCGCTCAACGCCGCGCTCGAGGCGTTCGGCTATCCGCCGATCGGGTATGACGAGACGGTAGCGTATGTGGGAAACGGCGCAGAAAAGTTGGTGGAGCGGGCCGTCCCGACGGGCGGCGACGTCCGCGGCGTGCTCTCCGCCTTTGCGGTGAACTACACAAATTCGGAGAACCGCTTCACGCGGCCCTACGAGGGGATGGCGGACGTGTTGGACGCGCTGAAAGCGCAGGGCGTCAAGCTCGCCGTCGTCACCAACAAATTGCAGGCCTCGGCGGAGAAGGTGATGGAGGAATTTTATCCCGGGCGGTTCGACCTCGTCTTGGGGGACAGCGGCCTCTTTCCCTGCAAGCCCGATCCGACTTCCGCGCGCTTTGCGGCGCTTTCGCTTCGCGTGCCCATCGGGGAATGCGTCTTGGTCGGAGACGGCGAGACGGACGTTTTCACAGCCCGCAACGCGGGCATGGGTGCCATCTCGGTGCTCTGGGGGTATCGCACGCGGACGGCGTTGGAGGCGGCGGGCGCGAAAATTTTTGCGGCGCGCGTCTCCGATCTCTTGCCGCTGCTTACGGCGTCCGGCACACGCGGATAGAGATTTTGTTTTCGGGACGGGAAGGCCGACCGGAATGACTTGTGACGACCGACCATGGCCCGGGAAGACCGCCGGGATAGGCCGTAGGAAAAAATTGCCGAAAAGTTTGGGAAAGGCGTTGCCATTTTTCCGTGGTTGTGATATAATACGGATAAGATTTTCAAAGGAGATAGAAATTATGAAACGTTGTGCGGTTTGCGGCGAGATCGTGCCCGACGATTGCGAAGTGTGCCCTGTCTGCAAGGCCACGAAATTTGTACCTATTGAAGAGGAAGGCTTTGCCTGCGAGCACCATGTCGGCGACGGCGTCGTCGAAGACAAGGAAGTGATGGATGGTCTTCGCGCCAATTTCAGCGGCGAATGCTGCGAAGTCGGCATGTATCTTGCCATGGCGCGGGTCGCCGAGCGGGAGGGGTATCCCGAGATCGCGGAGGCCTATAAGCGGTATGCCTATGAGGAAGCCGATCATGCTTCGAAGTTTGCCGAACTTCTCGGCGAGGTCGTGACGGATTCCACGAAGAAGAACCTCGAACTCCGCGCCGCGGCCGAGGCGGGCGCCTGCAAGGGCAAGCTCGAGCTTGCGAAGCGCGCAAAGCAGCTCGGTTACGACGCGATCCACGACACGGTTCACGAAATGGCCAAGGATGAGGCGCGCCACGGCGCCGGCTTCAAAGGACTTTTGAAGCGGTACTTCGGCAAGTAATCTCCTTGCGGCCCGGGGCGGCGCCCCGAAGAGACACCAAAGAAATACCAAAGAAGAGGGGACGGGCAAAGCCTGTCCCCTTGGTTTATGGGACTTTTCCGCTCGGAGTTGCCCCCTTTCGGCCCCTTGGGCCACTTTCCCCCCTTTGGGGGGACAGCGTTCCCTCTTTCGACGCGCAAGGGCAGCGCGCCACTTTCCCCCTTCGTGGGGACAGTGTTCCCCCTTTCGACGCGCAAGGGCGGCGTGCCAATTTTCCCCCTTCGTGGGGACAGCGATGCGGACATGCCCCCTGCGTTTTGTGTCATCTGGTGCGAAACAAGGGAGCGGGGATGCCGTTTCCCTGTCGCAATTTTTCCCCACCCCCTGCCCCCTCCCCGAGGAGGGGGTAAGGATGCTCGGCCGCGGCGGCTTCATAGAGGGGCTTCATAGAGGCGGCTCCATAGGCCTCATAGCCGCAGCGGCTTTATGCGCGGGGGGGGGACATAGGTCTCATAATCGCGAGGTTTTATGCGCGTGGGGGCTCTGTTAAGTAAGCGGTTCGGCTCCGGAGAGGGGCTTCATAGATGGCGCGGGGCCTTCTGAAAGAGATAAACCCCGCCTGCGAACGCAAACGGGGTTTATCAAGTTTGGAGAGTCGAAGTGGAGGCTGGGACCTTCCGACTTCCCCTCGATTGTATCATCAAATGCGGGCCGAATCAACCTACTCCTGCGCTTTTTCATTCTCTTTTCGCGATTCTTGTGAGTAGAGTCGGAAATTCCCGCTCTACTCACAGTAGAATCATTGACAAAAGCCCCGAAATGGGGTATACTGATGGTATGGAAGAAGAAGTACTTGCCAAAACGATCGGGAAAAACATCATGCGGCTTCGGAAACTCACGGGAATGACCCAGCTCGAGCTCGCCGACCGGCTCGGATATTCGGATAAGTCGGTCTCGAAATGGGAGCAGGGCAACGGCATCCCCGACGTCCGCACGCTCGTACAGCTCTCGGAACTCTTCAACGTCTCCGTAGACGATCTGATCTACGAGCGGCCGGAGAAGCCCGTCATGCCCAAAAAGACGCGCCGTCTGCGCCGTCTCATCATCATTTTGCTCTCGGTGGGGCTGTGTTGGCTTGTCGCCGTCGTTTGCTTTGTGCTCGGCGGCATCATTTCGCCCGAGACCCGTTTCATGTGGCTCGCCTTCCTCTATGCCGTGCCCGCGTCCGCCATCGTCGTGCTCGTTTTCAGTTGCATTTGGCGCTACCGGCTCATGCGCATTCTCAGCATCTCCGTCCTCATCTGGACGACGCTGGCCTGCGTCTATCTCACAGTCTTTGCCGTGATCAGCAACTACCCCCGGCTTTGGCTCATCTTCCTCATCGGGATCCCGCTCGAACTGCTCGCGCTCTTCTTTTTCGTATGGTGGCGGAGAGCGGGCGGCGAAAAGTAAGCCGCGTTCGGCTCGGCGCGGATGCGATACGGAGGCACCATGTTTGAAAAGACCATTCCCTCTTCCGAAGAGGCGCGTGCCCGCAGGGGCAGATTTTTGAAATTCAGGCAGACCGCGCTCGCCGTCTCCTCGCTTGCGTGCGCGCTTCTTGCGATCGGCGCGCTCATCGCCGTCGTCGTATTCTTCTTCGTCAACGCGTTCGGAAACCTCAACGGCGCGCTCTTCGGCTGGCTTGCCGGGGGCACGGCGGTCGGCGCGGCCGTTTTTGCGTTTGCAGCCTTCGGGCTCGCCAAGCTCGGCGAACACGCCGAGACGCGGCGGAACGACTTTTTGGAGCGCTGCGATTCCCCCGAGAGCTTTTTCGTCGGGGACGGTACGCTCGCCACGTTTTCCGCGGACGCGCTCGTTTTGCACGCCGCGGAAAATCCCAACACCGTCAGGATCCCGTATGGGGAGATGCGCGTCTTTTCGATCTGTACGCGCAAGCGCCCGCGCGAAAAGGGGACGTGGAGCGTGGTATTCGAGATCCCGTCTCATTATCTCTCCAAGGATGGCAAGGGGCAGCCGCCCGCGCTCGTGCAGACGGACGCCAAGCCCCGCCTCTATGAGACTTTGGAAAAGTTCGGATTGCCGCTCCTCGGCGAACAGCCTCAAGACGGCCCCGATCGCGCTTTCCACCCCCTCAAGACGTTTTGGCTGCCCAATGCGAAGAAGCGCAAGACGGCGCGCATCCTGCTCATCGTCGGAATCGTGCTGTTCGCCGCGGGCATTCCTGCCGCCATTCTCTGGGAGCCCGCAGTCGGCGCGCTCCTCTCGCTCATCGGGCTCATGCTGACGGCCCGCGAGGGCTATGTGTACTTCCGCGCCCGCGCCCTGCTCGCGTTCTATTCCGAGGGCATGTATTGGCGGGAATCGGAGGGGACCGACCACATGTTCCTCAAATGGGAGGAGATCGAGGAGGTCCGCGCCGAAGACCTCGGCAGAGGGGGGACGCTCCTGCCCGTACTCACGGTGCGGTGCGCCTACGGCGAACACCGGTTTCCCCGCCCCGCGGGCGCATGGGAATATCTCGAAGGGGAGTTTTCCGAAAAAATTTCGTCTTGACCGGAGCGGCTGTTCCGATCGCAAAGTATCCGGGACGCGGCCCGATCTCGCTTTCGAGGCGTCCCAAGATGAGGAGGCGCTATGATCTGCACCGTTTGCGGCAGCGATCGCGCGAAAAATTTCGTCAGGAAGATGGACGGGCGGGAGGTCACGCTCACGCTCTGTCCCAATTGCTATGCGCGGCTCTATCCCGAGCAGGAGAGCGCCGATCTCTTCACCTCCTTTGTCGGGCATGCCCCCACGGGCGCCGCGGATAAGGCGTGTAAGGTGTGCGGGACGACGCTCGCCGATTTCCGCCGCACCGGGCTCCTCGGCTGCGCCGCCTGCTATGAGGCGTTCCGCGAGGAACTGCTTCCCACCATCCGCTATGTGCAGGGCAAACTGATGCACGAGGGGAAGTCCCCGAGCGGCGCCGCGGAGCGGAATTTCGACAACGTGATGGACCTCGCCCGTGCGCAGGAGGAACTGCGCGCCGAGATCGGGAGGGCCGAACGCGCCCGCGACGACGAGGAAGTCAAGCGGCTCAAGGCCCGCCTCGCCGCGGTCAACCGCAAACTTTACGGCGGGGAGGCGCAGTGATGGCCGAATTTTTCAAGGCGGAATATGAATCCGTCGCCGTGTCGTCGCGCATCCGCCTCGCGCGCAATTTCCGCGACTATCCCTTCCCCAACCGCCTGCTCGCCGACGCCCATGCCGAGGAGCAGGCCAGCGAGATCATCCGGCTCATCGCGGCCGAACTGCGGAGCATGGAGGATTTCACGCTCTATGAGATGGACAGCGTCTCCTCCGAGACGGCGGCCTTCCTCACCGAGCGCTATCTCATCTCCCGCGATCTCATGAAGAACCGCAGGATCTCCGCCGCGCTGATCTCGGGCGACGAGAGCATCTCCGTCATGATCAACGAAGAAGATCATGTGCGGGAGCAGTATTTCATGAAGGGATTCGATCTCAAGCGGGCCTATGAACGCATCTCGGGCATCGACGACATCATCTCCGATTCCATTCCGTTCGCATATGATGAAACGCTCGGCTACCTGACGGCCTGTCCGACCAATCTCGGCACGGGGCTCAGGGCCTCGGTGATGCTCTTTCTTCCCGCGCTCTCGCGGCGGGGGCTCCTGCGGCGCATGATCTCCACGCTCACCCGCCTCGGGCTCACGGTGCGCGGCGTCTACGGCGAGGGCAGCGGCGCGGAGGGCGACCTCTTTCAGGTGAGCAACCAGGTCACGCTCGGGCTCTCGGAGGAGGAGCTGCTGTTCGGCGTGGAGCAGGCCGTCGGCGTGCTCGTGAAGGCCGAACTTCTGGAGCGCAGCCGCATGAAAGCGGAGGAGGGGGTGGTTTTGAAGGACCGCATCTTCCGCTCCTACGGCGTACTCACGCACTGCGCCCTGCTCGACGAAAAGGAATTTGCGCGGCGCATCGCCGACCTCAAGCTGGGCATCGCGCTCGGGTATTTCGGACAGGGTCCCTACCCCGACGACCGGCTGGATGAATTGGACGCGCTCGCCGTGCATCTGCGTCCGTCCGGGATCGAGCGGCTCCGCGGCGCGCCGCTCTCGGAGGAAGAGGAAAACGCCTATCGCGCCGAATACGTCTCCAAGACGCTCGCGGGAATGGAACTTTCCCGCTGATCGGGTTTCATTGCAATTTCGGAGGGAGTATGGATCAATCCAAGTTTACCGATCACCTCGTGCAGGTCGTCCTGCTCGCGGAAGAAGTCTCCAAGCGCTACGACACAAAATATATCGGCAGCGAACATCTCATCTACGGCATGCTGTGCGTCAGCGATTCGACGGCGGGAAAACTGCTCGTCGAGGCGGGCGTCACGCTCGAGCGCTACACGGAAGTCTTCAAGCGGTCCATCCGGCACGATACGCCCGCCTACGGCTACACGCCGCGGACCAAGAAAGTCTTCGACCGGGCGCTCGAGATCGCGCTGGGCGCGGGTTACAGCACGCTCGTCGGCACCGAACACATGCTGCTCGCGATCACCATGATGGACGATTGTCTCGCCGTGCGCCTGTTGCGCAGCCTCGGGACGGACATGGACGCCATCGAGCGCCGCGTCTCCGAATTTGTGCAGACGGAGGAGGACGAGGAGCCGCCCAAGCCGCCCGAACCCCGCCGCCGCTCCATCTTCAGTCCCTTCGCCAAGGAGCCCGAAGAGGAAGAGGATCCGCCCTATATGCAATATGGGGTTGATCTGACCAAGAAGGCGCGGGAGGGCAAGCTCGATCCCGTCATCGGAAGGAACAAGGAGATCGAGAAAGTCATCCAGATCCTTTCCCGCCGCACCAAGAACAACCCCGTGCTCATCGGCGAGCCGGGCGTCGGGAAGAGCGCCGTCATCGAGGGGCTCGCGCGCGCCATCGTGGCGGGGGAGGTCCCCGATCTCTTGCGGGACAAAAAAGTCTTCTCGCTCAACATCACGGGTCTGCTCGCGGGCGCAAAATACCGCGGCGACTTCGAAGAGCGCCTCAAGACCGTCACGGACGCCATCACCAAGGACAATTCGGTCATTCTCTTTATCGACGAGATCCATATGATCGTCGGCGCGGGGAGCTCCTCGGACAACAACATGGACGCGGCCAACATCTTAAAGCCCATGCTCGCGCGCGGCGAATTGCAGACGGTGGGGGCGACCACGACGGAGGAATATCGCAAGTTTATCGAAAAGGACGCCGCGCTCGCACGGCGGTTCACGCCCGTCGTCGTCGAACAGCCGAGCGTCGAAGACGCCATCGTCATTCTCAAGGGCCTCAAGGATAAATACGAGGCGCATCACAACGTCATCATCCCCGATTCCGCCATCGAGGCGGCGGTCAAGCTCTCCGACCGCTACGTCACCGACCGGTTTTTGCCCGACAAGGCCATCGACCTCATCGACGAGGCCGCGTCTCGCCTGCGGCTCAATTCGTTCAACGGTCCGCCCCGCCTCAGGGAGCTGGAGGAGAGCATCGTCCGGACGACGGCGGACAGGGAGAAGGCCGTCAAGTGGAAGGATTTCCTCCGCGCGCAGTCGCTCACGACCAAGATCGAGGAGCTCACGCGTCAGCGCGACGCCCTCCGCGAGGAGTGGGTGCGCAACCGCGATTCCATGCACCTCTCCATCGACACGGAGGACATCGCCACCATCGTCAGCGATTGGACGGGCGTGCCCGTCTCCAAGCTCACCGAGGAGGAGAGCGCGCGGCTCATGACGCTCGAGGACGATCTGCACAAGCGCATCGTCGGGCAGAACGAGGCCGTCGCCGCCGTTTCGAAGGCCATTCGCCGGGCGCGGGCGGGGCTGGGCGATCCCAACCGTCCCATCGGGTCCTTCATCTTCGTCGGTCCCACGGGCGTCGGGAAGACCGACCTCACCAAGGCGCTTGCCGAGTGCCTTTTCGGCGATGAGCGCATGATGATCCGCCTCGACATGTCGGAATTTATGGAAAAGGGGTCGGTCACCAAACTGATCGGCGCGCCGCCCGGCTACGTCGGCTATGACGACACGCAGGGGTGCCTTACGGAGCGGGTGCGCAGAAAGCCCTATTCCGTCGTGCTCTTCGACGAGATCGAAAAGGCGCATTCCGACGTCTTCAACATTCTCCTGCAAATTCTCGACGACGGCAGGCTCACGGATAGCCGCGGCCGCGTCGTCTCCTTCAAGAACACCGTGATCATACTCACGTCCAACGTCGGCGCCCACCGCGTACAGGAATCCTCGCTCGGCTTCGGCGACGAGAGCAGCGGGGACGCCTACGAGACGATGAAGCGTCAGATCGAAGAGGCGCTCAAGGCGCAGTTCAAACCCGAATTTTTGAACCGCATCGACGAGATCGTCGTCTTCCACAAGCTCTCCAAGGAGGACGCGACGCAGATCTGCAAAAAACTGTTGGATTCCGTCGCGGGCCGCCTCAAAGAGAAGAACATCACCATGCACGTGAGCACGCGCGTGGCGGAAAAACTCGTGGAGGAGGGGTACGACGAGGAGTTCGGCGCGCGGCCCCTGAAGCGGACCGTCCAGCGGCGCATCGAGGATAAACTCTCGGAGGAGATTCTGCGCGGCGCGGTGCCCATGGGGAGCACGGTCTATGTCGACCTCATCGGCGGAGACATCAAATTCAGAGCGAGCTGATCGGAAAAAACATAGTGCCGCCCGCGGTGCAAAAGCACCGCGGGCGGCACTATGTTTCAGACATGGTATGTCCGTTTTTGGTCAGTTGTTCAGATCCCAGTCGATGGGCGCGATGCCGTGCGCCGTGAGATATTCGTTGGTCTTTGAGTAGTGGCGGCAGCCGAAGAAGCCGTTATACGCCGAGAGCGGAGAGGGATGGGGGCACTCGAGAATGAGGTGCTTGCGCCCGTCGATGAGCGGCTTTTTCTTCCGCGCGTTGCCGCCCCAGAGGAGGAAGACGAGATGTTCCTTCTCCCGCGACAGGAGCTCGATCACCGAATCCGTAAACCAGCTCCATCCGCAATTTGCGTGCGAATTGGCCTGGTGTTCGCGCACGGTGAGCGCCGTATTGAGGAGCAAAACGCCCTCCTTCGCCCACTTGGTGAGGTCGCCCGATCTCGGCGGCGCATAGCCTAAGTCGTCTTTGAGCTCTTTGAGCATATTTTCGAGCGACGGGGGCTTGGGGACGCCGTCTTTGACGGAAAAACACAGCCCGTGCGCCTGTCCCTCGTTGTGATAGGGATCCTGCCCGAGCAGCACCGCCTTGACGTTCCGGTAGGGCGTGTAGCGGAAACAATTGTAGAGGTCGTACATGTCGGGATAGACGATGTAGTGCGAATATTCGTATTTGAGAAATTCGCGGATCTTTCGATAGCGCTCGTCGGCGAAGAGGGGGGCGAGCGGTTCGTTCCAATCTCCGAGATCGATCATAGTTACACCTCGAACGCCGCAAAAATTTCGGGAAGGTGCGCCTTCAATTCGAGGAGGGCGCGCTTGCAGTTTTTACGGAATTGTTCCGTCGTCGAGCCCGCGCCGTATACATCGGAGATGGCCTTGACGGAGCAGAAGGGCACGCCCGCATACTTGCACACCTCGGCCATGGCGCCCGCCTCCATCTCGCGGATGTCGCACCCAAGCCCGCGGAGCAGGGCATGGTCGGCGGGGGAGTCGTTGAAACGGTCGCCCGTGCCGAGCGTTCTCTTGGGGAAGCCGAGGCCGGGCGGACAGAAGAGCGGAAGAAAGTTCTCCGTCTCGCCGTCGAGCGTCCCGACGGGCAGGCCGTTGAGCTGGGTGCAGTCGAAGTCGTACTGCACGGCCTTTTCGATGAGGTAGATTCCGGCGATCTCCGTGTCCGCGTTCAGACCGCCCGCGGCGCCGAAATTGAGAATGACGTCCGCGCCCTCGGAGATGGCGGCGCACGTCCCCGCGGCGGCGTTGACTTTGCCGACCCCGCATACGACGAGCGCAACTTTGTGCCCGAACGCCGTGCCGAGATGCACCGTCTTCCCGTACATGGTACGGATGTTTTCGATCTCCATGCTCTCGAGCAGGAGTTCGGCCTCCCGCTCCATGGCGGTGACAATGCCGATCATAATTTTAACGCTCCCTTGCATTTTCCCTTTAATTCAAACAGCGTCTGCAAAAACCCCGCGCGGTAGGGGACGAACGACCCCGCGGCGTGCATCGCAAACACTTCCTCCGCCGTCGCCCACTTTGCGTCGCACACTTCCTCCTCCTGCAAGACGAGGGCGGAGAGCCCGACGTCGTGTACGGTGAGGAAAACGTCGTCGAACCCCTTGTCGAAGTTCACGGTAAAGGACGGCCTGCCGAGCGGAAGGGCGAGCCCCATTTCCTCTTTGAGTTCGCGCTCTGCCGCCTGCCGCGGCGTTTCTCCCGCAACGGCGCTGCCCGCCGCCGTGACGTCCCACAGCCCGCCGAATCTGCCGTGCCCCTGCGCGCGGCGCTGCAAGAGCAACTTCTCCTCGGAGGAGAACACGCAGACATGCACGACAAGATGGTATTCCCCCTCGCCGAGCGGATCGACGTCTCGCCGCACAGTCTTGCCCGTGAGGCGGCGGTTTTCGTCGTAGACATCCCAAAATTCCATATCATAGTTATTATAACAACTTTTCGCGGAATTTGCAATCAAACGAATACTTCTTTTGCAAATCGAGCATAAAAATCGCAAAGGAGGAATCAAATGAATCCGTTTGATTTGAAGCCGCAGAAAGCGGACAAGATTTTCACCAATTGGAACAAGGTGCTCGTCAAGCCCTACGATAAGAACACCGTCGATCCCTACACCCGCACGCGCGTCATTCTGATGTCCGGCACCGAGTTCGAGAGCGTCCGGCTCTCCCATGCCTTCACGCGGATGTGCCCGAACAACGACGTGCGCCGCCGGCTTGCCCGCATGCGGCGGGGCGAACAGATCCAGCAGAAGCGCGTCTCCAGCCTCAAACCCGCGAACGAGACGATTTTGGAGCACACCATCGGCTATGAGCAGCTCGCCGTCGACCTCACCGCCAACCTCGCCATCACCGAGAAAAATTCCTATGTGAAGAAACAGCTTGAATTTGCGCTTCTCGAAGACTTCGACCACCTCTACCGCTATTCCGACCTCATGGAGCTCGAAAAGGGGGGCGACCCCAAGCAGCTCGTGGGAAGTTACACCGAGATCATGCCCGGCCGTCCCACCGTTTCGGAGTACCGCCATCCCAACGATGATGTCAATTTTTATATTAATTGTTATCTCAACGACCTCAAGACCAAGCTGAACATCAACATCATCACGGGGGCGGAACAGCAGACGATGAACTTCTATATGAACGTCGCCAACCTCTATGCGAGCCCGCTCGGCAGAAAGCTCTATAACGAGATCGCCATGATCGAGGAACAGCATGTAACGGGCTACGGGAGCTTAAAGGACCCCACCATGTCCGAATGGGAGAGCCTCCTGATGAACGAATACACCGAATGCTACCTCTATTATTCGTGCTACGAAGACGAAAAGGACGCGCGCGTCAAGGCGATCTGGGAGCAGCATTTCGAGGAGGAAGTCGCGCATCTGCATGAGGCGGCCGATCTTCTCAAAACTTACGAAGGCAAGGTGTGGCAGCAGGTGTTGCCCGAGGGCGGCGAGTTCCCCGAACTTCTGAAATTGCGCCCGCAGAAGGAATATATCCGCAATGTTTTGAAGAGCGTGCGGCTCACGGGCGTCGAGGAGGGCTGGGAGGAGCTCGACAAGGTGCCCGATACCTTCCGCTATTTCAACTACAACGCCAAGATCAACGGAAAACCCACCTCGGTCGGGACGCACACCGTCATCGAGAAGGCGATCGCGAAGCTCGGACAGGACTATCGCATCCAGAATCCCGATCATCCCATCAAGGCGCTCGCCGACCGCAGGAAGGACAACGTGGACGTCGCGCGGGTCAAGGGCAAGTGATCTTTTCGCGCGCCCGCGGGGCCGCGCGCATGCGGGAACGCGCGGGCGCGGTACAAATATCCGAAATTTTGTTGACAACGATTGCCGTTTTTGGTAATATGGGTACAAAGCGGGACGCGCGATCGTGATTGCCGGAAGGCGAAGTGCGATCAACGAAAGGAATCGGAAACGGCGAGGAAATATCCCCGCTGTTTTTTGTAAAAACCGCAGGGATCCCGAATTTCCATTTGACGGCAACCGTTCGACGAAAGTCGGGCGGTTCTTTTCATAGAACGCGACGTATGAGGCAGACGTTTCAAGCGTTCCCGAAATCAAACGAAAGGAGAGCAAACATGCAGTACAAAGAATGGTTGGACGAATGGCTGGAGCTATACGTCAAAGTCACGGTGAAGGAACGGACGTACCGAAAGTATCGGCAGCAGGCGAACAAATACCTCCTGCCCGCACTGGGAGATTGCAGCATGAACGCGCTCAGCGCCGTCACGCTGCAGAGATTTTCGGCCTCCCTCAACAGCGGAGGGCTGGCGGCGAACACGGTGAACGGGATCGTATGCCTCCTGAAGGCGTCGCTCAAGCGGGCGGTGTCGATCGGGGTCGCGGACAGACAGTTCTCCGACGCGATCGTCTGCCCCAAGGGGCGGGAAAACCCGGTCACCTGTTTCAGCAAGGACGAGCAGAAGCGGATCGAGAATTATATTATGGAACGCGACGTGCCCCATCTGTTCGGCATCCTTTTGTGCCTGTATTCCGGGCTCCGCATCGGGGAGCTTCTGGCGCTCACGTGGGACGACGTCGATTTCCGGAGCGGCACGCTGCTCGTCTCGAAGTCCTGCCACGACGGCTGGCGGGACGGGCGTTACTGCAAGATCATCGACACGACGAAGACGCAGAGCTCGGTGCGAGTCATTCCGCTGCCCAGGAAGATGGTCGCCTACATGCGGGAGATCAGAAAGAAGACGAAGAGCCGCTATGTCATCGTCGGCAGATCGGCATACGGGGCGCAGGTGCGCTCTTACCAGCGGACGTTCGAGCAACTGCTCCAAAAACTCCATATCAAGCACAAGGGATTCCACGCCCTGCGGCACACGTTTGCGACGCGCGCGCTGGAAGTCGGCATGGATGTCAAGACGCTCTCCGAAATTTTGGGACACAAGAATCCCGTCGTCACACTGCAACGCTACGCCCATTCGCTCACAGAGCACAAACGGGACATGATGAACAGGGTGGGGCGGCTGCTCGGCTGAAAGAAAAAACGGCGCATTGCGCCGTTTTTTGTACATAGAATTATCCAATCTATGTACCCTCCTGTTGCCCATTATAGCGACTTTTGTTTTTTCAGTCAACCGAAATCAGGCAAAAACAAAAAATTTGTACTTTTACAGCTCTTCCCCACGTTTTAGATTGGCAAAATACTCCATAGATTGGATAAATTTGTGTACTTCACAATCGATTATGGTTAAAAATTACCATTTGTACATAGATTCGTGTAATCTATGGTGCCTACAATCAAAATGATTTTACCCCAACGTTCTGAAAAAGGCAACCGATTGGGCACAAAATAAATTACCGCGCCCGAGAATTTTCATTTTTAACTTTTTCGTGTACATAGATTACACGAATCGATGTACATTTTATGATGCGCCGCAATTCATAAAAAAATACAAAGGAGGAAAGCTAACAAGGCAAGACAATGCAGAAACTGTAATTGTCAAATCGAGAGAGCTGGGAGAAACGTATGCTGGAAGTAATCAACTTTTCAAAGAAATACAAAAACAACAAGAACTATTCCGCACGCCACATCAGCTTTACCGTATCCGCCGGGGAGGTCGCAGGTTTGGTCGGCAGCAACGGCGCAGGGAAGTCGACGATCATCAAGAGCATCATCGGAGTGCTTCCCTTTACGGAAGGCGCAATCAGGATCAGGGGGAACGATATCACGGATAAACCCGAGAAGGCCAAAAAGCTCATCGGATACGTTCCCGACGACCACTCCGTCTATGAGAAACTGACGGGCAGAGAGTATATCAACTATATGGGCAGCCTCTACGGGGCGTCGCTGGAGCAGAAGATCTTCGTGACGGATATCCTCGCCAAGCGGTTTGAAATCGACCATGCGCTGGATTCGCAGATCGCGGGCTATTCGCACGGTATGCGGCAGAAGATCTGCATCCTCGGCTCGCTCGTGCACGATCCGAAGCTGTGGATCCTGGATGAGCCGATGGTCGGTCTGGACCACCAGACCATGCGGTTGCTCTGCAACTACATCCGCAACTATGCGAACGCCAAGCACGCCGTATTGTTCTCCACGCACAATCTCGAGGTCGTCCGCAAGACGTGCGACAAGGTGATCTTCATCAAGCAGGGCCGCCTTGCGAACATCGTCGACCTCAGAGAGGACAAATATTTCGATATCGACGGATATTATATGCAGCTCAACAGCACCAAGCCGAAGGTCGACAATCGGAAGCCTTCCGCTTATCCGGGCTTCTCGGGCGCACCCATGTCCACGCCTTCTCAGGCACCCATGCCCGCGCCGATGCCCATGCCCGCGGGCATGCCTATGCCGTATTTCCCCGCGGCGTATCCGACGTTCGGATATCCCGCGTTTCCCTGTCCGCCCGATATGAGGGGACCGCAGCTTCTCGGCCCCGCCAATACGCCCAACCCCCCCGAGGTGGATCCCGATGTTTAAGTTTATCCGTCTCCAATTGAAATTGAAGTGGGGGTTCAACCGCAACAACAGTAAGATGAGCGCGGTTATGACCGCGATCGCGGTGCTGTTTGCCGTATTGATCGCGCTGGCGCTCGTCTGGACGCTCTCGTTTGTCTTGAAGGCGAACATCTCCAAGATCACGATCAAGCAGTTGGCGCAGTTGTTCCTCACGGTCATCATGCTGGGGCTCACGATCGCGGCGACGGGGATGCAGATGAAGCGGCTCTACCGTCCCGCCGATCTTCTCATTACGGCGCGCTTTCCGCTGACGCCGTTCAAACTGTTCGCCGGCTACATGATCATCAACTACATCGACTTGCTGGTCTATACCGCGGTTCTGACGCTGCCGGTCATGATCGTGTTCGGATTTGCGATGCACTGCCTCTCGTTCGCCTACGTCATGGGCGTGCTGCTCGGCGTGCTTTTGATGCCCCTGTTCCCGTTTGCGCTCTCGATCTTCATCGCGATCCCCGCGGTGTACTTCATGACGCTGCTCGAACGGCACAACATCGTGAGGCTGGTCCTCTTCGTGCTCTTTTTGGCGGCGGCCTTTGCGCTCTACTACTATCTCCTCACGGTTTTGGCGAAATTCTTCATCCACAGAGACTGGGAGACGGGAACGCTGGAGATCTGGGAAGGCCTGCTCATAGGGCTGGATAAACCCTATAATCCCGCGTATTTTCTCGGCAACGTGATCTTCTTCCAGAATGTCGGGCTCGGGCTCGGCGTATTGCTCGGCGGCGGTCTGGTCCTGATCGTGTTCGGCACGGCTTTGGCGCAGGCGGTCAGCTCCAATTTCCGCATCAAGGCGCTCGAAGGCGGCGCGGGCCGCGGCGAAAAGATCACCAAGGCAGACGATTACGGTAGCGCGCGGGCCATCTTCCGGCACAACTTCAAGGAGATCCTGCAGACAAAAACATATTCGTATTTCTACCTCGGCGTTGCGATCTCCACGCCCGTCATGGTCTTCTTCTGCAACCGGCTCGTCTCGATGGTGGGCGCTGCGCAGATCGGATCCGGCATCAATTTCGGGGCATCCATGCTCGTCATTGCCGTGTTCATGGCCATGATCTGCTCGTTCACGGGCACGGTGCTCAGCGTGGAGGGCAAGACGTTTTACATCACGAAACTCGTTCCCGTGCCGTACCGCCGCCAACTCCTCGTCAAGGGGATGCTGAATATCGGGGTAAGCACGGTGGCGCTTTTGATCAGCGCGGTGGTCATGGGGTGCCTGCAGTTTATCCGCGCTTCGGAGATGACGGTGCTGATCATCACGCAGCTTCTCCTCGCGACGGGTCTCGTATTCAACGGCATCAATCTCAACCTCGCCAACCCCAACTTAAAGCCCAAGGCAAACGGGGAAGCCGAGGAGATCAATATCACCTATATGCTCCTCATCGGTCTGGTGATCGCGGCGCTTTTGGGCGCGAGCAGCATCATCTTCCCGAGGACCATGCCCGACGGCGGCGCAGGCCTTTCCTTCCTCATTGCGATCGGCGGCGCGTTCGTCTATATGCTCATCAATGTTCTCGTATTTTGGTTTACAGTCAATCGGAAATACCGCAAGATCGAAGTTTGATCGATCGCGCGGAGCGTCCAAAAAGATCCAAGTTTAATCAAAAAGAGGAATCACATTATGAAAAAATTAATTACTTCGACAATCGTCCTATTGCCGCTGTTGCTCCTGGCGATCATGCTTGTGAGCGGGGCGATCGTGGCGAATATGGTTCACATCTATGTGGAATCGGTTGAGTTTGTCGGAAACGGCGCCTTGGTGCTCACGATGGAAGACGAGCAGACGCCGCCGTCGGAGCAGCTCGAAGTCAACGTGCTCCCGCTCAAGGCGGAGAACCGCGACCTGGTCTATTCGGTGGAAGACGAAAGCATCGCCACCGTTGACGAAAACGGCGTTATCACGGCGAAAGATTTCGGTGAAACGTATGTCACGGTTGCCAGCGTGGAAAACGTCGCCGCGACCGCAAAGCGCAAGGTGCTCGTCACCGACGACGCCGTGCACAGAATTTCCTTGAACAAGGACAACACGGACCTCTATGAGGGGACCCCGCAGGAACTTTCCGTCACGTTCTTCCCGAAGGAAGCGAAGAACAGATCGATCACATGGACGAGTTCGGATGAGAGTATTCTGCGCATCAGCATCAACGGCACCGCGACGGTGGTAGGTGCGGGCACGGTCATCGTTACGGCTGTCTCCGACGACAACGAGGAGGCAACGGACAGCGCGACGTTTACCTGCCATAGGAAACTTACGGACATCGTTTTCGACCAGGCTCAAGTCGTCACCTCTTCGCGCGAGCAGAAGTTCCCCGCGATGGAACTCAAGCCTGCCGATGTCGACGTGGATATCAAGATCGGCTACCAGTCGAGCGATCTTTCCATCGCCACTGTGGACGACGACGGCAGTATCCACTTCTTGAAGGAAGGCAAGGTCGCGATCACGGTGACCGCCACCGACTTTGGCGGCACTTCCATCTCCAAGAGCAAGGAATACACCTCGACGGACGGCTACTATCTCCCGCCGCTCTTCGAGAAGAAGGAATACACCGTCGACTTCGACGAATATTTCCAAAACGGCGCGGCCGTCAAGACCCTGCCCATTCCCTTTGCGACGGTGCTCGAAGGCTCCTATCAGGAATTTAAGGAAGTCGAGTATCACTACGACGACAAAAATGGTCCCGATGCGGATGTGCTCACCTTCGACGAAGACACGAAGAAATTCTCTTTTGCGAAGGAAATGCCTGCCGGCAGGCAGAAGATCAGGGTCGAGGTGACGGCGCGCGTCTATCGGTTGAACGAGGGCATTGTCGACTATCAAGACTACTTCACGCTCACCGTCCTTCGAAACGCGCAGAGCCTCTCTCTTTCGTATGAGGACATCCCCGACGTTTCGGTGATCACGACGGATTTGAACCAGATCACCCTCGGCGGCGGCCTCTCGGTGTCGCCCGCCAATCACACCAACGACATCACCTATCGCTTGAAGGAAGCATCCGCCATCGCGGAGATCCAGGGCAGCACGATCAAATTCTCCGGTGCGGGAGAAGTGACCGTTGTGATCGAACTGAGCGCCCAGGAAAAGCAGGCCGACGGGAAGGTCGTAAGCGTCGTGAAGCTCTCCAAAGAAGTCCGCGTCGCCTATGCGCCCAAGCCGAGCAATAACAGCAACGTCAAGGCGACCGAGTTTGAAAAGGGCGAAACGGAGCAGCAGCTTCTTCTGAAAGCCGACAAGAATAACACAGATACTTTCCAAGAGAGCATCCTCTACTTCAACGAACCGACAGACGCAGAGGTCAGCTACGCCGTCGAAGAGGGGGCCGATGCGGCCGTCAAGATCGAAGAGCGCAATGGTTTCCGCTATATTGTTCCGCAGAAGGGCGGCTTTGCGACGGTCACCATCACCGTGACTCCCAAGGCGGCCGTCTCGCTCGCCCGCCGTGCACGCAACGCCGTCGCGCCCATCGCCGACGACGGAACGAAGGTCTACACCGTGCGCGTCTATGTCGACCGCCCTGTAACAAGTGATAACTTCAAAGTAAAGTTTGAGGGAGTCGACTGCACGAACTCCTTCGGAACGACTCTTCCCTCCGTGTCTTACACTGTCACCGTGGAATGCGAAGACGGTGCGATGGAAGGCAAAAAGCTGTATGTGAAATACGGCGACACGACGGATGCGACGGCGGCCGAGAGCGCATTGACGCAGAGCGGCAGCATTCTCTTCAACAGCGACCTCTCCACTCTCGAAGTCACCTTTGGCGTGGAATACGGCGAAGATGCGATCGAACTCGGCGCAACCGGCGGACTTTCGAGCGCGAAGCGCACCATCACGCGCAACGCCGAGAACATTGCCGTCTCCTACAACGGCAATGCCGACGTCGTCAAGATCTCCACATGGCAGACTTCTCTCGCGTTCGTTACGAAAGCGACCGAGCAAGATGAAAAAGAGAAGACCGTCTATCTGAACATTACGCCTGCAAACCATACGAATACCGTCGTCTACACGATAACCGAAGGCAATGAATATGCGGATATCAACGGGAATGGGCAACTGTTTATCAAACAGGAACATCGGAATGCGGCTTGCAGCGTCAAGGTAAAGATTTCGCTCCTCGCCAAAGACGATACCCCTGTCGAATCACCGAGCAGAGAGGTCGTCGTCTCCTATGCGCCCGAAAATGCGAATAGGAGCGTCAAGATCGAAAACGAAACTACCGCGGGTTACAACCTTCTTCTGAAGGATACGGCGAACGCAAAAGAAGAGGGCGTGCTCTACTTCACCGAACCCGCAGACGCGACCGTGACCTATGCTCCTCAGGGAGACGATGCGGCGGTCAAACTTGAAAATCGCAACGGCGCATGGTATGTCGTTCCGCAGAAAGGCGGCTTTGCGGATGTCACGGTCACCGTCACTCCCAAGGCTAAAGCGGAAGCCACGACCTACACCGTGCGCGTGTATGTCGATCGCCCGGTGACGAGTGATAACTTCAAAGTGAAGTTTGAGGGAAGCGACTGCACGAACTCCTTCGGAACGACTCTCTCCTCCGTGTCTTACACCGTTACCGTGGAATGCGAAGACGGTGCGATGGAAGGCAAAAAGCTGTATGTGAAATACGGCGACACGACGGATGCGACGGTAGCCGAGAGCGCATTGACGCAGAGCGGCAGCATTCTCTTCAACAGCGACCTCTCCACTCTCGAAGTCACCTTTGGCGTGGAATACGGCGAAGATGCGATCGAACTCGGCGCAACCGGCGGACTTTCGAGCGCGAAGCGCACCATCACGCGCAACGCCGAGAACATTGCCGTCTCCTACAACGGCAATGCCGACGTCGTCAAGATCTCCACATGGCAGACTTCTCTCGCGTTCGTTACGAAAGCGACCGAGCAAGATGAAAAAGAGAAGACCGTCTATCTGAACATTACGCCTGCAAACCATACGAATACCGTCGTCTACACGATAACCGAAGGCAATGAATATGCGGATATCAACGGGAATGGGCAACTGTTTATCAAACAGGAACATCGGAATGCGGCTTGCAGCGTCAAGGTAAAGATTTCGCTCCTCGCCAAAGACGATACCCCTGTCGAATCACCGAGCAGAGAGGTCGTCGTCTCCTATGCGCCCGAAAATGCGAATAGGAGCGTCAAGATCGAAAACGAAACTACCGCGGGTTACAACCTTCTTCTGAAGGATACGGCGAACGCAAAAGAAGAGGGCGTGCTCTACTTCACCGAACCCGCAGACGCAGAGGTCAGCTACGCAGTCGCAGAGGGGGCCGATGCGGCCGTCAAACTTGAAAATCGTGGCGGCGCATGGTACGTTGTTCCGCAGAAAGGCGGCTTTGCGGATGTCACGGTCACAGTCACTCCCAAAGCCAAAGCGGAAGCCACGACCTACACCGTGCGCGTGTATGTCGACCGCCCGGTGACGAGTGACGGCATCGTCGTGAAGTTTAATGGCAGTAATGATCCTTGCACGAATTATTTTTCGACGGCCCTCAAAGCCGTGCCTTACACCGTCACCGTAGAATGCGAAGACGGTGCGATGGAAGGCAAGAAGCTGTATGTGAAATACGGCAATACGACGGATGCGACGGCGGCCGAGAGCGCATTGACGCAGAGCGGCAACATTCTCTTCAACAGCGATCTCTCCACCCTCGAGGTCACCTTTGGCGTGGAATACGGCGAAGAGGCGACCAAACTCGGCGCAAACGGCGGGCTTGCGAGCACCACGCGCACCATCGCGCGCAACGCCACGAGCGTCGCGATCTCCCACAAGGGATCCGACGCCGCCAAGATTTCCACATGGCAATCTGCTCTCACGTTCATCACGGGAACGGCTGAGAGCGAGGAGACCGTCGTCAATCTTACGATTCTTCCCGCAAACCATACGAATACCGTCGTCTATACGATTACCGAAGGCGACCAATTCGCAGACTTCACGCCCAATGGCAACAATGGCGGCAAGTTGGCGATCAAAAATACAGACGAGGCCTGCAATGTCAAGGTAAAGATTTCACTTCTCGCCAAAGACGGCACCACTCTTTCCGAGCTGGATAAAGTAATTGAAATCGCTTACGCACCTCGTGGCGCAGAGGACAAGGACGTCGAGCTCTCCGATACACAGACGAAGCAAACCCTCCTTCTCCGTATGGGCAGTGGGAAAAACGACAAGGGTATCATTCGATTCACCGAACCCGGCGACGCAAAAGTAACTTACGAGGTCACGAAGGGGACCGCAGTAGAAGTGAAAGACGAGAGCGGTACGCACCAAATCGTCCCCGTTATGGGCGGCTTTGCGACGGTCACGATCACCGTTACCCCCAATGCGGGCGGCGAAGTCAAGACCTACACTGCCGAAGTCTATGTCGATAACATTCTTCCCGCCGATGCGATCGCATTCACATTTGACGGCGAGGTCGACACCAAGGGTACGACGGCAGAATCCGTCAAGTTCACCGTCACGGTAAACGGTGAAAACGGTGCAATGGAAGGCAAGCGGATCGTTGTCACCGCTACAAATGCTCAAAGCAAGAAGGGCCAAAACAACGCCACATCCTTCACGGACAGTTTCTCGTTCTCTAAGGAGCTTGACGCCCTCGAAGTCACCTTTGCTACGGAATACACCGAAGAAGCGGCGAAATTCTCTGCATCGGGAGGCCTCGGAAATCGCAAGACGGCCACTGTCGGCCGCAATGCCGAGAATGTCACCTTCACCTATGGCGGCGTGCAGACCGTCAACATCATGACGGACAAAGCGTCGTTCACGATCGGCACAGATATCGTCGTCGCGATCTCTCCCGCGCACACGGATACGATTTCTTACAGCGTGGAGGGCGATGCGGCAGAGCTTAAGGGCAGCACGCTCACGTTCAAAGAGGCGGGCTCCGTCACGCTTGTGGGCAAGATGATGCGCGGCGAGACTCCCACCGGGCTCACGAAGTCGCTCACGATCTCCTATGCGCCCACAGACTCGAATCAGAGCGTCAAGTTGGCTGAAAAAGAGACCCATTATCTCGTTTTGGGTACGAACCAAGAGGGGCTCATCTACTACACGTTGCCCGTGAA